>DAOUFX010000559.1:0-40069 GCA_034429675.1 Anaerolineae bacterium | reverse complement strand
CCCCGGCTCGAAAAAACACTACCCTTTTATCTCTTGGCCTGCAAGGCCGTGATTTTCATCCAACCGCTGGTGAACCGCAGGTTTATGTTGAATTCCTCTAAAAATAGCCACTGACCGCTGTAGGGCAATCGTCGTCACAAGGCGATTGGCATTCAGCGGTCAGTGCGCGCTTCTCTCTATTTTACCCGGCCCGGTTTTTCTCGCCACCGTGATCCGGGATCGTTATAATTTTACCACTCTACCTGTGTGAACTCTCCGTTGTTCACCTGATAAATCCAAATTTTTGCGTCTATCAGGTCGCCGTTAGGTTGATACGTCAGGCTGTTCAACAGTGTTGGGACCGGGCTTTGATGGAGCGCATTGGCGACTTTGGTCGCGTCCAGCGAACCGGCCTTATTGACGCCTTCGATCAGGACTTGCATCGCCACATAACCGTTGACCGAATACGTATCGGGGTTGCGGTATTCCACGACCTGGTAAGCCTCGAACCACTGCGCATCGGCGGCCTGGCGCGGGCTGGGCGCGAAAGCGCTGACGTACAGACCTTCGGCGGTGCCGTCGGAATCATCAATGGTCGCCGCGAGGAAAGCGCCATCGCTGGCAAGCATCGGAACCGTGACGCCCGCTTTCGTCAGAGCGTAGCGCAAGAAAGGCGTCTCAATTTCGTAACCGGCGTAGAAAATCGCCTCAGGCGATGCCGCCTGGATTTGAGGAATCTCCTCGGCGTAGGTGCTCTGGCCCTCTTCGACTTCAATCTGGGCAACCGCCTGCCCGCCCCGTCCTTCCAATTCTTTGATCAGCGCCGCTGACAAGCCCTTGCCGTACTCGGTGTTGTTGAAAACCACGGCCACGCGCTTCACGCCCAACTTCTCGGTGAGAAAGCGCGCATCCACGGCTGCCTGAATGTCATCGCTGGCGTTGACGCGGAAAAAGTTGGCGTAACCGCGTTGGCTCAAACTCTGCTCCGAGGATGTGGGAGTAATCACGATGATCGGCAGGTCTTTGTACAACTCCATCGCGGCCAACGTCTGTCCGCTGTTCAAATGTCCGATCACGGCGATGACCCGTTCCCCTTTGTTCAACGCCTCCTGAATTTGCGCCACCTGAGATACCGCGACATCACTATCAGACTCGTCGTCCAGCGGGCGCACCACCACGCGATACCCTTCCAGACCCCCCCGCCGGTTGATCTCTTCTGCGGCCAGGCGCACGCCACCCAAAACGGTTTGCCCGCCATTTGCTTGAAAACCGCTCAACGGCACGGCCACGTACACGATCACGTCGCCTTTTGTCGGCGTTTTTGCTCCGCCGCCGCATCCTGCCAACGTAAGGATCACTATGATGCACAAAAATACTCGTTTCATCAATGCCTCCAGACTGAGAACTGAAGGGGAGAAAACAGGCAAAAACTTATAGAGCTGAATCCCTGTTCCCTGCCGCCTAATTCCCTTGATAATCGTAAACTTCGTTAATACTGCTCACCAAATCGTTCAGTCGCCCAATTTGATCACGGATATCCTGTTGTAGCCGTTCCGATCGCCCGCTCTGAATATCCTGTGCGCCGATCAATTGAAGCTGACTGTACACCGTCGCCAATGCCGTATTGCTCTGCTCAAGCTGCAACTCGGCCTGCTGCATGCGGTCGTCGAGAGCCTTGAGCGAATCCCACTGCTTGCGCTTACCCTCGATCACCTCATCCAGGCGCGCGCCGACTTCGGAGTTACTTTCCTGGTGGCGACGCGAAGCCAGCGTCTCCAACTCCTTGGGCACAGATTCACGCTCTTGGGCCAACAAAGGGTCGTGCCGGTAACGATCGAGTTGCAGGGCGAGTTTGTAGATATTGCTGACCCAATCCTCGAGCTGGCGCATCGTGTCCAAAAGATGTTCTTTGATCAGGCCGGAGCGTTGTTGCGCGGCATGTTCCTTGATGCGGCTATAGTATTCCAGCGATTGCATCACTTCACGCTGCAACACTGTGTCCACCAGTTTCCGCAGATCGAACTGCTCCTGAAAGAGCGCCAACTGCACCTTGGTATTGGTTTGGGTATCGGTCATGCTGGAAACAATGATGAGGACCAGGGCCAGCCCGCCCAACGCCGGCCATCCCCAAACCGGCCATCCCGGCAACGGATTCGGCAAGAAAAACGACAAAAGAATCGTGCCGCCGATGATGACCGCGCTTTCCCAGCGCATCAACGCGTATTGAAACGTTGCCCTACGCGCTTTTTTATCTAAAGTTGACTGGGTCTTGGACATAGGGCCTTCTTTTAAAAGTAAGTTGAGATGATTTTGTACAGTTCCTGAATGTCCGTCTCATTTGCGCGACGGAACTGCCCACCGCCGATTTCGGCCATTGTGCTCATCACATCCTCATCGGCGTCGTCTCCAAAGGCAATGGTAAAGATGACCACCTGAAATCCCTTTTCCTGCTGAAAACGCTGGCGAAGTTCATTCATCGTATGCGAACTGTTGTTTTCCTGTCCGTCAGTCATCACCACAATTGCATTGATAGCTTCGGGATCGTTGGCGAGTTGGAGTGCAGTATAGGCATCCCACACCCCATCAATGAGCGCAGTATTTCCGCGCGCTTCCAAAGCCGTAATGGCAGTCTGCATATCGGCGCGCCCGGCGTCGTCCAGGAGTCTCAAGGAACGCAACGTCTGAACACCCGTTGAGAAGGCAATCAAGCCCACCTGGTCGCGATCGCCGCGGATTTGCTCGACAAAGGAGCTCAGAGCGACTTTTGTCAGGCCGATCTTGTCGTTTTCTTCCATGCTACCACTGGTGTCCACCACCAACAATACGTGAGTAGGTCGTTTGGTATACCACCAGACATTTTGAACAACGGACACGACACTCTCGGATGGAATTTGCAGGGTCGTCTGAGGCTGGCGCCAGTCCACCGCATCGGTTGCGGCAAAAGGACTGTCGCCTTCACCCAATTGCAAGCTCATCTCTGCCGGGCGATACCCGGCTAAAAGCAACTGATGTTGGATATCGGCGGATGTGAGGTAATCCACAAAAGCGCGATAAGTGCGCCGCTGATTGTCCGTGAGAGGCGTCTCGCCGTCGGCGCCCAGCTCCAACAACGCCAGCGGATGGTCGGCCCAGAGCGTGCCCTCGGCGGGGTAAAGGGCGATAAGGCGCTCGCCGGACTGCGATTGATTCCAGGCGATGACCACCTGCTCCTGAGTGACGAAGGCATCCAGGAAATTGCGGCCCTCTGCCGACAATCGCTGCACGATGACATCTTCCCCTTCGCCGTAGAAGCGCACGGTAGACTCTACCGCGCGGACATAGTCGAGCGTTGGCTGCGCCGTTGCCGCTTCGGCGGTAAGACCGCGCGTCAACCCGGCGCCGGCGTAGAACTCAGCCAGAGTGGCAAGCAATCCGCTGGCGTGCCCGGTGCTGGGGTGATTCCACTTGAAATTGGGATCTTCGGTCGCTTTGCGTTGAATAGCCTGCCAGCCGATCGCTTGGCCGGGCCAACCCATCTCTTGCGCAACCGTCTCCCACGCCGCAATCACGATCGGGCTGGTGGCGTAACGGACAGGGTCGCTAAAACGCCGGTACCCAATCGGAATGATGCTTTCTTCGGCTTCGCCGGCAGCGTGCGCTTCAGCCCAGCGGCGATCAATCTGATTGAGCCACAGGCTGCTATCCGGCGCAAGAACCTGAAATGACGGCTGGGCAAGAGCCTCCTCCACCATCTTTTCGGGCACCATTGTGACGGCGTTCAGTGTCATGACGGCCCCATCGGCGGTTTTAAGATTCTGAGCATTGAATTGCTCCACCAGCCTGGATAACGTGGGCGCCATGCCTGGCGAAACCGCGACGGTCAACTCTGCCGAGGTTGCGTCCCACGTAGGAATTGTCCCACCGGACGACGCAGTGCCGCGGATTTTGTCCCACAGCTCGCCGCCCGTCATCAACGCCACCACACCGCAGACGCACACCAACACCAGCGCAACCAGCGCAAAAATGATCCAGGTCTGCGAGGATTCGCTTATTCTACGTTCCTTCATGGTACCCTCGCTAATTTGCCACGTTTAGCTCAAACCAACGCAGGAGCGCCAAAAGCGCATCCCGGTCGGGGCTGCGCATGGCATCACTCCGGGGGATTACCGACTCGACCCCACGGTCACTCCACTTGACAAAGAGACTTTCGGGGGTCGCATCCAGGGGGATGTTGGGGTTGGCCGGGCGCAGACCGTAGCTCAACGCGACCTGTTGTTGTTCCTGGCTGAGCAAGAAACTCTGGAATTCCAACGCCGCATTTTTCTCCAACGCGCTGGTTTCCGGGCCCACCCAGATGGTAAACGGGAAATCGAACCAGGTGACGTACTGCGGGTAATAGAGCTTCAGCGGGTCTTCCCACCGCGTCAGGATCCCCTGCATATTTTGAAGCAAATCGCTCTCCAATAACTGACCGCCGTCGCCCACGCTATAACCGAAGAGCGCAAAGTCTTCGGCGGTGTAGGCGCTGGCGCTGCTGAAATCGGTCACGGATCCCATCAATTCCTTGAGCCAGGCCTGGAAGGCAGGATCGGTGAAGTCGGCTACGCCAACATCGGTGCGGCCGTAATACTCGCCGGCAGCCGCGATCATCGCCGCCAACCCGCCGGCGTTCTTGTTAGGATTGGGAACCACCAGCTTGAAGTACCCCCACGAGGCGTCGCCGCCCAAATCCGGCCAGCCGCCCTTAGCAATCGCCGCATCGTGAATCGTGCGCCAGCTCACCGCGCCAAACTTGCTCTCCAAAGCCTTGGAGCGGCTTTCGTAGATACCCCAGGTGAAGAGGCTCACAGCAATCGGGCGGGCGCGGTATTGCCCATCCGTCAAGAAGACGTCACGCCCCAGACGCTCTTTGTAGGAGGCGTTCGCCAACTCGACCAGATACCGGCTGTCAGGGATCCAGACGGTGGGGAAATTCGCCAGAGCGGCCTTTTCGGCCTCGGTCAAATTTTCGGGGTCTTTGCCAACTTCCAGGGCGCCGTATTCGTTACGATCCCATCGTCCAAGCGCTGCCAGGCCGTCCATTGCGGTGACCTCCACCTGGATAGGGACGCCATCCAGGGTTGGATTCCCGGCATTGAACTGTTCTGCGGCGCTCCGAACCCACGGCTCCACAGGCAATGCAGTAACAACGCGCACTGTGATCGCTTTGGGGCGTTCAAGAACCAGGTCGCTTTCCGGTGTAGAGCCCCCTCCCGTGGCGATTCGTATAACTATTGAAACTCCAACGATAACCAACACCAGAACCAAAATGCCTATGAAAACCCAACGTGTGCGTTCCATACCGATTCTTTTGTCCTCCACAGATTTGACGGGTTGAGTGGACTCCCACAAGCGCCCGCCAACCATTTGGGCAAAAACTCAGTCCCCAGACAATGAGGAATTACAGGATGTGATAGAAGTTACTAATCTGAGCCGCCCGAAAATAACATATCCATCGGGGTGAATACCCGTTTCCGAATTACTAAACAATGAAAGGGGCAAGTTTTTATCCCTGCCCCTTTGCGACCGTGACTATGGTTACTCGCCGAGGCCAAGCTTCTTGCGGCGATCCGCAAGCTGCGAATTGATAGCGCCCCGGTCTAAGATGTCGTCAATCTGCGAATCGAGATTACTCGCGCGCATCTCGGCTGCGGTTGAGGCCTTGTCGAGCCGCGCATAGATAGTCCCGGCAATGCGACTGATGTCGGAATCTCCCGATCCCATCAGATCATCCAGGCCCTTCATCGCCTTGACGGAGACTTCCTTGCTCTTCGCCAGTTCGAGCAGAGATTGGAGTTCCTCGCGTTGTTGCTTCATCGTCGCCAGACGCGCTTCGAGCTTGACCTTGGCATCGAGCAGCTTCTGATATTCCGATTCCTGTCGTTTTGCCTGTTCCTGATAGGTTTCGATAAGGCGTTGCGTACTGTTGAGCTTGCTTTGTGTGGCGACCGCTGCGGATTCGTTGCCTTCGGTCAGGAAAGCATCAATCGCGCGATCCAACTCTTGCTCCTTCTGTTCGTAATCGCTGAGCTTGCGCTTGAGCGACTTGACCTCTCCGCCCACCGTTGCGGCGGCGTCTTCCAAGTCCTCCAGATTGTCCTCCACCTGGCGGATATATTGATCTACCACTGCAATGCTGTTGCTTTTGAGCGCTTTGTCCACCAGCGAGTGGAGATTGGCCGAAATCAACGTCGAAACTTTTTCTAATAAAGTAGCCATTCGGATGCCTCCTGAATTTTTAGGTTAATCTACAGGCGTGAATCTGAGCTTGCCCTTCACCATTACGAACCCTTCCATAATAAGTTTCAATGCCATCCGGGCGCGCACAACATACATTTTCAGTATAGTACAGTATTGGGATGGGTCAACGGTACTTCAGTGCATCAATAATCAAAGGGACTTGCCATCTAAACACTTTTGGGTATAATAACCCCGTGCAAGCCACCCTAGCTCAATCGGCAGAGCAGACGCTTCGTAAGCGCCAGGTTTTGGGTTCAATTCCCGAGGGTGGCTCTCAAAGGCCCCACATCGTTGGGGCCTTTTGTTAGGACACCTTATGCAAAGACGCTTGATACTCCAGCAAGTGTGGGCCTGGTTAGATGCAGACAGGCGGCTCGTCGAAATCGTTATAGCCCTCGCAATCACAAATCTCATCAGCTTGATCTTACCTCAGTCCCCCGTAGCTGCCGACAATCATACCGCTTTTTCCCTCTGGCTGGCAGAACTCCGCCCCGTTCTGGGAGTATGGCGAAACACTCTGACGGCTTTGGGATTGCTGACGATGCGCACCTCAGTGTGGATGCGCATGGTAGTCGCAGCCATAAGCCTCGTTCTCATGGTGCGTCTGAGCGCTCTCAGCGAAAGCTGGCGCGGTCTTTCAGTACGGTGGCGATGGCGACAGAGTTTGGTGGCGGC
Organism: Anaerolineae bacterium; assembly: GCA_034429675.1. GTDB lineage: Bacteria > Chloroflexota > Anaerolineae > B4-G1 > SLSP01 > JAKQHY01. Next base: position 33,157 of record DAOUFX010000559.1, on the reverse strand, counting down.
GGGCCTGCTCCTTTTTGTGACGGGTTGGGGGGCGCAAACGCTGTGGGCCTGGACCGAACCCAATCTGGTCGCGTGGCCCGGCATCCCGGTGACAATTCCTAATCGCAACCTGACCGTTTCCCCGCTTCAGACAAAACCCCGGTTCTGGAACGGGTATTTGGGCTTGTATCTTTTGCCGCAAGGCGCAAGTTGGGGCTTTGAAGTGCAGGCCTTTGATTTGCAAGAAACGCCATTGCCCATGTTGCTTTCAGTACGGAGCGAACCTCAGGAGCTTTTACACATTGCGCTGACCACACAAACCCCCGAAGCCTCTTTTGCGCTGGTCGAACAGGGTTTGATCTTCTACATCAATATGCCACAACCTTCAGAACCCAATACCATTCGACTTCAAGCCTTCAACGTAGACGGCGAAACGTTGGCCGATTTACCCTTAGAGGCCGAACAAACGATACAGATTGGGGAGGTCCGTGTGCAACTGACTCGTCTCGACTTGCCCCGATTCAGGGCGGTTTATAACCCCGGCGCTTTACTACAAATTGTGGGAGTTTTGGCAGCTTTGATCGGCTATGGTTTGCGATATGGGCGGACAGCGGATGAGACCGACTCCCGCGAGCCTTTACCGACACTAGCGGAATCGCCGGATGCAGAAACTGCGCCGCTTTCTGAGGAAGATCACAGCGATGGCCCCCTGGTTGAAAACGGAGGAGAGCTATGCACCCCATCATCTTTGGAGTAGCCGGCGGAACCGGTTCCGGCAAGACCACCGTGGCAGAACAAATTCTGGCGCGCGTGGGAGCAGAAAATGTCGCCCTGGTCTCTCACGATGCATACTACAAAGACTTGAGCCATCTTTCGGCCCAGGAACGGCAAAAGTTCAACTTCGATCACCCCGATGCCCTCGAAACCTCGCTCATGATTCGGCATTTGCTGCAATTGCGCGAAGGGCGGGCCGTAGATATCCCAGTTTACGATTTTAAACAACACGTCCGCACTGTGCAAACAATCCATGTAGAACCGGCTCCCATCATTTTAGTAGAAGGAATTTTGATTTTTGCAGAACCGCGCTTATGTGAACTCTGCGACGTGCGAATTTTCGTAGACACTGACGCGGACATCCGCTTCATCCGCCGGTTGAAACGCGACGTTCGCGAGCGAGGGCGGACAGTAGAATCGGTGGTAGATCAATACTTGAGCACCGTGCGTCCGATGCATCTGGAATTTGTCGAACCCAGCAAGCGTTATGCCAACGTTATCATTCCTGAGGGCGGCTTCAACGAAGTCGCCATAGAAATGGTAGCCGCCCGTGTGCGCAGCTTATTGCGGCACGAATCATAACGGGCAGGCTTTGAACGCACTTGAGAATTCGAGAGCAGAAATCGGCGATCAAAAGACAGGAAGTCAGCATCCCTTACCGATTTCGCGTTTCCAATTTCCCATTCTCCACCCCCATAAAACCCCAACGTATATTGGCGGCTCTCCACAATCATGGTAGAATCCTCACCACGTAGGTTCGGTCAAACTTTGGGTTGTGAGGTGAGCTATGCGTGAGAATGTCAGAATCCATCCCACTGCCGATGTTTCAGACAAGGCAGAAATTGGAGCCGGAACCAGTATCTGGCATCAATGCCAGATACGAGAAGCCGTGCAGATCGGCAAACAGTGCATTTTGGGCAAAGGGGTCTATGTGGACTTTGGTGTTCACATCGGCAATTATGTCAAGATTCAGAATTACGTTTCGGTTTTTCATGGTGTAGAGATCGAGGATGGCGTGTTTGTGGGGCCGCATGTCTGCTTTACCAACGACAATTTGCCACGCGCCATCAATCCCGACGGAACACCAAAAGCAGCCGACGACTGGATCGTGGGCCATGTGTTAGTCAAGCGTGGAGCGGCCATAGGCGCCAATGCAACCATCTTGCCTAAAGTGGTCATCGGAGAGTGGGCCATGATTGGATCCGGTTCGGTCGTAACAAAGGATGTTCCAGCCCACGGGCTGGTGGTTGGCAATCCGGCGCGATTGATCGGCTTTGTCTGTGCATGTGGGCGGCGAGTCGTTGCCGGGCACGCAACGTCCGAGGCCATGCATGCGCAATGTCCTGTTTGTGAAGATCCTGTTATCATTCCTTTGGAAATTTGGAGAAAAGTACAATGATTCCCATAGCTAAACCTTTAATCGGAGAAGAAGAAAAGCAAGCAGTCCTGGAAGTTCTGAATTCGGGCATGTTGGCGCAGGGACCGCGCGTCAAAGCCTTTGAAGAAGCTTTCGCAGCCATGTGCGGGACCAGCTACGCCGTGGCGACCAGCAGCGGGACTACGGCGCTGCATGTGGCGCTGCTGGCGCACGGCGTCGGTCCCGGCGACGAAGTCATCACCTCCCCCTTCACGTTCATCGCTTCGGCAAACAGCATCCTGTTCACCGGGGCGAAACCGGTCTTCGTAGACATTGATCCGGCCACCTTTAACATTGACCCCGCGCTGATTGAGGCCGCCATCACGCCGCGCACCAAAGCCATCCTGCCCGTGCACCTTTTCGGATTGCTGGCCGATATGGATGCAATTCAAGCCATCGCCAAAAAACACAATCTGAGCGTCATCGAAGACGCCTGTCAATCTCACGGCGCGGCGCTGCACGGCAAGCGCGCCGGAGCGTTCGGCACGGGGACGTTCTCACTCTACCCCACCAAAAACATCACCTCGGCAGAAGGCGGAATGATCACGACCAACGACGCGACCATCGCCGAGAGCTGCCAAGTCATTCGCCAGCACGGGATGCGCCGGCGCTATTACCACGACGAACTCGGGTTCAACTTCAGAATGACCGACATCCACGCCGCCATCGGGCTGGCGCAATTGCAGAAGTTGGAACGCTTCAATGCTGCACGCTCCGCCAATGCCAAATACCTGAGCGAGCACTTGCGCGGCGTCACCGTTCCCTACGTCCCCGACGGCTACGCTCACGTCTATCACCAATATACCATTCGCATCTCCGGCGGACGACGCGATGCTTTGATTGAGCATCTCAAAACACAAGGAGTCGGGTCAGGCGTGTATTATCCGGTGCCGATTCACAAACAGACCTACTACACCCAGGACTTGGGCTACAACATGACCCTGCCCGTGTCCGAAAAAGCCGCCGAAGAAGTACTATCGCTGCCGATCCACCCGGCGCTGAGCCAGGCAGACCTTGAGACGATCGTTCACGCCGTCAATATGTTTACGGGGGCCGCATGAGCGCCGCGTTGAAAGCGGCCGTGATTGGAGTCGGCTCAATGGGCCGCAATCACGCGCGGGTCTACACTGAGCTGGCCGATGTCACCCTGGTAGGCGTTGCCGACGCAAACCTCGTCACGGCGCAGGGCATCGCGGCCAAGCATGGCGCGAGGGCTTACGCCGATTATGAGAAGATGTTGGAACAAGAAAAGCCCGATCTGGTGACCATTGCTGTCCCCACGCGCTTGCATCGCGACGTCGCCATCAAAGCGATGGACGCCGGCGCCAACGTTCTGGTGGAGAAACCCATTGCGGCGACGGTTGAAGAAGGGCAGGAGCTCATTGACCATGCGAAAGCATGTAAACGCCACCTGACGGTGGGGCACATTGTGCGCTTCAACCCGGCAATTCAGGCGCTTAAGAATCACCTGGAAGCCGGGGAATTGGGGAAAATCTTCCAAATTGTCTGCCGGCGCGTCGGGCCGTTCCCCTCGCGCATCCAGGATGTGGGGGTAGTGGTAGACCTGGCGCCGCACGATCTGGATGTCATGCGCTTCATCAGCGGGGCGGAGCCCGTGCGGGTGTTCGCCGAAACCCAGCAACAAGTACACACCGACCATGAAGATTCACTGGCGGCGGTGTTGCGGTTTAACAACGGCATCACCGGCATGCTAGAAATCAATTGGCTGACGCCGCGCAAAGTGCGCGAGATCACGGTGCTGGGAGAACAAGGGTTGTTTCAGGTCAACGATTTGACCCAGGATTTGTATTTCTACGAGAACGCCGAGGCGTCCGGCGATGGGTGGAACCATCTGAACATGCTGAAGGGCGTCAGCGAAGGCAAAGTCATCGGGTATCCGTTGCGCCGCTACGAACCCTTGCGCGCGCAATTGGAAGCGTTTGCCAAATCGGTGCTGAATAACACGCCAGTAGCCGTCAGCGGCGAAGACGGGCTGGCGGCGTTGCGATTGGCATTGGCGTTGATCGAATCCAATGATATCCATCAGGTTGTGACCATACAGGATTGACAATACCGTTGAAAATATTGGAATGTATTTTATGCAATTGAACGAACTGAATCAGAAAATTGAGGAAAAGAGCGCCCGTATGGGCGTCATCGGCTTAGGCTATGTTGGGTTGCCGGTAGCATGTTTGTTTGCAGATGCGCACTTTAAGGTTGTCGGAGTAGATATCAGAGAGTCGCGAATCGCGCAAATCAATGCCGGCGTCTCGCCGATTGAGGGCAAAGAACCCGGACTGGCCGAGATGCTTGCAACCGTAGTCGCTTCTGGCTATCTTCACGCGACCACGGATTATCAGGCTCTTGGTGAATGTGATGTGATTTTGATTTGTGTGGAGACGCCCGTAGACGGAAATCACAAGCCACGCTATGCCGCGTTAAAACACGCCTTACGTGACCTGGGCGCCGCGATCAAACCCGGCGCCCTGGTCATTGTAGAGTCCACCATTGCCCCGGGAACCATTGCCCACACAGTCAAACCGTTGCTGGAAAAAAGTTCAGGGAAACAGCTCAACCGGGACTTCTTCCTGGGACATTGCCCGGAGCGGGTGATGCCGGGCCGGTTGTTGGCGAACTTGCGCACCGTCAGCCGGGTCTGCGGCGGCGCGACGCCGGAGACGGCGGCAGCAATGGTAACACTGTACCGGCATGTCGTCCGGGCCGATTTGGACCCTGCGGACTGCGTCACTGCCGAATTGGTCAAGACCACCGAAAATGCCTACCGGGACGTCAACATCGCCTTTGCCAACGAGGTAGCGTTGATTTGCGAGGCCGTCGGCGGCGACGTGTGGAGAGTGCGGGAGTTGGTCAACAAATCGCCGGGGAGAATGATGCTTTATCCGGGGGCCGGCGTTGGCGGGCACTGCATCACCAAAGATCCGTGGCTGTTGGCGTACGAAGCATGGAACAAGATTTCTATCCGTCTCATCCCCGCCGCCCGCGCCGTCAATGACAACATGCCCATGCATATTCTCCAGCTGCTTGAAGAAGCCTTGGAACTAGCCGGGAGAGAGTTGGAAGAGACGCGCATTCTGGTGCTTGGCTACGCCTACCTGGAAGACTCGGACGACACGCGCAACAGTCCCAGCGAGGTGTTGGTGACGTGGCTGCGCGAGTGGGGCGCGGAGGTGCTCGTGCACGATCCATACGTACCGGGGTATCAGGGGGATGTGCTGGACATGGCGCGAGGATGCAATGCAGTAGTCGCGATGGTCAACCACACCATGTATCGGGATGTGAAGCTGAGTGAGATCAGAGCAATGCTGGCAACGCCGATTATGGTGGACGGGCGCGGCATCTTCAGCGCAGAACAAGCGCAGCAAGTTGGGCTGATTTACCGGCGGGTAGGGCAAGGGGTAGGATAAACCGCCGTGGTTAAGGTAGTGACCATCGTGGGCGCGCGCCCACAATTCATCAAGGCGGCGCCGGTCAGTCGAGCCCTGCGCCGGTCGCACAGCGAGATGCTGGTACACACCGGGCAACATTACGATACGAACATGTCGGCGGTGTTCTTCGCCGAACTGGATTTGCCGCAACCGGATGTCAACCTGGGCGTCGGCTCCGGCGGACACGGTGCGCAGACGGCGGCGATGTTGACAGGCATCGAACAGGTCCTACTGGCCGAGAAGCCGGATTGGGTGCTGATTTACGGGGACACCAATTCGACGCTGGCCGGGGCGCTGGCGGCGGCCAAGTTGCACATCCCCGTAGCGCACGTCGAAGCCGGCCTGCGCAGCTTCAACCGGCGGATGCCGGAGGAAATCAACCGCGTCCTGGCCGACCATGTCTCAACGTTATTGCTTTGCCCCAGCCAAACCGCCGTGGAAAACCTGGCCGCAGAGGGCATCACCCACGGCGTCCATCTGGTAGGGGACGTCATGGCAGACGCGCTGGCCTTCGCAGCAGCTCGCGCACAGACCCATTCCGATGTCTTGCAACGCCTGGGCCTGAGCGAAAAAGGGTTCTTGCTGGCCACCGTTCACCGCGCCGAAAACACGGACGACCCGGCTCGTCTACGCGCCATTCTGGAAGCATTTTCCGCTTTGGACGAGCCGATTGTTTTCCCCATACACCCCCGCACTCGCACTTACCTTGAGGCATTGGATCTAAAAGCCACAATCCACAATCTAAAAGCCATTGATCCTGTAGGATACCTGGACATGGTGCGGCTGGAACAAGCCGCACGGATGATTTTGACCGATTCCGGCGGCATCCAAAAAGAAGCCTACTGGCTGGGTGTGCCGTGTGTGACCTTGCGCGATGAAACCGAGTGGGTGGAGACGGTGCAGACCGGATGGAACGTGCTGACGGGAGCGGATGCGGAGCGGATTACGGCAACGGTACGAGGGTTTGCAATACCGGGGACACATCCCGCGTTGTATGGAGACGGGAAGACGGCGAGTCGAATTGTGCAAGAGATTCGATCCGTGGAGCAGACTGGCTGACTTCCAAGATGCGCTCTCAGTCACTTGACGACAAATTGTGAATGCCGGCATGGCCACTTGAAGCTATGACAGAATATCAAGAACCCCTTTCCTCAAAAAGCAGTTTTGCGCGCGACATTTTCAAGTTGGCCGGTGGCACAGTCCTGGCGCAGGTGTTAGGCTTCCTCGTCGCGCCTATCCTTACCCGGCTGTATTCCCCAGAAATGTTCGGGACGGCGGCTATTTTCAGCGCCATCGTCACGCTGATCGGGTTGTTCGCTTGCCTGCGCTATGAGTTCGCGATTATGCTACCCAAGAGCGATGAGGAAGCGGTTAACCTCCTGGCGGTTAGCCTGGGGGCGGTTGTTGTCGTAACAACCCTCACGCTCTTGCTCATCTGGCCTGCACGCAATTTTATCGTTCAAGTGCTGAACGCGCCCGATTTGCTCCCGTACCTCTGGTGGCTACCCCCCGTTATCCTGGCCAGCGGAGCGTTCCAGGCATTCAACTATTGGAACTCACGCACGAAACATTTTGGGCGATTATCTATCGCGCGGATATTGGCGTCGGTGACATCTCTGGGGACGCAAGTAGGCGTAGCCATTGGTGGGATGACCAATGCGGGTGGACTGATTGGCGGAACAGCTATCGGTTCCATTGTGAGCGCGGCGAGCCTGGCGGTCCAGGTGTGGCGAGAGGATCGCCAGCTGTTTTGGAACCACATCCGCCTGAGCAGTATGCGCGCCGGCTTGATACGCTACCGCAAATTTCCCCTGATTGATTCATGGGGCAGCCTGATCAACAGTCTTTCGTGGCAACTGCCCACCCTGATGCTCTCGGCTTCTTTTTCGCAAACCATTGTAGGAAACTATGCCCTGACCTATCGCATGATCCAATTCCCGATGGCCCTGATAGGCAATGCCATCGCTCAGGTCTTTTTTCAACGAGCCTCAGAATTGTACAACCAACAAGGGAATATGGCCGATGTAGTACAGACGGTTTTCGAGTGGCTGGTGGCTCTGGGGTTATTTCCTTCGTTTCTACTGACCGTTGCGGGAAAGGAGATCTTCACAGTAGTTTTTGGCCAGCAATGGGGTGAAGCCGGCATTTATATGCAAATTTTGAGCCTGTGGATGTTCTTTTGGTTTATCGCTTCTCCTCTCAGCACAGTGTTCACGATCGTTGAACGCCAGGAGTTAGCTTTAGTGGTCCACAGCGTCATTCTCATTACCCGTGTTGCCACATTGGTCATCGGTGGAATAGTATTGAAGGACGTTTACATTGCGTTGGGACTTTTTGCCGGATCAGGTGTCATTGTCTATGGAGGTGTAACGCTTTGGAATATGGCGTTGGCTAAAGTTCCTATGCGCGCGATAGGAAGCATTTTGCTTCGTTATGTCTGGTACTCTCTGCCGGCTCTTACGATCACCATTCTGTTCAAGTGGGTGATAAAAGTCCCGGTATGGATATTTCTTGTCATTATGGCGGCAGAAATACTTTTATACTATTTGTTGCTTATAACTTTGAACAACTCCTTTCGACGTTCTTTATTGATGCTCTTGCACCTTGATCCGAAAGAGAAGGGCGTGAAGCAGCCTCACGATTGAGAATCCCTACATAAATGGTATTGAAGTCATTTTTGAAAGAGCGATATCCGCGGTTCTGGCGGTTTATAGTCGGGCTAAGGTATCCCACATTGCCTGTTCCGTTTGGACTGTGGGTGCTCAACTGGATTGTGCAACGTGTGTTCAGGATCAATGGCGACGTTCCCTGGATGGTACACTACACCTCCTACGTCACAGGGGCGGAGCGGATTCAAATCGGTCAAGATGTATGGGTGTCTTTTGCTATGAGTGGAGGCTGCTATATTCAGGCCATCAATGGCATCATCATCGGCAATCGGACATTGTTTGCCCCTGGCGTGAAACTTATTTCGGCTAATCACAATCCCGACAACCTGTCCGAGCCTCTTGCATCTGGCTCTATTGTCATTGGCGACGATTGCTGGATTGGCGCCAACGCTGTTATTCTACCGGGTGTAGAACTGGGCAATCGGTGTATCGTGGGAGCAGGAGCGGTGGTCACCAAAAGTTTCCCGGCGGGCAGCACCATTGTTGGAGTTCCGGGCAGGCATATTGAAGAACAGATCAAATCAAATACCAGGGCCGTGGATCATGATGAAAATATGGGCCCTTTTCAAAACCTATAGCATACCTGCTTGAGGGTATTATCAAACGATAGGAGTCGAATGTACAAAAACTGCATCATTGGCGTCGTCGTCCCTGCTTATAATGAGCAGAAGCTTATCGGGCGAGTCATTGAGACTATGCCCGATTTCGTGGATAAAATCATTGTGGTGGATGATCGTAGCCAGGATCAGACGCCGCAAATCGTCAAGCAATATCAAACGAATGCGCCGGATCGCATCGTGCTGATCGAACATGCGGTGAACGCCGGCGTTGGTGGAGCCATCGCCAGCGGCTATAAGTGGTGCCGGGATCAGGCTATTGACGTCGCCGTAGTGATGGCCGGTGATGCGCAAATGGACCCGTCAGATTTACCGGCCTTGCTCGATCCCGTAGTCGCCGGCGAGGTGGATTATACCAAGGGGAATCGTTTGATTACGGGCGAAGCATGGCAACATATCCCCAAGGTCCGTTACCTGGGTAATTCGATTTTGTCGCTGCTGACTAAAATCGCTTCAGGGTATTGGCACATTGCGGATTCTCAATCAGGGTACACCGCCATCAATCTGAAAGCGCTCAAAACCATTGATTGGGATCAAATGTACAAGCGGTATGGCCAACCTAACGATTTATTGGTGCGATTGAACATCTATGGGTTTCGAGTCCGTGATGTCGAGATTCATCCCATTTACGGTATTGGCGAAGAGTCCGGAATCCGCCCTATTCGCATGATCCCACAATTAGCCTGGCTGGTCACGCGCCTGTTTGTCAAACGCATGGTCCAAAAATATATCATCCGCGATTTTCATCCGCTTGTCTTCTTCTATATGTCCGGGCTAACGTTGACATTCAGCGGCATGGCATTCGGCCTGTACGTCGTTCTTTATCGGCTCCTTGTAGGCTCTTTGAGTGACAATAGTCCGTTATTTGCTGTCTTTCTATTCATCTCCGGTTGGCAATTCTTGTTATTTGCGATGTGGTTTGACATGGAATACAACCGGGATCTGAAATAGTAGTTTGTAGAGGGAAAACATGTGCGGTATTTTCGGCATTGTAGCTAAAGCGTCAAGCCTTTCGCAGCGAGAACTGACAAAAATTTCCAGTGATTTGTTTCGACTCTCGGAATCGCGTGGCAAAGAATCATCTGGATTGGCTGTATTGACCACCGAGGCGATTGCAATCTATAAACAGCCCGCCTCGGCTTCTGTTCTCATTAAGAGCAGTGAATACCACTCTCTGTTAAGACGTTTTGACGGTGATGGCGCGAATGGCAGCGGCGCCGCGCAAGTGCCGATCACCTTGATGGGCCACGCGCGACTGGTCACTAACGGCGGGCAGGAAAACCACGATAACAATCAACCGGTGGTCAAAGATGGAATCGTCGGTATTCACAACGGCATCCTGGTAAATGACGCAGCCTTATGGCAAGAATTCCCCACTTTGCAACGGCGCTCCCAGGTTGACACCGAAGTACTGTTGAGCCTGATCCGCCATTTCTATCGCCAATCTGGACAGTTGACAGACGCTATTCGTGCAGCTTTTCAGAAGATTGAAGGGACGGCTTCAATCGCCGCGATGTTTACCGACCTCAATGTGATGGTTCTTGCCACCAACAATGGTTCACTTTATATGTGCAGCAGTTTTGATGGCACTGCCTACATCTTTGCTTCAGAGCGACATATCCTGCAACGACTTGCCCAATACAGTTATCTCCGCAAAAAGTTGGATCCATCGTCTATCCAACAAATCACGCCCGGTTCCGGCAGCGTCATCAGCCTGACAGAGGTTATGGCAGAATCGTTTTCGTTGACGCAAAACGACGAATTGCAACGCGTGGTGATCGCAAAGGAGTGCGATCGGATTATTGAGGATGTAACGCCGAAAGACAAATACACCGCGACCCACTCAACGCTGGTAGCGCCGACCGTTGTCCCGCACGCTCTCGAAAAACGCTTTGCGATTGATCCCCGCCCGATTATGGCTTTGCGCCGCTGTACTCGCTGCCTACTGCCTGAGACTATGCCCTTCATTGAATTTGACGAGGCGGGAGTGTGCAATTATTGTCGGAATTATCAGAAAATCGAAGTACTGGGTGAAGAGGCGCTATTCAAGCTGGCCGATCGCTATCGCCGCAAAGACGGGAAACCCGATTGCCTGGTGACATTCAGCGGCGGGCGCGACAGTAGCTATTGTGTGCACTACATCAAAACTGTGTTGGGTATGACCCCGCTGACGTACACCTACGATTGGGGCATGGTGACCGATCTGGGCCGGCGTAACCAGGCGCGTGTTTGTGGACGGCTTGGGTTGGAGCACATCTTGATCTCGGCCGACATCAACAAGAAACGCGCTAACATCCGCAAAAACGTGACCGCCTGGTTGAAACGTCCCGACCTGGGAACGGTGCCGCTCTTTATGGCCGGCGACAAACAGTATTTCTACTATGCCAACAAGTTGATGGAACAGGCCGGGGTCAACATTGCGATCCTTGGCGAAAACTTCATGGAAACGACTAAATTCAAGTCCGGGTTTTGTGGTATTCCACCGACGTTTGGCACAGAACACACCTACACGCTATCGGCGCTCAACAAATTGCGCCTGGCCTTTTATTACGGCAAGCAATATCTGGCAAACCCCGCTTACATCAACACATCACTCCTGGATACGGTGGGGGCGTTCGCCAGCTATTATCTTATCCCCCATCACGTTTTGAACTTGTTCAACTATATTATGTGGGACGAGGACAAAATTGTTTCAACGCTAATCAAAGAATACAATTGGGAAACCGCGACCGACACACAAACAACGTGGCGAATAGGTGATGGCACGGCGGCTTTTTACAACTACATCTATTACTGCGTAGCAGGATTCAGCGAAAACGACACCTTTCGCAGCAACCAGATCCGCGAGGGAGTTATTACGCGCGAACAGGGATTGAAAGCCATCTACGACGAAAACCAGCCGCGCCTCGCTTCAATTCAATGGTATTGCAACATCATTGGAATTGACATGGAAAGCGCACTGGAACGGATCAATGCGATCCCCAAACTGTACCATAAGCAAGTATGAAAATGCGCATTTGTGTTCTGACCACATCTTTTCCCCTCTATCAAGGCGTGATTGCCGGAAGCTTTTTGTTCGAGCAAACGCGATGCCTGGTCGAAATGGGGGTATCTGTAGACATTGTGGCGCCGCATCACGCCGGGGCAGCTCACCAGGAAACCATGGAGGGAATCCACATACGGCGCTTTCAATATATGCCTGAAAAACAGCAAACTTTATGTTACGGGGCAGGCATAGCCGCCAACATGCGCACCAAACGTGGAGCTGTCTTGCAGGTATTGCCTCTGTTGTTGGGATTTGCAATCAAGAGTTTACCCTATGCCCGACAGTGCGATGTGATACAGGCAAATTGGTCCATAGCGGGGCTTGCCGGGATAGTTTTAGGAAAACTGCTCCACAAGCCGGTTGTATTGGTGATGTATGGAGCGGAAGTTTTTGTCCTGAAGGACAACCCCGTACTCCGATTGCCGCTTAAGTTCGTCATCAAATATGCCGACCATGTGATTGCCATTAGCCGATTCACGTTGGAGAAAACATGTGAGGTTCAGACGCCCCGGGCCATTTCGTTAATTCCGCCGGGAGTGGACATCCACAGGTTTCAAAGAAGTGCGGATACTGCGCAAGTGCAACAGCACTTGACCGTGGTGGGTGTTGATTGGGCGCAACCCAAAATATTTGCTATGGGGTTTTTCATCGAACGAAAAGGGTTCAAACACCTCGTTGACGCAATCGCCCTGTTGAAAGATCGCTGCCACGTCCAATTGCTACTCCGGGGACAAGGCCCGCTCAAGGAGTCACTGCAACAACAAGCCGTTCAGTTAGGAGTTGCCGACAGGGTCTTTTTTCTGGACTATATTCCCGACAATCAGATGGCCGACTATTATACGATAGCCGACGCCCTGGCTTCACCGGCCGTTGTTGACTCACAGGGCGATACGGAGGGCCTGGGAATGACGCTCCTTGAAGCAATGGCCTGCGGGACTCCATGTGTGGCCTCGCGCGTGGGGGGAATCGTAGACATTGTCAAAGATGGTCAAAATGGTTTTCTTGTCGAGCCCGGCAATGCTCAAGAGCTTGCCGAAAAAATCCTCTTACTCTGCCAGAATACCGATTTGCGCCGACAACTTGGCCAGCAGGGGCGTCAATTCGTGGAAGAGAACTTCTCTTGGGACGACAAAGCTCGTGAAATTCTGCAGGTTCATCAAAAGGTAATACGCGAATGAAGAAGCTCAACCTGTTCCCCAAGAAATGGCACTCCTTGATTCCTTATGGGCTTTCAATCGCCGCGATATTGGTCTTCCTGAACTATTTGCGCCAAAACGCCGACCGTTATCGTGACTTGTTCCACATCTCAGGTCAGACGTTACTCCTCCTGTTTTTTCTCTCCATCCTCACGATTGTGCTAAACGGGCTAAGCAACTACATCCTCTATCGCCGGTTGGGCGCGGCGGTAACCTTTAGCGAAAGCATCGGATTGTCTACGATTAACACGTTGGCCAACCTGCTGCCCATTGTGGCCGGCGGGTTGATTTCAATAGGCGTTTACATGAAAAAGCGATTTGCCCTGGGCTACACCCGTTATCTGAGCGCAGCCGTAGCGCTTTATGTCATTTTTGTCGCCACCAACGGGTTGTTGGGCAACGCAGCACTTATCTATTGGAAGCTAAAGGGAGGCGACGTCCCCCTGAGTCTGGTGATCGGCTTCTGCGGCATGATCGCCAGTTTGTTGGCATTCGTGATTCCCTTCAACGTGATTCGAATTCCCGGGAAGTGGCAGCAGTATTTCACTCAGGCGGTGGATGGGTGGAAGCTGTTCAGTCAAAGCAAAATGATCATTGTGCAACTCGTCGCGGTTCAAATAGCCCTCATGTTTGTGCTTGCCTGCCAAATGTTGCTGGCATTTCATTCACTCTCCCAGAATGTCACCCTGACGCATTGCCTCTTGTTTTCGGCAGTCAACATCCTGACTCAATTAATCAGCATCACCCCGGACGGGTTCGGCATCCGTGAATCCCTCGTCGCCAGCATTGCTGCTATCTTTGGCTTCGACGCGGGCGCGAGCGTCCTCGCCGTTGGGTTGGTGCGTCTGGTGGTCTTGCCTCCTGTTATCACGACCGGCATCCTCTATACTTACTTCCTGAGCAAAAAGGCCGTCGTTACTCCAGAAAGTGAAGGGGATCCGGCCCCTGAAGGAAAAGCAACATGTCCGTGAAATATTTCCCAACGGGTAACTCGAGAACTCTGATCGCCTATCAAAAGGATTGGCGTGTCCTCGACATTGGCAGTGGACACCATCCCCATCCGCGTGCCAATGTCCTGGCCGACAAATATCTTCTGGACGATGTCGAGCGCACCGGACGGGCGGCCAAACTTTTGCCCGGAAAGCCTTTTGTCGTGGGAGATGCCTGCCGGTTGCCTTTTAAAGATAAGGCTTTCGATTTTGTCATCTGCTCGCATGTCGCCGAACACGTCACCGACGTTGCCGGTTTCTGTTCGGAGCTGAGCCGCGTCGGACGGGGTGGGTATATCGAGACTCCCAGCCGTTTTACCGAAATGTTGCTCCACGTAGCCGTTCACCGGTGGTTTGTTTCCAACGATCACGGCAAGCTGGTTTTCAGGCCCGCGCCCGATGACCATCCTCTGGGCTGGTTCGGAAAACTGCTATTCAGTATTCACTTCTACAATACGGCACACATCAAAGGAAGGGACGTTTTTGCTTTTGCCCATGGCTGTCGCCGGCCCTACCACTACATTTTTCTTCTTATGCGGTGGTGCCTGTCACTTTTGTTGTTATTTACCTGGCCCGTGATGTACACTCGCCTTTTGTGGAAAAATAAATTCACGTGTGAAGTCTACCCATAAACGATGAACGTTATACCTTCACTTGTTTTGTCAGCTCGCTCATTTGTACAATCCATCTTAGGCATTCCCCTTACGGTATCTCCGGGCTTATTACGGTTGTATGGCGCGAAGATCGGAGAGCGGGTTTTTGCCGAATCTCTCTCGGTGGAAGAGCAATTTGCTTCGTTGTTGACCATCGAAGCAGAAGTTGTGCTGGCGCATGGTTGCCACATTCTGTTCCATGACTCCTCGCTTAACAATTTGATGGGCGCGCCCGTCAAATTTGGCAAGGTCATCATCCGGCAAGGCGCCTATATCGGTGCACGCACCACAATTTTGCCCGGAGTTGAAATCGGGACACAAGCTCTGATAGGCGCAGGCTCACTGGTTACCAAAAGCATCCCGCCGGGACAGGTCGCCTACGGTGTTCCGGCTAAAGTAGCCGGCAGCGTTCAAGAGTTGGCGCAACGATATGAAACCAGAATGAAAGAGCCATCATCGCTTACATTTTATATGAACGTTCCACCCTGGCGGGAACGGCGAGGCATAGTGGCCCGACTGCGCCAGGGACAAGCCTATTCCGATTTTTTGCAAAAGCATTGATGAGGACAAACGTGGATAAAAATTCACCTACCCTACGGACCATTGCATGGATCACCATACTTATCCTGGGAATCGCGCTGCGAATCCTCCTGTTTTCCGGCCTGCAAGGGAGTGACGATCTGCAATATACCCGCAATGCCCACCAGTTCCTGGCCGGCGGGTTCAATTCGGTGGTTGACGATGTCACAAAGACCAGGCTGCTTTCTTATCTCCCCGTCTCGCTGTTCTATCGCCTGTTTGGAGTCAATGAAGTAAGTTCTGTTCTGTATCCCTTTCTTTGTTCCATAGGACTCCTGCTGCTTGTCTACAAACTCGGAATCCTTTTCTTGGATGACAAGACAGCCTTGTTGGCGATGGCGTTGTACGCTTTCTTCCCCATCGAAGTCATCCATGCCACGATGCTCTATCCCGAATTGCCCATGGGGTTATTCATGGGATTGTCCATGTATTGTTTTCTGACGACGCTAAAAAAACCAGGGAAAAACGACCATCTGTTTTTCTTTCTGGCCGGCATCCTGGTCGCTTGCGCCTATTTGGTCAAAATTACTGCTATTTTGCTCCTCGGCGTATACTTCGTTTATTTTCTGTGTTACAAGCGCAATCTCCGCGCCGTGGCGCTTCTGGCCGTGGGGTTCGCCGCAGTCATAGCCATCGAGTCCCTGTTCTACTATTCCCAGAATGGGGATTTTTTGTTTCAATATCATCTTCCGCAGCAAATCGCCCAACAAACGCGCCAGGAGATTGTGGAAAATGCCGGGACGCTGAATTATCTGCAACAAAAGAACATGGGATGGTATCGTGCTTTCGTTTACTATCCGGGGATTATGTTCGCGACGATTTTCACCTTCTCCTTTTATTACTATGGCGTCTTTATCGCGCTGGGTTATCTTCTCATCTGGAAAAGAGCGAAGGAGACCTATCCCATAATGCTGTGGTTTGTGCTTCTCCTGCTTGCCCTGAACTTCGGTTTTCAAAGTATCAATCCACTGATCTTTATCCCAAGCTCGCCGAGGTATCTGATGGTGCTCAGTGTCCCTCTGGTATTGTTGATCGGTTACGCTCTGGGTCAGGCTCAGACCAGGGGATGGAAAATAGCGGCGACCGCCGCGATGGCGCTACTGATTCTGACTTCGGGATGGGCGCTCAAGGAACAATATGCGCATGGAGTGCCGCAAACCTGCGCGAATGCGCGCGCGCTTTACCGCTTTTTGAGGGACAAGGATAAACCCATCTATGTGGATCCACGCACCTATCAGGAGTTGGTTTTCCTGGATGGGTACAGGAATACACTCACGGTGACAACCTACGGGCCAGAGACCACGTTTGAGGACCTTGGTTCGGTTTCGGACGCGTACGTTGTGATAAACCGCCAGTGGATCAACCGTGTGGAGTTGTGGTATGCGCTCGAATTCCCGGAGGAAGTTTCCACGCCACCCGCGCATTGGGAATTAGTCCAATCCATTGAAAATCCTTTCCGCGAGCTCAACGTGGGCATTATTGCTACCTTGAAATCCCTCGTTGGGATGCAATCCAATGCTGCCGCGCAGACTCTAGTGCGCGAACAAGACGATGGCGCTTACATCTACTACGCTCCGGCAACGCCATAGCCGTCGCCAAAGCCAGAGGAACTATGACCAGACGCAAAGTATGTATCCTTTCCCTTTCTCCCATTCAAAGTGATGGGCGCGTGCTGCGGGAAGTCACCTGCGCCGCCGCGCACTACGACGTTACCGTCGTTGGCTGGGGAACGTTGGATAAGCCCCGCGACCACGTAGAAATGCGCCCGGTACAGCTCCATGTCTTCTCACCTTTGCGGCGCTTGTTCCAGAGTGCGTTGATGTTTGGCGGGCGTTTCTCGCCCAAGATGTGGGAACGCTGGTACTGGCGCAAACCGGATCATCAACAGGCGCTTCAATGCCTCCTGCAGGATGAATGGGATCTCATTCACGTCAACGAAGCGATTGCCTTGCCGATTGCCATCAAGGCCGCGCAGCCGAGAAACATCCCGGTGCTGTATGATGCCCACGAGTACAGTCCGGGGCAAGATACCGATAAGTTGTGGTGGCGCATCCTGGCGCAGCCCTTCTACTGCTATCTCATGCGCACATACGCGACACAGGCCGCCGCCATGACCACGGTAGCGGACGGAATCGCCGAGGAATATCAACAAAACTTCGGCCTGAAACCTACGGTTGTGATGAATGTCCCTGATTACAAGCCGCTCCCCTTTCACCCCGTGGCCTCGGAGCGAATCCGCTGCGTTCATCAAGGCGTTGCGATGCGCGACCGGCATTTGGAAAAACTGATCGAGGTCATGGCACTGGCCGATGAGCGTTACAGCCTGGATTTGATGCTGATGGAGAAAGACCCCGGATACCTGGATCAGCTCAAGCGAGAGGCGCAGGCAAAAGCACCCGGCAAGATCACCTTTCGCGCCCCGGTGCCGCCACGCGAAATCGCAGCGACGATCAACGCCTACGACGTCGGCATTCATTTGATCCCACCGGTGAATTTCAACAATGCCCATGCCTTGCCCAACAAGTTTTTTGAATTCATCATGGCGGGATTGGCCGTGATGATTGGACCCTCCCCGGAAATGGCGCGGATCGTCCAACATCATCACAACGGCATGGTTGCCTCTGATTTTACGGCGCAAACCCTGGCAGAATGCCTGAATGCGCTCACTGCGGAACAAATCAATGTCATGAAGCAAAATTCTTTAGAAGCGGCGAAAGTGTTGAATGCCGACGTTGAACTGCGCAAGGTAGCGGAAATTTATGGCCGTTTGCTGGGTGTTACGCGCCCGCTGTGATTGAAACGGTGATGGCTGACCACATTCCCGTCCCGATCCTTTTTGTGGATACGGCATCGGCGCTAGGCGGAGCAGAATTGTTGCTGTTGGAGATTCTGAATCGGCTGGAGTCTGCACGCTTTGCGCCGCATCTGGCTTGCACCGATGGCACGCTGGCAGAAAAGGCGATGACTTTCAATATCCCGGTTCACAGAATGCCGATGCCCCGCTTGCGTCGTTCTCTGCACGTGTTCCACGATCTTAGCGAAGGAATACGCGCGTTGGCGGTCGCCGCACGGGAAACGTCCGCCACCCTCCTCGTTGCCAACACCGTGCGCGCGGCCTTCTATGCGGCGCCGGTCGCGCGCCGTCTGCACATCCCCTTTGTCTGGTACCGGCACGATTTTTGGCTGGGAGAGTCGCCCCCACGTTTCGCGTGGATAGACACGGCAATCAAAGCGTTGTTTTGTCGCGCGACCGCACGCATCATCGCCAACTCGTATGCGACCGCGCAACAACATCCCTGTCCAGAGAAGATTGTGGTCGTGCACAACGGCATCGAAATTCAGCGATTTGATCCCGCTTTGGATGGTATCCCTTTCCGGCAAGCCCATGGAATTCCGCCGGATGCGCCGGTATTGGGCATAGTGGGGCGGCTCTGTCCCATCAAAGGGCAGGAGCGCTTTCTGCGCGTCGTGGCGCGTGTTTTACAAGCCATCCCCGAAGCATGGGGGGTGCTGGTCGGCGGGCCAATTTTTGGAGAGGATGATTATCAGCTCAAGTTGCAACGCCTTGCGCTGGATTTGGGGATTGAACAGCGGATAGCTTTCACCGGGCAGGTCAACGATCCCAAACCGGCATTGGCCGCTATGGATGTATTCGTTCAACCCGGCGACCCGGAAGCCTTCGGCCTGGTCAACGTCGAGGCAATGGCCATGGGCAAACCTGTGATTGGGTTTGCACACGGAGGCCTGCCGGAAATTGTTGTAGAGAATGAAACCGGCTTCTTGACGCCCCCCAACGACGAAGCGGCAATGACCGCTGCCATTGTTGCGCTGATGCGTGACCGGCCTCGTCGGATGGCGATGGGATCGGCCGGACGCGCACGCGCCGAAATGCACTTCACGCTCAAACGCGCCGTTACCGAAATCGAGGTGGTGTTCGAGACGGTCTTGCGCGAAGACAAACGTTTGTGGAAAAGCTAGATATCACTTTGCCGGCGGCGACTTCTATTGTGCCGGCTCATTTGACCGGACGCGACCCGGCCTGGGGCGCATTTTAATTTCGGGGCAGAGAAGAACGTAGAGACGCAAAATTTTGCGTCTTCTTCTGCGCGGAGAGAGACGCAACATTTTGCGTCTCTACGAAAGTACAGATTTTGCCCCATCTTGAAATGCACCCACCCGGCCTTTGACACCTGCCAAAGTGAGGGTATCATCCTAAGAGTAAGACTTTGTGTTCCTGCTTTTGAGACTTTAGTCAATGAAGTTCGATGCTTCGTTGGCGACAGAAATCACATTTCCCTAAGGAGGACCGTATGTCTGAACAGACCACACGTTTCGCACCCCCTGCTGAAGTGAGCGCTGCCGCTCATATCAAATCGCTGGCGCAGTACAAAGCGATGTACGAAGAATCCATCAAAGATCATGATGGTTTCTGGCTACGGATGGCGACCGATTTGATTGATTGGTACAAAGCACCCACCAAGGGCCGCTATTACAAGTGGGATACCAGTGAGCGCATTATTGAGCACCGTTTCTTCGAGGATGGCGAACTCAATCTCTCGTACAACTGTATTGATCGTCACCTCAAGACCTGGCGCAAGAATAAGGCGGCCATCATCTGGCAAGGTGAACCGGAAGATGATGTGCGCGTTCTCACTTACCAGGATTTGCACCGCGAAGTCAGCAAATTCGCCAACGTCCTCAAGAGCAAGGGCGTCAAGAAGGGCGACCGGGTGTCCATCTATATGCCGATGGTGCCCGAACTGGCGATCGCGATGCTGGCCTGCACCCGCATCGGCGCCATCCATTCCATCGTCTTCGGCGGATTTAGCGCTTCTTCGCTGGCCGACCGCATCCAGGACTCGAGCTGCTCGATGGTGATCACCACCGACGTGTCTATGCGCTCCGGCAAGGCCATTCCCCTCAAGAGCATCGCCGATGAGGCTCTGAAAACGTGCCCTTCGGTCAAGAACGTGATCGTGGTGCGGCGCGGCATCGAGGGCAAGGCCACGATGGTTGAGGGCCGCGACACCTGGTGGCACGACGAAATGGCGAAAGCCTCGGCAGTTTGCGAGCCGGAAGTGATGAATGCCGAGGATCCCCTCTTCATCCTGTATACCTCCGGTTCGACCGGCAAGCCCAAGGGCGTGATGCACACGACCGGCGGCTATCTCGTCTACGTGGCGGCAACGCACAAGTATATCTTCGACATCCACGACGAAGACACCTACTGGTGCACCGCCGACATCGGTTGGGTGACGGGGCACAGCTACATCGTCTACGGCCCGCTCGCCAACGGCGCGACGAGTGTGATGTACGAAAGCGTTCCGACGTATCCTGACGCCGGCCGCTTCTGGCACATCGTGGACAAATTCCAGGTCAACGTCTTCTATACCGCTCCCACGGTCATCCGCTCGCTGGCCCGCCTGGGCGAGGACTGGGTGAACAAATACGACCTTTCGAGCCTGCGGGTGTTGGGCAGCGTCGGCGAGCCGATCAATCCCGACGCCTGGCTCTGGTATTACAACCACATCGGCAAGGGTCGTTGCCCCATTGTGGATACCTGGTGGCAAACCGAGAGCGGCGGTATTCTCATCACCCCGCTGCCCGGCGCGCACACCCTCAAGCCTGCCAGCGCCAGCCAGCCCTTCTTCGGCGTCGAACCGATCATCATCCGCGACGACGGCTCGGAATGTGACGTGGATGAGAGCGGCAAGCTCTGCATCGTCAAACCCTGGCCGGGCATGGCGCGCACGATGTGGGGCGATCACGACCGCTTCATTGACACGTACTTTATGATGTACGAAGATGTGTACTTCACCGGCGACGGCTGCCGCAAGGACGCCGACGGCGATTACTGGCTGATGGGCCGCATTGACGACGTGGTGAACGTCTCCGGGCACCGCATCGGCACGGCGGAAGTCGAGCACGCGCTGGTGGGACATCCCGCAGTGGCCGAGGCTGCCGTCGTGGGCCGCCCGCACGACATCAAGGGCCAGGCGCTGTACGCCTACGTCACCCTGCGCCACGGCATCGAACCGAGCGACGACCTCATCAAGCAACTGATGGATCACGTCCGCAAAGAGATCGGCCCGATCTCGCGCCCTGACGACATCCAGTTCACCGATTCGCTGCCCAAGACGCGCAGCGGCAAGATCATGCGCCGCATCTTGCGCAAGATCGCCGAGGGCGACACCAGCTCGCTGGGAGACATTACTACCCTCGCCGATCCCTCCGTGGTCGAGCGATTGGTCGAAGGTCGCAAGTAAATTGTGGAGCAAATGGGGAGCAGTGCAAACTGCTCCCCATTTGCCTTGTGGCGACAAGAGCAATCAAGAACTAGGAATTGAGGGATATTGATGGCTAACTCACAAACAAAAATCCTCGACCGGCGGCTGGTGGTCGTCGGCGCAATTTTGATCCAACTGTGTCTGGGCGCCATTTACGCCTGGAGCGTGTTCACACCGTATCTCACCGACCCGGCAGGGGATTTCAAATTCACCAACACGCAAACCCAGATGATTTTTTCGGTCTCGCTGGCGACCTTTGCAGTCGTGATGGTGTTGGCCGGACGTTGGCAGGCGCAGTCCGGGCCGCGCATCGTGGCATTGACCGGCGGCGCGGTTTTGGGCGCCGGCTACATCCTCGCCGGACTCTTCGGCCAGACCTTCTGGGGACAGATGATTTTCATCGGGTTGGTGGGCGGCGCCGGCATCGGCCTGGCCTACGTCTGCCCGATCTCCGTCGGCGTGAAGTGGTATCCCGACAAAAAAGGCCTGATCACCGGTTTGGGCGTCGCCGGGTTCGGCTTTGGCGCACTCATCTGGGTCTATCTGGCCGGCAACTGGGGCCACCTGCTGGCGACATTGGGCGTCCTCAGGGTCTTTTTGATCTATGGCATCATTTTTGCAGTGGTCGTGATCGGCGGTTCTACCTGGATGATCAACCCGCCCGAAGGCTGGGCGCCGCCAGGGTGGAAAGCGCCGCAACCTGCCGGTAAAGGGAAAGGCAAGGAACAGTCTGCTATCAAGACGGACTACCTGCCCAACGAAATGTTGCGCAAGGTTCAGTTCTATGCCATCTGGGGTATGTTTATCTTCTCCGGCATGGCCGGATTGATGGTTATTGGCAACATCAAGTCCTTTGGCATTGATGTGCTGCAAATACGCGCCGGAATGACGACCGAGGCGGCAAGTGCAGTCGCCGGAACGGCATTTGCAGTTTTCTACTCTCTTGCAAACGGCGTCGGACGAATTCTGTGGGGCACAATTGCCGATAAAATTGGATACAAGTTGTCGCTGGTCATTATGTGCGCGATGCAAGGGGTCGTGATGTTGTTGTTCTCTTGGATGGGCGGCGTCCAAATCCTGTTGTATCTGGCATCCATGCTGATCGGCTTCAACTTTGGCGGCAACTTCGCACTCTTCCCGCTGGCAACGGCCGATATGTTCGGCGCTAAAAATCTGGGGCGCAACTACGGCTGGGTTTTCACCGCCTACGGCGTCGGCGGCATCTTCGGCCCCATTATGGCCGGAATGTTGCGCGACTCCAGTCAGAAAAGCGGTAATGTCCTGCAAGGCTGGCTTGTGGTCTTTACAATTTGTGGTATAGCTTGTCTTGCCGCTGCCGTCATCGGGTGGTTCCTGAAACCACCTCAGGCGACGAAAGCAGCTTGAGACAAGATGGAAGCCGGGACGTTGCACAGCGCGCAGCCGTCAAATAAAAAAACGACTACGCGCCCCCCCAACTACCCGACTTTCGACTTTGGACTTTTGACTATTCTTAGAAGGAGATGAGCGTTTATGCCGGTGATGGCAAATTGGAAAAAACTGTATGATGAACGGCTGGTCGAAGCGCGCGACGCCCTGCTCAAGATTCGCAGCGGCAGCCGCGTCTTCCTCGGCCCCGGTTGCGGAGTGCCGCAGCATTTATTGGAAGAGTTGGTCAAGCTGGGCGCAGAGGACAATCGTTTGAATGATGTGGAAATCGTCCACATGCTCACGCTGGGCGAGGCCCCGCACGCCAAGAAGGCCTACGACCGCCACTTCCGCCACAATTCGTTGTTTGTGGGGCCGGGAGTGCGCACGGCGGTCGCCGAAGGGCTGGCGGACTACACCCCCATTTTCCTTTCCGAGATCCCCGGACTCTTTTATAGTGGACGCATGCCGCTGGACGTAGCCCTGATCCAGGTCACGCCGCCCGATAAGTTCGGGTTCTGTTCGTTGGGAATCTCGGTGGAGGCCGTGAAAGCCGCGGCGCAGACTGCCGAACTGGTCATTGCCCAGGTAAACCCGCAGATGCCGCGCACACTCGGCGATAGCTTCATCCACATCGAGGACATTGATTACGTGGTGGAGTGCGACGAACCGCTGCTGGAATACCATTCGCCCAAACCCGACGAGACGGCGATGCAAATCGCCCGCCACGTCACCCGCCTGATTGAAAACGGCTCGACCATTCAGGTCGGCATCGGCTCGGTACCCAATGCGATTTTGTACGGGTTGATGGACAAGAAGGAACTGGGCGTCCACACCGAGATGTTCTCGGATGGGCTGATTGACCTGATTGAAGCCGGCGTCGTCACCAATACGCGCAAGACGTTCCATCAAGGCAAGGTCCTGGCGACCTTCTGCCTCGGCACGCGGCGGCTCTACGACTACGTGGACAACAATCCCTTGTTCGAGTTCAATCCGGTGGATTACAACTCGCTGCCGTCCAACGTCGCCCTGAACAACAAGATGATCGCCATCAACACCGCCCTGCAAGTAGATATCACCGGACAGGTCTGCGCCGACTCGCTGGGGCACCAGATCTACAGCGGCATCGGCGGGCAGGCCGATTTCATGCGCGGCGCTTCGATGTCGCCGCAGGGCAAGCCGATTATTGCGCTGCCCTCGACGGCGGAGACGCCCAACGGCACGGTTTCGCGCATTGTGTCCAGCCTGAGCGAAGGCGCCGGCGTCACAACCACGCGCGGTAACGTTCACTACGTCGTCACCGAGTACGGCGTGGCTTACCTGCACGGCAAGAGCCTGCGTGAACGCGCCGTTGCCCTCATCCAGATCGCGCACCCGAAGTTCCGCGAGCAGTTGTTGGCCGAGGCCAAGGCGATGAAATACCTCTACGAGGATCAGATCATCCCCGAAACCATCTACCCGGTGGAGTTGGAGCACACCGAGCGCTTTGGCGACATGGAACTGTTCTTCCGCCCGGTCAAGCCCAGCGACGAACGCCTGTTCCAGGAATATCTCTACAAGCTCTCGGAACGTTCGGTGTACCTGCGTTTCTTCCAGGTGCGGCGCGACTTCCCGCACGAGCTGGCGCAAGAAATGGTGGCCGCCGATTATAGCCGGCACCTGGGCATCGTGGGGACATTGGGTACGTCAGATACGGCGCCCATCATCGCCGCAGGCCACTGGATGATGGACTACAACGAGAATATAGCCGAAGTAGCCTTCTCGGTGATAGATGAACACCAGCGCCGGGGCATCGGCGGGCATCTTCTGCACTTCCTGATGCGTGTGGCGCGGGAACGCGGCATCCACGGATTCCGCGCTAACGTCATCGCCGGAAACATGGCCATGATGCGCGTCTTCCAGAAAAGCGGCTGCATCTTGCACACCGAATATGAAGGCGGCGAAACTTCTCTATCCTTCCGCTTCGACGAAAAAATCGAAGGTCGGGGACGGGGCAAATCCTAAAGGGATAGGAATTGGGGGATTGGGGGATTGAGGAATTGAGGAATTGAGGGATTGGGCATTCAGTCTCAGTCTCTTCCCCTAATCCCTTAATCCCTAATCCCTAATCCCTAATCCCTAATCCCTAATCCCTAATCCCTAATCCCTAATCCCTAATCCCTAATCCCTTACTCCCTAATCCCCTAAATTTCAAGGAGGTATTCATGAAAGCATTGTACATCACCTCAGTTCAACGGTTCAGCGGCAAGACAGCTTTCTGCCTGGCGTTGGGGCAACGTCTGCAGCGTGAAGGGTACAAGGTCGGCTACTTCAAGCCGGTTTCGACGTATCCGTGGGAACCGTTGCCCGGGCGGGCCTATGACGAGGATGCAACGTTTATTCGCAAGATCTTGAATCTTAGCGATCCTCTGGCGGCCATGGTCGGCGTGGTGCTTGCGCCTTCGTTGGTGCAAGAATTGCGCTGTGGGTGCATTGACCGCGATCTGATGCCGCAAATCGAGGCTGCCTATGAACGCCTCAAGGTCGGCAAGGACGTGATGTTGGTCGAGGGCGGGGCCTCGTTGCGCGAGGGGTTAAGCCTTGAGGTAGACCCGGTTTCGGTTGCGACGCGGCTCGATCTGCCGGTGCTGGCCATGATCCGCTACCGCAACCCGGTAAGCATGGGCGACGCCTGTGTGGACGCGCACCGGCAATTTGGCAAGCGATTGGCCGGGTTGGCCATCAATGCGGTGCCGGAATCGGATGTACCCGGACTACAGGAATGTTTCACGTGCATGGATGGTCGCGGCATCCCGACCCTGGGCGTTCTGCCGTTGCGTGAGCAATTGCAGGCCATCAGCGTGGGTGAAATCGCCGAGGTGTTGGGGGCGGAATTCCTGGCCTGCGAGGACAAGAAGAGCGTTCTGGTCGAAAACTTGATGGTCGGCGCAATGAGCGCGGAACAGGCGCTACCCCGGATGCGCCGCATCCCCGGCACGAAGGCCGTCATCACCGGCGGCGACCGCGCCGACATCCAACTGGCTTCGCTGGAGACGGCAACGCAGTGCCTCATCCTCACCGGCCACCTGCGCCCGGTGCCGGAAGTGCTGCGCCGCGCCGAAGAAATCGGCGTGCCGGTGTTGCTGGTGCGCAAGAATACGATGGAAACCGTGGACGCCATTGACGACATCTTCGGCAAGACGCGCCTCGGCCAGACACCCAAGCTGGAACAGTTCGAAAAGCTGCTGGAAGAGAACTTCGATTTCAAGCGTCTGTACCAGGCTATCGGTCTGTAAGTCACGGGCTAAACATTACAACTTAGACATTGAAAGCGGAAAGTTGCAAGTTATAATCTTTATAACTTGCAACTTTTGTTTTCTAAATAAAGAAGGGGTTTCGCAGGCGAGGGTACCCGCCCGCGAAAACCCCCTCTTTGCCCCCGCTTTAGCGGGCTGCTTTTCAAGGGAGGACTCAAAGTGGAATTTGAAGCACTGCATGCCTTGCTACGTCCCCGATCCATCGCCGTCATCGGCGCATCGAATACGCCGGGCAAGATCGGGTATCTGGCCCTGAAAAACCTTATAGATTGCCAGTATCCGGGAAAAATTTACCCCATCAACAACCGCGAAAGCGGCGATGTGTTGGGGTTTCCGTGCTACCCCTCGGTGTTGGACGCGCCGGGGGAGATTGACACGGCGATGTTGATCGTCCCGGCAGCGCACACGCTCGCCGTCGCCGAGGAATGCGGCAAGAAGGGCGTCAAAGGGCTGATCGTGGTCGCGTCCGGTTACAGTGAGATCGGGCGCAAAGACCTGGAACTGGAGCTGGTGGCGCTGGCGCGACGCTACGGTATGCGCCTCCTGGGGCCGAACATCGTGGGGGTGATGTCCAACTCCGACAAGTGCAACGCCTCGTTTGGGCCGTTTATGCCCCTGCCGGGCAAAGCTGCGATGATCTCCCAGAGCGGCGCGCTGCTCATCGCGATGACGGTAGCCAGTTACGTGCGCAACGTCGGCTTCGATAAGATGATCTCCGTCGGCAACATGGCCGACGTCAATTTTGGCGATCTGGTACAGTGGTTGGATCAGGACGAGCAGACCACCTGCATCACCCTTTACGTCGAGGGGTTCCAAAACGGGCGGCGCTTCCTGGACATCGCGCGGCGGGCGCACAAACCGATCGTCGCGCTCAAGGCCGGCGTTTCGGCGCACGGGGCGGCGGCGGCGCTTTCGCACACCGGCGCGATGGCCGGCAAGGGCAAGGTGTACGACGCGGCGCTGCAACAGGCCGGCGTGGTGCGTGCCGGCGATCTGAACAACCTCTTCGACCGCACGCTGGCGCTTTCGCTGCAACCGCCAATGTTGGGCGACAATCTGATGATCATCTCCAACGGCGGCGGCGTGGGCGTGCTGGCGACGGACGCGGCGGAACGCTGCGGCATCCCGCTGCGCTTCGCGCCGGAGGATTTGCAAGCCGCATTGCGCGTCTATGTGCCGGAGATCGGCTCGGTGAAAAATCCCGCCGATCTGACGGGCATGGGCGGCAAACAGGAATACCTGGAAACGGTGCGGACGGCCCTGCGCCATCCCTGGGTACACGGGCTGATCGTGCTCTTCTGCGAGACGCAGCGCAACGATCCGATGGAGATTGCCGAAGCCATCAAGCGCGCCGTGGACGAGTCGGGGGTGAGAGATAAACCGGTGGCAGTGTCGTTCATCGGTGGGGCGGAGGCCGGGCGGGCGATGCAATGGCTGGTCGAACACGGCCTGCCCACCTACGGCGCGCCGGACATCGCCGTGAACGCCATCGCGGCGTTGCGCGAACACGCGCGCACGGCCTCGCTGGCCACGGAGACGTTCGCGCCCTACACCGACGTGGACGCAGTCAAAGCGCGCGCCATCATCGCGCGCGCGCGCGCCGCCGGGCGGGAGCATCTCACCGAGATCGAGTCGAAGCAGGTCTTCACGGCCTACAAATTGCCCGTCGCCCTCACCGACCTGGCGACCACCGAGGATGAAGCCGTAGCGCTGGCCGACGCGATGGGCTATCCGGTCGTGCTGAAAATCATGTCGCCCGACATCCTGCACAAATCGGACGCGGGCGGGGTCAAAATCAACCTGCGCGCCGCCGACGAGGTGCGCGCCGCCTACCGCGCCGTCCTCAGCAACGCGCGCGCCTACAAAGCCGACGCGGTCATTGACGGCGTGGCCGTGCAACAAATGGCGCCGGCCGGAACGGAAGTCATCCTGGGCTCCATCAACGACCCCACCTTCGGGCCGACCGTGATGTTCGGGCTGGGCGGCATCTTCATCGAAATCCTCAAAGACGTGACCTTCCGCGTCGCGCCGATCTCGGCGACGCACGCGCGGGCGATGCTGGCCGACATCCAGGGCGCGCCGCTGCTGGCCGGCGCGCGCGGCGAAGCTCCCCGCGACCGCAGCGCCCTCGCCGAGGCGCTCAGCCGCTACTCGCAAATGATCACCGACCTCGACGACGAAATCGCCGAATCCGACGCCAATCCCGTGCTGGTCTACGCAGAAGGGCAGGGATTGAAGGTGGTGGACGCGCGGATTATTTTGAAGCAGGCATAAACTGCCGATAACCTGTCAAAACTGTTTCCAGGAGAGTTTTCTATGACGTTTGACAAACCGGTTCCATCCGACATCGAAATCGCCCAGGCGGCGACGTTGCGCCCGATCCGTGAGATCGCGGCGTCCATCGGTCTGACCGAAGACGATCTGGAGTTGTACGGCAAGTACAAAGCGAAAATACATTTGGATGTACGCGAAAAGTTCGGCGCGCGCCCTGCCGCGAAGTATATTGACGTGACCGCCATCACCCCGACGCCTCTCGGCGAAGGCAAAACCACCACAACCATCGGATTGACGCAGGCGTTGGGCGGCATGGGGTACAAGACCATCGCCGCAATGCGCCAGCCTTCGATGGGGCCGACATTCGGCGTCAAGGGCGGCGCCGCCGGCGGCGGTTACAGCCAGGTCATCCCGATGGAAGACCTCAACCTGCACCTCACCGGCGACATTCACGCGATCAGCATCGCGCACAACCTCTGCGCCGCCGCCATTGACGCGCGGATGTATCACGAGGCCCGTTGGGGCGACAGTTTTTTCGAGAAACAAGGGATGCGCAAGTTGCACATTGACCCTTACTCGATCACCTGGAACCGCGTGGTGGACATGAACGACCGCGCGTTGCGCCAAATCCTCATCGGCATGGGCGACAAGGCCGATGGCCCACTGCGCCAGGCCGGCTTCGACATCGCCGTCGCCAGCGAGTTGATGGCGATTCTGGCGCTGGCGACGAGTATGGACGACTTGCGCGCGCGCATCGGGCGCATCGTCATTGGCGTGGACGACGCCGTGAAGAATCCACGTCCGATCACGACCGAAGACCTGGGGGTCGCCGGCGCGATGACGGTATTGCTGAAAGACGCCATGATGCCCAATCTGCTGCAAACACTGGAAGGCCAGCCGGCCTTCATTCACGCGGGGCCGTTTGCCAACATCGCCCACGGCAACTCCTCGGTCATTGCCGACCAGATCGGCGTCAGGCTGGCGGATTTCGTCGTGACCGAGTCCGGCTTTGGCGCCGACATGGGGATGGAGAAATTCTTCGACATCAAGTGCCGCGCCTCCGGCCTGATTCCCGATGCGGTGGTGTTGGTGGCGACGGTGCGCGCGCTCAAGATGCACGGCGGCGGGCCGACGGTCACACCGGGTCGCCCGTTGAACAAAGCCTACACCGCAGAGAACCTGGAATTGCTCCGCGCCGGGCTGTGCAACCTCGAAGCGCATATCCGCATTGCGCGCAAGTTTGGGGTGCCGGTGGTGGTCGCCATCAACGCCTTCCCCACGGATACCGCAGCGGAATGGCAAGCCGTCCGCGAGGCAGCGCTACGCGCCGGCGCGGTGGACGCCGTCGTCGCGCAACACTGGGCCGAGGGCGGCGCCGGCGCGGCGGCGCTGGCCGAAGCCGTCGTCAAGGCCACGCGAGAGCCATCCAATTTCCGGTTCCTCTACGACACGGCGCAGCCTATCAAAGAAAAAATCGAGATTCTGGCCCGCGAGGTCTATGGCGCGGCGCAGGTGGAGTACACCCCTGATGCTGAGGCCAGGATCGCCCGCTACACCGATTTGGGGTATGCAACCATGCCTGTTTGTATGGCCAAGACGCCGCTCTCTCTGAGCCACGATCCGGCCCTGAAAGGCGCGCCGACCGGCTACACGTTCCCCGTCCGCGACATCCGCGCCAGCGTCGGGGCGGGTTTCCTCTACCCGCTGGCCGGCGACATCAGCACCATGCCCGGCCTCTCCAGCCGCCCCTCGTTTATGGATATGGATTGGGTGGATGGAAAAGTCGTGGGATTGTCGTAAAAGCGCGGGCGCCATGAACACCCAAGACCTGGCTGCGCTGCGCCATTCGCACGACCTGCGCCTTCCGGCGTGGGGGCCGTACACCAAACGCTATATGGGCATCTCGCACATTCCCGACGTGAACGCCGGCCTGCGCTTCGATCTGAGCGTGTTCCCCGGCCTGTACCGGCGCGGGGTGCAGTTGCCCAACGTTTTGTGGGAATCGGGCTACCATCCGTGGGAGGCGGCGCCCGATCTTTCATATTTCCGCCATCGCCACGAAGTCATCTGGAAGGATCAGGTCTACTGCGACATTGACTTTTGCCGGCTGGACGCGGATGCATCCCTCATCCGCACCGAGTGCGTGAACCGCACCGCTGGCCCACAGAGCCTCTCGCTTTACTGGATGGCGTCGCTGCATTTTCCGCCGCTGCGCACGTATTCCGGCGTTCCGCTGCAAATGAGCCGGGTGAGCGTGCCCGCCGGCGGCATCTGGGTCGAAGCCCTCGACTACGCCGGCGTGACCCTCGGCGCCGAGCCGCACCGCGCAAACCTCGTCTATGACGGCTTGCTGCGCGGCGAGATGCGCGCTCACGGCTTCACCGGCGGCCTGGGGCTAGGGCAGGGCTTCGGATTGACGCCGGGCGACAGCGTGACTTACCGCGTCGCGTTGCCCGCGCCCCTGGCAGACGCCGCGCTCGTATTGCGCTACCGGCTGGCGGAGGGCGAACGGTTGCCGCTCGCGCTCTCCGGCGCCGTGACCGGCGCCGTGACGTTGTCCGGCAGCGGGCAATTGGAAGTGTGCACGGCGCCCGCCGGTTCGTTGCCCGCCGGGACGTTCACGCTCACCCTCACGCCGCAGGGTTGCGCCGCGTTGGAACTCGACGGCTTCGCGGTTGTCCCGCTGGCGTCCGCCGATCAGGTGCGGTTCGCGCCGGCGCCCTGGAATCCCACGCCCGAACTGCTCCCTGGTCCTCGCGACGACACGCTGCTCCTGCGCTATGACCACGTTCCCAACCCTTACGGCCTGGCGTGGGACGCTTCCGTTCCCTTCAAGGTGCGCGAGTTCTACTGCGACGACCTCGACACGACGTTGCGTCACAAAGTCCACGAACACGTCCAGACCCGCCTCGTGGGGCCGGGCGAAGGGCACTACACCAACATCTTCAGCCGACCGGTCTTTCTGGAAGCGGGCGAGACGCGCGTTTTCTACGGCCTGGTTTGCACCGGCGATGCGGACGCCGTGCGCGAGCGCCTGTCCGCCTTCGCTCCCACATCGCCGGAATGGGACGCGATTCACGCAGCCGCCCGCGCCCGCGCCGTGGATCTCGCGCCCAACCCGTCCGGCGCGCCGTACCGCTTCGGACAGGAGCGCATGGCCGCGACGTTGCTCACCAATATCGTCTACCCGGTGCGCACACGCGGCGCGTGGATCCGCCACAGCACGCCGGGCCGCTGGTGGGATTGCCTCTACACGTGGGATTCCGGCTTCATCGGCCTGGGGCTGGCGGAGCTTGACCTCGACCGCGCCTGCGACAATCTCAACGCCTACACCACCGAACCGGGGACGGTGGACGCGGCCTTCATCCATCACGGCAGCGCCGTCCCCACGCAGTTCTACGTCTTTCTGGAACTGTGGCAGCGCACGCAATCCCGCGATCTCCTGGCCTATTTCTATCCCCGGATGCGGCAGTATCACCGGTTTATGGCCGGACGCCTGGGCAGCTCGACCACGCGCAGCTTCAAATCCAACCTGCTCCGCACCTGGCAGTACTTCTACAACTCCGGCGGCTGGGACGACTACCCGCCGCAGGTCTACGTCCACCAGAACCAGCTGGCGGACGCCGTGACGCCGGTCATCACCACAGCGCAGGTCATCCGCACCGCCAAGATCATGCGGATGGCGGCGCTGGCTCTGGGCGAAGACCCCGCCGAATATGATGAAGACATCGCCGCGCTATCCGCCGACTTGCAGGCTTACGCCTGGGACGAGGACGCCGGCGTCTTCAGCTACGTATTGCACGACGCCGGGGGCAATCCGCAGGGCTTCCTGCGCCACGAGTCCGGCGTGAACTTCAATCTGGGGCTGGACGGCGTATCGCCGCTGACCGCCGGCGTGTGCACGCCGGAACAGGAGACACGCCTGCTGGATAGGCTGATGTCGCCGGAGCGGATGTGGTGTCGTTATGGCGTTTCAACCGTGGATCAGTCCGCGCCCTACTACCGCGACGACGGCTACTGGAACGGCGCCGTGTGGATGGCGCACCAGTGGTTCGTCTGGAAAACGCTGCTCGATCTGGGCCGCGCCGACGACGCGCACCGCATCGCCCAAACCGCGCTCGACGTGTGGCAGGCGGAGGTCGCCGACTCGTACAACTGCTTTGAGCACTTCCTGGTGCAGTCGGGGCGCGGCGCGGGGTGGCATCATTTTGGCGGGCTGTCGGCGCCGGTGTTATGCTGGTACGGCGCATACCATCGTCCGGGGCGGCTCACGGTAGGGTTCGACACGTGGATCGAAGCGCTGGACGTCGCGCCGGACCACACGGCGCTTTCAGCGCAGCTCCGCTGCTTCGGCGCGGCCCACCACGCGCCGCTGGCGATTGTCACGCTCAAGCCAGGGGCTTACAGCGCAACGTGGAACAGCGTTCCGGTTCCCGTCGCCGAGCGCTATCCGGGAACGCTCGAAATTCAGTGGCCCGCCGGCAGCGCAAGGGGGATTCTGAAGATCTCAAAAATCTGGGGGTGGGGG
>DAOUFX010000558.1:0-5262 GCA_034429675.1 Anaerolineae bacterium | reverse complement strand
GTGCGGGGTACCCGCACGAAAAACACGCCTTTTTTACCCTGCCGTGTCACTGGTGCGCTATTTCTTGAGGGGGGAGGAAAAAGTATGAGTAAGCGTAAATTGAAACGCCAGCTGGGCCTGGCCCAGATCGTGATGTTGGGAACCGCCGGCACCATCGGCGCGCAAATTTTTGTTCTGACCGGTGAGGCGGCAGCGC
The DNA here is from genome assembly GCA_034429675.1 of Anaerolineae bacterium. Lineage (GTDB taxonomy): Bacteria > Chloroflexota > Anaerolineae > B4-G1 > SLSP01 > JAKQHY01. The sequence goes on along the minus strand of DAOUFX010000558.1, from coordinate 5,066 downwards.
TCACCGGCCCGGCCATGTTGTTGGCGCTGTTGGTCGGCGGGCTGTTGACGTATAGCATCGCCGTCAATTATTGCGAAATGGCAACGTCGTTCCCGGAGACCGGCGGGGCGATGACTTACGTCCGCGAAGCTTACGGCAACGGACTGTTGTCGTTTTTGGTCGGTTCGATGGATTGCCTTTCCAGCGTCTTTTTTGCAGCGTTATCGGCTGTGGGTTTTGCTTATTCGTTGAACGTGTTGTTTCCGTTTCTGCCCATTGTCCCGGTTGCCATCTTTACCATCATTGCCTTTTCGATCTTGAATGTTCTGGGAGTGGGCAATGTCGGCAATCTACAAATCTTCCTCGGCGCGGCGCTTCTGGCGATTTTCGGTATTTACGTTGTGATGGGCTTTGTCAGCCCGGAGGGTTTTCACTGGACCACGTTGATTCCCGACGGACAATTTTTTATCTACCCGGACACGCCGACCAACATCAGCAAGTTGTTGCGGACGATCGCCTTGATTTATATCGCCTACGTCGGGTTTGAGGTCATCGCCGACGACGCGGAGGAAGCGCAGAACCCGGAGCGCGTCTTGCCGCAGGGCATTTTGATCAGCCTGACGCTGGTGATCATCATCAACATTGCCGTCGTGCTGGTCGCCCTGGGCACCATCCCCTGGCAACAACTGGCCGGCTCCAAAACGGTGCTGACCGATACTGTGATCCGATTCATGCCCGGATGGGGCATCCCGTTGATGGCTATCGGCGGGTTGATCGCAACGTTGACTTCGATCAATACTTCGATGCTCAGCGCCACCCGTGAAGCCTTCACGCTAAGCCGCGACAAAGCCTGGCCAGGCGCCCTTTCGCGCCTGAGCCGGCTACGAACCCCTTACATGGCGATTCTGTTCGTGGGTCTTTCCAGCGTCTTGATTACGGCCATCGGATTGGTGGACTTCCTGAGCTACATCTCCAGTTCCGGCTACTTGTTCGTGCTCTTCTGGGCCAGCCTGGCGATGATCCGCCTGCGCAAGCGATACCCGGACATTCGCCGTCCTTTCAAAGCGCCGTTCTTTCCGCTTACGGCTTACATCGCAGCGGGGACGGGTTTTCTGATCATTGCCTTCACCGAGATTCGCGCGTTGTTTTTCGGCATCGGATTGTTGGGCGTCCTGGCGATCGCTTACTACGCCGGGCCGATGATCGCACGGTGGATCAAGGAGCGCGCCGTTGAGGCGGCCCCGGATCAGGATTTAATCTTGATTGCCGCGGTCAATCCCCAGACGGTCAAAAGTTTGATGCACCTCGCCGCCATCGTGGCCGACGGCAGCGAGGATACCTACGTGTGTATGATGAGCGTGTTGCCGGTCGGCCCCGACTTGCCGATGGAGATGGCGCAGCGGATGGCGCGCCAACTCCGGCCCCAGCAACACAGCTTTTTTAGCCTGATCGCCAACGAGATGGCGGAAAGGAACATCGCGCTGTATTCCAAGGTGCGCGCCGCCAACAGTGTTGCCGAAGGCATTCTTGAAGAAATCGAAAGCCGCAGTACCGTGCGGCTGTTGCTCATCGGCTGGCCGGGGAACCTGGACGCAAAAGCTCTGGCGCAAAACCCGGTGAAAGTAGCGCTCAAAAAAGCGCACACCAACGTCGCCGTGTTGCTCGACCGTGGCCTGCGAACGGTCAAACACATTCTGGTGCCGGTCGGCGGCGGCCCGCACTCGCGCATGGCGCTGCGATTGGCCAACGAGATCGCAATGACGGACAATGCCCGGGTAACGGCGTTGCATTTGAATCTTCCTTCGCAGAAAAATGGCGCCGATGAGGCTGAAGAAGCGGAGGAACTGGAAGACCGCGTCGCGATGCTGCACGAGATCGTGGAAGACGCTTTGGAGGAAGTGCCTGAGACTCTGGAGTTGAAGGTGGTAGAGGCGCTTTCGGTCCGGCAGGGCATCGTAGACGAAGCCCAAAATCAATCTTACGACTTGATCGTGATGGGAGCATCGGAGGAGTGGTCGGCGGACCACCGCCTGATGGGCACGATTGACGATTGGGTGGCCGAGAACGCCCCATGTTCAGTGGTGCTGTGCCGCCGTTACGCCCCGGTGACGATTTCCTGGTTGCGCTATCAAGTCAAAATGATCGAAAGAGAATATGAAGAAAAATAACACTACTCCTCAAAAATTAAGTTTCAAATGGCAAATGGTGAGCGGGTTTACCACGCTCGCCGTCCTGGCCCTGGTGTATGGGCTGGCATACGCTCTGTTGGCGCCGCACATTGATCCGATTACGGTGGTGGACAACGAGAGGATTTTGGTGATCACCGGGTACAACTTCGGCGCGAAAGTCGGCGACGTGACCCTGACGGTCAGCGACCCCAACTGTATGGCTCCGGCGGAGGTCTGGACGCCCACGACTTTGGCGTTCACGTTGCCGGATGCCTGCGCCGGCGGGACGATTCGGGCCGAACGAAATACCTTCGGCTTCCGCTGGCGTTCCAACACGGTTCCGTTCGTCGTGCAGATAGCCGGGCTGCCCTCGGAGCCTTATGGCTACACCGTGCCGGTGCTGGCGGACTCGCCCTGGCCCACTTTCCGCCGCGACCAACGCAACACCGGCGGCGCCCTGTTTCCGGCCAATTACGCCGGCGACGCTCCGTGGGCTTTCCAAACCGGCAAGGGCATTTTCTCGACGCCCATTGTGGATGCGAACGGCGTCGTTTACGTCGGTTCGGCCGACCATAATTTCTATGCCATCAACTCCGACGGATCGGAGAAATGGCGCTTCCCCACCGGCGAGATCATTGACTCGTCCGGCGCGCTGCTGCCCGGCAATGTGGTGATTTTCCCCTCCGGCGACGGGTTCCTGTACGTCTTGCGCATGCTGGATGGTCTGGAGTTGACCCGCTTCGACGCGCGCGTCGCGCCGCACACCGGTTACAACAATTGGTGGGAGGGCAATATCGCCGTGGGGTACGATGGTGTGCTCTACGCGGGCAATACCAACTTCAACTACTATGCGATCAATCCTGACGGCAAACTCCGCTGGACTTACGCAACCGGCGCGAATAACTGGTCGCAGGCCGGGATCAGCGGCAAAGGGACGCTCTACTGGGGATCCAACGATACGTTCATTCGCGCGGTCAACGCCCTGGGAAAAGAGCTCTGGCGCAAACGGACCCTGGGCTTCATCGCGGCTTCCGCCGCCGTCGGCATGGACGGTACGGTGTACATCGGCTCGTTTGACAGCTACTTCTACGCATTGGACGGCGACACCGGCAAGGTCAAATGGCGATTCAAGACCAACGATCACATCTACGCCTCTGCCGCGCTGGCCGAGGACGCCGACGGCAACACGGCGGCGATCTACGTCGGCTCGGCGGACGGCAATCTCTACGCGCTGGATCCCGCCGGTGCGCTGTTGTGGCGTTACGACGTCGGCGACCCGATTCGCTCGTCGCCGGTGGTGGGGCGGCTACCGGGAGCGACGACCGCTGCCGTTACCGACACAGTCGCGACTGATGCCGGGGCCGCCGGTGCGGACGCGGCTTCTGAGGACATCGTGTATTTCGGGGCGGGGAATGGCAAGCTCTACGCGCTCAACGCCGCCGATGGCTCGCGGCGTTGGTCCTACAACACCACCTCGTCCGACTCCGAACTGAGAGATCGCAACGATCTCAACGGCTCTCCCGCTCTTGGCGTCACCGGCGTCTACATCGGCGGGGAACATGGACAGGTGTGGTATGTTCCTTACGATTATTGTCTTCACGCCCCTGACTCGCGCTGTGAAACGGACGCGAAGGAGAATTTGCCCGATACGGCTGCCGGGATGTTCTACGTCACACCGGGCGGCAATACCTGGCTGGAGGGGACGCCGACCGTGCCGGTGGCCACGCTGTTGACCTTGCGGTTGCTGGTGCGGCAGGATGGCGAGACGGTGGACGCCGCGCTCTGCAACAAGCTGGTGGGTTGCCCCAAGGATGCGCTGAGCATCACGGCCACCCCCGACTTTCCCTTTGCGGTGCAAAAATCGGCCGATGGTCACTACGTGCACATCATTCCCGAAGGATTCCTCGAAACGGGAACGCTCTATCAGCTCGCCATCGAAGGCAACTATTACACCGGCGGGACGGCCATCGGCAATCTGACGCTGGGCGGGCGCAAGACCGGGCATTTTACGCAGACGCTGTCGTTCCGCACGATGAACATCGTCGGTTCGCCGGCCCCGACCGGCGAATGGACGCGCTTCGCCGTCCCTGTTCCCGCGATGCTGCCCAGCCTCAACCAGATCGGGTTCGATTATCTGGACTGGATGATGGGCATCGCCGCGACGGGGGCGGAGGAGAGCGGCAAGGGCGCAAAGACTGTCGTCTGGATCATCGGCGCGCAACGCGATGAAACCGGCGCCTTGCTCCCCGACCCCGACTCCGACTTTATTTTGCCCCTGAGCGGATCTTACAAGGGCGGCGCTTTCATCCTCGCCAGCCGCGCGTTGAGCATGTCCATCACCGGCATTCCCATCCCCTTCAACCGCTTTGAGCTGCGTGGGCAGTATGATGACAACGGGTTCTTCTTGCCTGACGCCACGCTCTACGCCGACGCCGATGCGCTGAAGGTTCCGACCTTTGGGCCTTACCTCGTCGCCGCCGGGCTGGCCAACGATGTCTACAAAAAGTTGTTGGTGTCGGGAACCTACCTCGGGCGTTCGTACAATGGCCCATCCTCCGTTCCGCCTGCCGGGGTGCAGGTTCAGAATGTGACGTACACTCCGCCAAAAGGCTCTCGCGACGGCGTCGTCTCGGTCACCCTGGCGTTGGAACCGGGCGCCGTCTATCCGCTGGCCGCGCATCGTCCCGGCATATTGCTGCTGGATGCGGCCAACACTGAAGCCGTCTCCCTCGATTACCGCGCCAATCTCAGCGCGGCGGCAGACGCCAACGGCAACCTGGCGAGCATCACGCTCACCGTCCCCGCCGGCCTCGAATTGCCGGAAAAACTGGATATGATCGTCATGCTGGACGTAGCGCCGCTCCACCGGCAATCGTTGGAGAATTAAAAAAGGTTATGCGGGCGAGTCACCTCGCCCGC
>DAOUFX010000557.1:0-16228 GCA_034429675.1 Anaerolineae bacterium | reverse complement strand
CACGGTCCCCGTGTGCAAAAAATACCCCCTTTAACCTGGCCGTCAGAGACAGCTTTGGACTTTCGACTTTTTGACTTTTGACTATTTTCTGAGGAGGCTGGTATGTTACAAATCAAAGTTTTTGGAACGACGCCGCCGTGCGCCAACTGCAAGCGGGCCGAGCAACAGGCGCGGCAGGCCGCGGAGCAATTCCCGGGGCAGGTGGAAGTCATCCACCTGGACGCATTGGGGCCGGAGGCGGAAGCTTACGGCATCATTTCCACCCCGCTGGTGGTGGTCGGCGATGAAGTTGCCGGTCGGGGCAAGGTTGTCCCGGCGGCGCAGTTGGTTCCCGTCATCAAGAAACATTTAGGGGGTTAGCTGTGGTCAAACTGGAAATCTTCAGCGGCGACCCGCCGTGCCCGGGATGCGTGGCCCTGGTGGAGTTGGCGACGCGAGTTGCGCCCAGGTACGCAGGAGAACTGGAGTTAGTGATTTACAAAGGCGCCGAAGGGATGCAGAAATTCGAGGCATATCGCCTTTTCTGCGTTCCGGCGGCAGTGGTGAACGGTTCCATCCGTATCGAAGGGATGTGCCCCGATGAGACGACGCTCAACAACGCGCTGCGGGAGGGTGGATTATGTCTAAAATAAGAATCGAGGCGTTTGTGTCCATCCCGCCGTGCTCCGGCGGCGTGGCCGTGAAGCGATTGCTCAAGCAGATCGAGGCCGAATACGGCAATCAGGTGGAGATTGTGTTCCACACCGGCCCCGGCGATCCGGCCTGGGAAGAATACGCCATCACCAATGCCCCAGCCCTCGTTGTCGGCGACCTGGTCAAATTCGTGGGGCTGGCGCCCAGCAAGGAAAGTCTCGTCGGCGCGCTACGTGAGGCTGGGCTGGAGTAGCCTGCGAAACGGTGAACCCTCACACTAAAAAAGTGGTCGTGGCGATGAGCGGCGGCGTGGATAGCGCCGTCGCTGCCGCCATGCTGGTGGAGCAAGGGTACGACGTGTCCGGCGTGATGTTGGAGCTGTGGAAGGAGCCGGGCGCCGGGGGCGGCGCTCTCAGCGATGAGTCTGTCCCCGTCGCGGATGCGCGTCGCGTCGCGGATGCTTTGCGAATTCCCTTTCGCGTAGTGAATTGCACGGTGCCGTTCAAAGAGCAGGTGGTAGATGCGTTTATCGCCGACTACGCGCGCGGGCTCACGCCGAATCCGTGCCTGGCGTGCAACCGCGCCATCAAGTTCGGCTTTCTGCTGGAAACGGCACAATCGCTCGGCGCCGACTTCCTGGCGACCGGCCACTATGCCCGCGTTCAGGAGCGCGACGGGCGTTTTCAGCTGTTGCGGGGCGTGGATCGCGCGAAGGATCAAAGCTATGTGTTGTACATGCTCGGCCAATCGCAACTCGGCCATGTCCTTTTGCCGCTCGGCGAATACACCAAGCCGCAGGTGCGTGAGATTGCGGCGCGTCTGAACCTGCCCGTCGCCCAAAAGGCGGAAAGCCAGGATATCTGTTTTGTGCGTGAGGACTACCGCCAATTTTTGCAAACCTACGCCCCGGAGAGCGTCCGCCCCGGCCCGATTCTCGATGTGGCGGGGCGTGAGCTGGGGCAGCATCAGGGATTGCCCTTTTATACCATCGGCCAGCGGCGCGGCCTGGGGCTGGTCTGGGCCGCGCCGCTGTACGTGCTGGACCTGGACGTTGCGCGCAACGCGGTGATCGTAGGGCCCGCCCCACAACTGGGACGTTCGGAGCTGCGGGTGCGCGACGTTTGCTACGTGGATGGAACGCCGGCGCAGGAGTCGTTACCTGTTACCGTCAAGATTCGTTACAAGGCGGCGGATGCGGCGGCGACGCTTTATCCTGAAGCGGAAGCGATGGCGCGTGTGCAGTTGGCCGCGCCGCTGCGCGACATCGCGCCGGGACAGGGGGCGGTGTTTTATCAGGGCGATGCCGTGATCGGCGGGGGAATCATCGTCAAGGATGATTCGGGGATTCGGGATTTGTAGAAGCTATTCTGGCAACGACCGGCGTACTTCTGCGAAGAACTGCATGAGGTCCTGAGGGCAGCGATAAAACGCGATTTGTGCGGCGATACCGCGCAAGGTTTCGGAGATCGGGGAACCGGCGCTCGCGACGACCACGATGGGGATGTGCAAAGCGTGGGCGTACCCTGCCTCGATGCCGACGCCGACGCCCTTTTCGCTCAGGTCAACCACGACCAGAGCGCTTGCGGCGATGGCTTCGAAGGATTTTTGCATCAGGGTGGGGGAATCAAAGTGAACGGCGCCCCATGCTTCCAGGTCGCGGTCGACGCAGTAGGCATCGAATCCGTGAGTTTCGAGCGCTCTCGTGATGGCTTCGATGCGCGCGCGATTGGCGTGGTCTTCGTGATATTTGATGGCGAGGTAGGCTCGCTCTCTCAACCCGCAATCTCTTCGGCCAGTTGTGTGACGAAGGCCCGCATAAATTCGACCCGCGGCGCGGCGATCTGCCGGGCCGTGGCCGTGTGCAGATCGTCGGCGACGGCGATTTGCAGGTTGACCTGATCCATGATGGTCGCTCCGGCGCCCATACCGGCCTGGGCGCGGCTGGTGAATTCAGCCGCGCTCAATCCCCAGGTTTCCCCTTTGACGTTGTCGGGATCGTATTCCGGCAGGGCGTACTTCGACGTGAACGCGCGCATCAACCCCACCGCGCCGAGCATATCCAGAATATCCGCATCGCGCAGGATGAATCCCAGCGGGGTCCGCTTGACCTCCCCGACGGCGTTGTGGTCGCGGATGGCTCTGGCGATCTCCGTGATTTCGGACGCAGCGAACGTCCCCTGCTCCTGCAAAAACCGCGCGGCCATCTCCGCGCCGACCTCGCCGTGGCGACTGCGCTCCGTGACGGCGGCCAGCCCGATGTCGTGCAACAGCGCCGCTGCCTCGACGCAATCCAGCGCCACGTAGCCTTCTTCGATGGCAATGCGCAACGCGCTGCGGCGCACCCGCAAGACGTGCTTGAGGTCGTGGCCGATTTTCATGTCGGGGTTGGCGGCCGTGTTCAGCGTTTCTCTGACAAAAGCCTCAATTTGCCGGATATGTGGGTTCATCTTTACCTCTACTCTTCCCGGTAGCGGGATGCTTCCAGGTCGCGGCGCAGGCGTTCTTCTTCGCTGATTTCGGCAACGGTCGGCGCCGCTGTGGCGACTTCGGCGGCTTCGGCGGCGGCCAGCTCTGCCGCCGAACGGGCTGCGACGACGCTCCATTTGCCGCAGTACGGGCAGCGCTCCAGCTTGCCGAGGACCATGTTGGGGGCGAAGAAGTGGCGGCTGAAAGGCCGTCCGCATTTCGGGCAGATCGCGCCGCCGGCCGCGCCGTAGTTGCGCGGCGCGCCGGGCGCCGGCGCCGGACCTTTCTGTCTGCTGAGCAGGGACGTCACCAGGAAAGAAATGAGCATCAGACCGAAAATGCCGCCGAGCATCGGAACGAGGATGTTGCCGGTGGCCTTCTGGGCCTCTTCGGCGCTCAGGAAATTGGAGCTCACTTCTTGCGCCCGCAGCTCGCGCCCGTCGCCGGTGTATCCGATCGCCACAAATTTGTGCAGCCCCGGTTCGAAATTATCGGTGTTGCCCTGCCAATGGAACGGCGGCTGGGCGATCTCGGCCAGGAACTCCCCGTCTACCTGGAACTCGACCCGTTGCACGTCGTCCGGCGCGTCAACCCGCAGGCTGAAGGCGCCCTGCAAATCCATTCCCGCGCCATACCCGAAGTCGCGCCGCAGGTGGAGGGTCATTTCGGGGGTAGGGGCCTGCGCTCGCGCCGGCGCAATCATCCACAGAAGCAGCAGGCCAACCCATAGCATTGTTAATCGTTGTGTATGTTTTTTCATCATTATTTCCTTTGAAGGCGGGGGATTGGGTGATTGAGGGATTGAGGAATTGAGGAATTGAGGAAATGCCTTCCCAATTCCCAATTCCCAATTCCCAATTCCCTAATCCCTAATCCCTAATCCCTAGTTTACTTCCAGCGGGTGAGGATAACCTCACGCTGGAAAAATTGCACTGAAAGATAGATCGCCAGCGCGTCCAGTCCGATCAGCAACAGGGTCAGCAGCAGCACCAACCACTGGTTGAGAATCAGGAAGCCGGTAATCTGCCCGAAGAACAATACCATCACCGGCATGATGATGACCGACGACAACTGCTCGGCGACCCGTGGGTCGTTGACACGCGAGGAGATCATCAGGCTGAAGTTGACGGACAGAATCGCCAGGAGCGGCCCAACGATCAGGATGGCGAGCCACCAGAGCGGGTTGAATAGCGTCGCCAACACTTTGTGGCTTTCGACGATGAAAACGGCGCCCAGGGCGTAGATCAGAAATCCACCCCAGGTCGCCAGGGCGGCGGGGATGGTTGCCGCCAGATTTTTGCCCAGCAGCAGTTCCATCGTCGTGATAGGCGTCGCCAACAGCGGCTCCAGACTGCGCGTAGTTTTCTCACCCACGATGGAGTATGCGGCGATGTTGATGGGAATGATCAGGGGAGTGATCATAAACAACAGCATAAACTGGCTTGCCAGATACACCTGGAAACATTCTCCTCCGCTCAGATCGGGCGGGCAAAGCTTCGTCGCTTCTAGCGGGATGCCGGCCGAGGAGATATCTCCGATGTCATTGCTTATTGAGCGCATCGAGTACAAAGTGCCCAGCGGCATGATGGCGAAGATGAGCGGAAGGAAAATCACGGTAAACAGGACCATCCGGTTTTTGAAAACCTCGGCCCATTCTTTGAGCATAATCGTTTTGATTTTTTGCATGTCAGGCTCCAGTGAGCGAATCAGCGAGTCAGCGAATCAGCGAATTACGGATTACGGATTACGGATTTCTTCTCACGTTTCACGCTTCACGTCCCCCCGCTTTTCACCCTTTCTGCATCAGTTGCATATACACGTCTTCGAGCGAACGGCGCAGTTCGCCGACGAATTGGATGTCGGCGCCGAGGCCGACCAGGGCGCGCACGACGTCGGGGTTGCGGGCTTCGGGATCGTCCAGGGTGACGACGAGTTTGTTGTCCACGCATTGCGCTTCCTTGACAAAGTCCAGTTTGCCGATGGCCGGGGCGAGGGTGGAGTCGGCCTGACGCAGGTGAAAGACCACGCGCCGGCCGAAGAGCTGCGTGCGCAGGTTCGCGGGCGTGTCCACCACCACCAGATGCGTCTTGAAGACGCCGATGCGGTCGCACAGGCGGTCGGCTTCGTCGAGGTTGTGCGTGCAGAGGAAGATGGTGCGTCCTTCCCGGCGCAGCTCGCCGATGAATTCGCGCACCAACCGTGAGGCCTCAGGGTCCAGCCCGGCGGTCGGCTCGTCGAGGAACACCAGCCGCGGCTCGTGGAGCAGCGCGCGGGCGATGGCGAGCTTCTGCTTCATGCCCTTGGAGAAAGTGCCGGCCGGGTCGCTGCGGCGTTCCCACAGACCGAGCATGCGCAGGTATTTCTCGACCTGCCCGGCGATGTCTTTGACTTCGTAGAGGCTGGCGAAGATGGACAGGTTGCGTTCCGCGCTCAGGTTGTCGTACATGCCGGGGGATTCGGTGAGGATGCCGACGGTGCGGCGGATGTCCTGATCGGCCTGACCGAGGCGAAAGCCATTGATCTCGGCGCTGCCTTCGTTGGGGGCGATGAGCGTGGTCAGCATGCGCACCGTCGTCGTTTTGCCCGCTCCGTTCGGGCCCAGGAAGCCGAAGACCTCCCCTTCCTCTATGTCCAGGTTCAGGTGATCTACGGCCAGGATGGGTTCTTGTTTTTTGACAGGAAAGTGTTTGGTTAAATTTTCTGCGTGTATGATCATAGTCTTTTTGTCGTCGTCCTATTGGCTGTAACGTGTGTCCTGCAACGTCTCGGAAGTTTCATCGGCAGGTTCGACACCCTGCGCCGCTGCGAGGTCTTTTGCCGTCAGCGGCGCAGGTGGTGGCGGCCCGGATTGCGCTTTGACCGGCTCCGGTTGGTACAGGCGCCAGATTATTACCGCGCTAAGGCAACTGACGACAAAGACCGCGACTTCGGAGGCGAAGACTCCCCATGTTGGCATGAGAATGACGGCCAGCGCGTCTATCAGCGCGTGCCAGCCGATGGCCAGCCACAGCCAGCGGATTTGCTTGCGGGTGAACGCCTGAAGCACAATCACCGCGAATCCTATATGGACGGGCACGGTGAAGGCTCGTTCGAACACACCGACGAGTGGCAGATACCACGGCGCGCTCCAAAAAGCATCCACCTGTTGTTGCGCCAGCGCGAGCTGTTCGGCGGGCACCACCGCGGACAAATCGCTCGTGCGTAGAGAAACCATCTGGAAGAAACTCAACAGCACCATTCCGCCAAGGAGCGCGGCTTCAACCCCGCCGTGTCCGGCGCCGAAGAGGACTCCTTTCCGCCACGAGCGCGCATCTTTGGCCCACCAACGGTAGACGCAGTAACGCGCCACTTCTTCGCAGAACCCGGCGGAAAGCCCCAGAACGACGGCGTTGAAGGGCAGACGCCACGCTTCCGGCGGCGCTGGCAGAATGCCCTTCTGGAATAACAGCGTAAGGAAACTGTTGAGCGGCAGGTGCACCACTTGCGAGAGCACAAAGGTGGCGGCCCCGATTCCGAATAGCCCCCAGCTCAATGAGAACTTGCGCGTGAGCGCGACGCCCCAGGCGACGCCGATGGCGATCATCAGAATTCCTTCAAGCGGGTAGAGGACGTACAAAATGCCGGCGGTGGAATCGGTCATGGCAAGTCTCCTTGTTTGTGACATTGCGAGTCATCCGGGGTTTGCAACGTTTCCGGGTAAGGGCTGAAGAGAGTTTGTTGCGCGAGGTAGGGTTCGCCAAAACGCACGATCCATGACTCGATGAGCGTGGTGGGGATGGTCAACGTAATCTTTTTAAGGCGATACTTCTCCAACAGCTCCAGGAAATAGGCTTTCTCTTCCGGCGATAATTGTTCCTTGAAGTAGCCGAAGGCGTGCATCAGCGCGTTGACGCCGGAGGCGCGGCGCGGCGGGCGCGCCAGGGTCTGCCATAGATGCGGTTCGTAGGCTTGAATGACCTCGCGCGGGGATTTCTTCTCGCGGTTCGCCACGATCGGCCCCATCAGGCGCAGCTGCTTTTCGTTGCAGGCCATCCAGAGCAACTTGTTTCTGCCGTGGAATTGGATCAGTTCATACAGCGTGTTGGCGGTTTTGACGGCGCGAAAGTCGGCCAGGGCGAAGATGGCCGTGAGGAAATGCTCGCGGATGACGGCGCTGGTCAGCCGCCCTTCTTCTTCCACGGGCAGGTGCGGGTAGCGTTCCAGGACAGCTTGCCCAAAGAAGCCGCGGCCCTTGGAGCGAAAGGCGCCTTTTTCTGCGCCGTGATGTATTTTGACGTCCTGGATGCCGCACGAGGGCGAACGCCCTTTGAGGATAAATCCATCAATGTCGGTGAGATTCTCCAGAAAGCGCCGGGAGAACGCCTGCATTTTCTCCGTGACATCCGCGCCGGTTGCCGGTTGCACCAGGTGGGGGGTGTGGTCGCTCTGGATGATGCGGATGGGATCGCGTGGAACTCCCAGTCCGATTTCGACCTCCGGGCAGACTGTGACGCAGGTGACGTGCGCTTCGAGGCGTTTGACAAAGTCGTCAGGGATGGTTGCGCCGTTGTAGCGGCAGGCGGCAAATCCCAGGCATTGACTGACCACAATGCGCGGCGTTTGAAAGACTCTTTGAGATAGCATAAGGGCGCGTCCTTCTATGCGTGTCGCAGCGCCAGCGCGACGGCGAGAGCCCAGGGGAGCAACTTGAATTCGCCGGCGTTCAGCGCGGCTTCGACTTCGGCGCGGGTGAGCAGCAGCAGCTCTTGTTCTTCCAGGTCGTCGGCGTGGGTGGGTGCGACGAGGCGCGCGCCGCGCGCCAGGAAAGGGTAGGCGACGCCGGCGCCGCGATTGCCGTCTACGGGATAGCGGCCCAGCGCCAGCCATTCGGCGGCCGCGTAGCCGGTTTCCTCGTGCAGTTCGCGTTTCGCCGTTTCCAACGGGTCTTCGCCCGGCTCGATGTACCCGCCCACCGGCGCCAGCGAGGTCCCGTCAACGCTGTATTTGGTCTGGCGAAAGCAGAGGAACCGACCCTCTTCGGTGATGGCCACGACGTTGATATAATCCGGCGTGATGACCCAGGGCCAGTCGGTGATGATGCGCCCGTCGGGCAGTTGCACCGTGTGCGCTTCGACCTGCAGGAATTTGCCATGATTGAGAAGCGATTGACGCGCAAGCGTCTTCCAGGATTGCATTTTTACTCCTTGAGCGCGGCTACGTTTTCGGTTGTGCTCTGGTGGCGTTTTTCGTGTTCGGCGATGATTTCCCGGTGAACGGCGATCTGTTCCAGGTAGCATTTTCGCGTCTGCTCGTCGCCGATCTTTGCCGCGCGCGCGCTCAGCATATTGTGCGCCTTATTTAAGATTTCGTCAACCGGGGAAGGAGCGCCGTTGTTTTTTGCCGGGGCGTCGCGCAACGCTTCGTAGCAGATGAGGTAAACGCGCAGGGGATTTTCCATTCCGTAGATGGCGGTCGGGTCTTCCAGGTATTTGAGAATCCCTGTTATCTTTTCTTCGACCTGATCCCAATCTTTTTGCAGGTAAGCGACGCGCAGGATGCCGGCTTGCGCTTCAACCGCGTGATGGGGCTGGTTGAGGTCTTTGTACAGGGCCTCGGCGCGTTGGTAGGCATCGGCGGCTTGCCGTGGGTAAGCGGCGCCCATCAGCGCATGTCCAGAGAAGAGCCATGCCTGAGCCTGTCCTGACTGGTGATTGACCTCTTGCGCGAAAGTTTCGGCCTGCTGGGTGTAGCGTTGCGCGGTTTTGTAGTCGCCGGCGAGGTAGGCGAGCATCCCCAGGTAGGCCAACGACTCGCTCTCGCCGGCGCGATCTCCGGTCTCCTGGCGGATTTTGAGCGCTTGTTGGTGGTAAATCTGCGCCTGGGCGTACAGGCCCACCGTGATGGCAACCACACCGAGGTGGTACAGCGCTTTGGCCGAGCCGCGCGGATCTTGAAGCGCGTGCATAATCAGGACGGCCTGTTTGAAATAGGCTTTGGCCATGTCGTACTCGCCATGATCGCGGGTGATGATTCCCAGATTGAGCAACGAGTCACCCTCCCCCTGTTTGTCGCCGATGTCCCGGTAGATTTCCAAAGCCTGCTCGCAGAAGCGGATCGCCTGGTCGTATTCCCTTTCGTGTTGGGCGACCATACTGAGGTTGTTGAGCAAGGCGCCTTCTCCCTGGCGCGCTCCGATTTCGCGATAGATTTGAAGCGCCTGTTCGTAACTGGCGCGGGCCTCGGCGTAGTGTCCCTGGCCGCGAAGGATGCCCCCCAGTTGGTTGAGCGCAGCGCCTTCGCCGTCGCGTTTAGCAATGTCCCGGTAAAGTTGAAGCGCTTGTTTGTAGTTTGCTTGAGCCACGCTATCCTGCCCCTGATACTCGGCGGCCAGCCCCAGATAGCGCAGGCTGGTGGCTTCGGCTTCGACGAGATGGGCGGCCTGGGCAAAGATCAGCGCTTGTTGCAGATGGGATTGCGCCTCCGCATAGTTGCCCTGGTGCATATTGATCCAGCCTGACAAATTGTAGAGGTCGGTGACCTCCACCGATAGTTTCTGGTTTTTCAGGTGCGCCAGTCCGCGTTCTACCCATTCCAGAGCCAGGTTGTACTCGCTGCGGCGTTTGTGGATGTCGGCGATGAGATAGCAGAGTCGCCCCAATCGTTTTTGCGTTGTGGGTCGAGGCCCCTCCGGTGAAGCGGCTTCGGCACTGTTTCTCTGCTCCAATTGTTTCCAGGCGAGGAGCGCATGGTTCAACGCTTCCTGGTATTGCCCCATCAGACAGCGCACTTCTCCCAGGGATTGGTGGGCCGTGATAAAGTGCGATTGTAGTTGCGGGTCTGCGGTTTGGTCGAAGGGGTGCAGTGTGTCCAGGATGCGTTGGAACCAGACCACGGCGGCTTCATTGTCGTAGCCTTTCTGCGCTTGTCGGGCGGCTTGCAAACTGTATTCCAGGGATTTGTGATAATCCCCGGCTTCGCCAAAGTGATAGGCCAGCTTGTCGGCGATGCGCGCGACATCGGCGCCGGCGCGCCGTTCCAGCGCCTCACCGGCCTTGCGATGGAGCATTTGCCGCCGCAGGGGGCCGAGTTCGGAGTACAGGACGTGTTGGATTTCGTTGTGACGGAAGCGCAGGATGGTGTCGCCGGGGATTTCCTGGAGCAGCTGGCGTTCCAGCGCCATGTCCAGATGTTCCAAGGTCTCCCATTTGGACAGGTTGCTCATCTCCTGCAGATCGTCAAACGAGAAGGTGGGGCCAAGGATGGCTGCCTGATAGAGCAGTTTGTGAGCGCCGGGGCTGAGGCGTTCGATGCGCTGTTTGACGGCTTCGTGGACGCTGCGTGGAATTTGCAGTTGTTCCGAGACCAATTCAATTTCCACCGGCTCCTGTGCGGTAATGATGCCGTTGTCGAGCAATCCCTGCGCGATTTCTTCAACGTAGCGTGGATTACCTTCCGTGTGTTCGTAAATCTTCTGCACCAGAGGTTGGGGGATGCTGGTGCGCCAGATGAGGCCGAGAAGCTGTTCCACGCCGGCTATGTCCAGACGCTCGAGGAATATCTGGACGTAGCCCGGATAACTGCTGAGAGCATGCAGGGTATCCAGCAAGGGATGCCCCTGTGTCACTTCCTCTTCGCGATAAGTGCCGATAATCAATAACTGCATCGTGGGCGTGTGGTGCCCGATGTAACGCAGCAACTCCAGACTGCTGCGGTCCGCCCACTGCAAATCTTCGAGGATAATCAGCCAGGGGCGGCGTTGGGTTGCCCGTTTGATAAACTGCGCCAGGCTGGTCATCAGCCGCAATTGTTCTTGTTTTGCCTCAAGCGACGGCGGCGTGGGCAGATCCGGCAGCATGGCGTGGATTCCGGGAACGAGTTGGGCAAAGTTGGCGATGAGCTGGCGGTTTTCGTCGTCGCGGAATTCGGGAGGGACGGTGGCGCAGTACATTCGCATGATCTCGGTGAACAGGTGGTAGGCGGGGGTGGATTGCGGTTCCTGGCACTGCCCTCTCAGCAGAACTGGCGGTTGGCTTTGCGCCGCCACCTTTTGCGCCAGCGCCGTCTTGCCGATGCCCGATTCGCCGGTGATGAAGGCCAGTTGTCCGTGGCCCCGGCGCGCCTCTTCCCAGCAGTCGCGCAGGGTTTTCCACGCCTGATCGCGCCCGATCAACGGAATGTCGTACTGCGACTGCGATTCGGGGGGATAGAGCCGGAAGCTGTTGACGATGTGGAGAACTTGCTGGGCGCTGGCGTAGCGCTCGTTGGGGTTTTTTGCCAGCAGTTTGAGAATGAAATGCTCCTGGGCCGGCGAGATGTCGGGATTGATCTCGCTGGGTGGGCGCGGCGACTGGCGCAGGTGCGCCTGCAAGAGCTGCGCTTCGCTGCCGGCGAACGGCAACTCGCTCGTGAAAAGCTGGTAGAGGATGACGCCCAACGCATAGAGGTCGGTGCGCGTGTCCAGTGGTTGTCCCAGGATTTGTTCGGGGGCCAGGTAGTGGGCGTTGAGGAAGAGGAAGGGCGCCGTGATCAACGTGTGGTTTTCTTCCAGCCGCCCCAACCCAAATCCACTGAGTTTGTTGCCGTTGGGGGTGAGGTAGATATTGGAGGGTTTCAGATCGCCGTGGATGATGCCTTGCTGGTGCGCGTAATCCAGGGCGCTGAGGATGTCTTTGATGATTCCCATGCGCATATCGTCCGAAACGCTGACGCTGCGTTCGTCCAGGAATTCCTGTAGCGTCGGCGCTTGTATCAGCTCTTCGACTTCGAAGGTGTATTCCGATTCTTCTCCCCAGGCGTAGACTTTGACGATGTTGGGATGATTCAGCGTCAGCAATTGTTGCGCCTGGCGAATAAACCGGCGCGTTGTTTCCGGGCTGAACGTGGGCGAGAGGATTTTCAGCGCCACATGTTCCCCGGTGGCCATGTCCAACGCAGTGACCACCGTGCCCAGCGCGCCGCCGCCCAGGGTCGTTTCGATCTGATAGCGTTGTTTCACCACCTGTCCTGGCAGATTCAGTTCCTCGCGCGACTGGACGGCTGCCAATGCGGTTTCCACAGAAGGATAAATGGCGAAATAGTCGCCATAGCCGGCCAGTTCGATAACTTTGTAGACCTGTTCGGACGGCGCGGCCAGAATGATGGGCCTGCCGGTGGCTTTGAGATGGAGATTGACCAGGTCCTTGAGGTCTGCGGTGGTGAGAACCTCGATTTGCGAGAGGTCAATGATGGCGCTGTGCGTGTGCTGGTCCCCCGGACGGGAGAATTGTTCTGCGATGCGTCCGACGCTTTCACGCCCGATGCTGTAAATGGGGGTCAAAATCTGGGCTTCGCCGTCGGGCGTCATCTTGATGTTGACGCTGCCGGGGCGCACCAGGTTGAGCGTCAAGCCTTCGTAGGCCAGCAGAACCTCGTGGGGTGGCAACTCAGCTTCCTGCGCCTGGTAGGCTCTGGCCGTATCCAGGATTTTGATCAGGTCTTGATCGGTGTAGGTGGGGTCGTGATGAAAGAGGATGAGTTTATCCACGTTGGCGGCGCGCATCAGGTCAATGCCGATCATGGCGGAGCTGTGTCCCCAATCCACCTTCTGCCACGCTTCGCGCAACGTATACTGGGCGTCAAAGATGACCGCGTCGGCATCCTTGCAGAAGTCAATGTAGGGCTGCAAGATTCTGGGGGTCAACTGCTTGAATTCAACGTCGGTGGAGTAAACCAGCTTGCTGTACTCATCCTCGAAGCGATAGCTGTATGATCCGCCGGGGTGGGTGTTTTTGAAGGTATTGATCGCAATCCCGTTGATGTTGAAAGGCTGGCCGGCCTCCAGGCGGATGAAATTTTTGGTGGCCTGCATGAACTCCAGCGTGACCGGCCAATGGCTGAATTGTTGTTGGTAATGGAAGGCCTTCTCCAGGTCGTGGACGCCGTAGAAGAGAATCCGGTTTCCCGGAACGAAGGCCGGCGTGAACATAATGAAGCCGTGCAAGTGATCCCAGTGCGGGTGGCTGATGAGAATGTGGAGGATGCCCTGGCCGCGACCCCACGGGCCCCGCATCAGCGTCATCCCCAACTCCCGCAGGCCGGAACCGGCGTCCATCACGATGACTTCGTGATCACTCAGTGGGATTTCAACACATGGCGTATTGCCCCCCGTCGTTCCACGCACAAGCGGCGGAAGGGTTTGCAGGTAGCTGCGCACGGCCTGCTCGTTGCCGGTGTCTATGTCGGGCATCCGCAGAATGGCCTGGACGATTTTTTCCTCAACCTCTTGCGGCTTGAGCGGCGTCGGGATAGAGCCACGGGTGCCCCAAAATCTCACTTTCATAGATTCGTTTCACGTTTCCGAGTTTAACCTTCCCGGCAGCTGGTTACGGCCGGTCAATGGGCCTCACACAACCAGCTTCCGGGAAGGTGTGCGTGGGAAGATATATTTTTACAGGTCTTTAGTAGATTTCCGGCACGAAAGTCTGGTAGTCCATAGGCGGGCGCACGTATCCAATGTCGTCGTCCTGACGTGGCGGAAGTTCCAGCGGCGGCGGGGTGAGGTCCTGGTAGGGAATCATACTGAGCAAATGGTGGATGCAGTTGAGGTGCGCCTTGCGCTTGTCGTCGGCGTTGACCACGTACCACGGCGACTGCTTGGTGTCGGTATATTTGAACATCTCGTCCTTGGCTTTGGAATACTCGATCCATTTGCGGCGCGATTCCAGATCCATCGGGCTGAGTTTCCAGCGCTTGCTTGGATCGTCAATGCGCGCCAGGAACCGGCGTTCCTGCTCTTCATCGCTGACCGAGAACCAATATTTGATCAGGATGATGTTGGAGCGGATGAGCATGCGCTCGAATTCCGGGCATGAGCGCAAGAATTCGCGGTATTCCTCCTCGGTGCAGAATCCCATAACTTTTTCGACGCCGGCCCGGTTGTACCAGCTGCGATCAAAAAGCACCATCTCGCCGCTGGCGGGCAGCCGGGGCACGTATCGCTGAAAATACCATTGCGTTTTTTCGCGGTCGGAGGGCGTGCCGAGCGCTTCGACGCGGCAGATGCGTGGGTTCAGGCGTTCGGTGATGCGTTTGATGACGCCGCCTTTCCCGGCGGCGTCACGTCCCTCGAAAATCACCACCACCTTGAGCCCTTTCTCTTTGATCCAATAGTGGAGTTTGACCAGTTCGTCCTGAAGTTCCCTGAGCTTTTTCTCGTACTTTTTGCGCGAGATGCCTTTGTTCTTTGGCGGTTCGAGCGCTTGCTCTTCTGTCTTCTTCTTTTTGGGTTTTCCCATGGCGTCCTCCTCGATCGGTCTAAAGTCGAAGGTTGGGAGTTTGGCGTTGCAGTTCAAAGTTAAGCCTGTTTGCTGTCTACCGCTCATTATAGCGCTCAACATAACGCGGCGCAACATAATGGGACTTTGTTTGTAACTATACGGCTGTCACCCGGCGCAGGCAGACCGACTAAAGTCGGAGTGTACCTACGCGATTGTATTCACCGCTGATGAAGATTGACATTTTAATTCGGTAATTAGGTTCGCCGCCTGCGCACGGGCGTCAACGCCTGTGCTACGGAATCACGCCCGCTGAAGCGGGCTTCCGGAAGCCCCGTTTACGGGGCGTGGGCCTGTAGAACGGCGATTTATCGCCGTGGCGAACGGCGGACTTTATGAAAGCATCTGTACAGTTACCTTTGTTTAATGGAGTGAATAGGCGCTGCCTCCGATGAATTCACGCACGTGCGAGGTCGCCGGGATGGCCGAATCATCCTCCACGGGGATGATGGCGTGTAAGAGATTGAGGACGCGCTCGGCGCGTAGATAGGCGTCCACCCGGTTGGGGTCGTCTTTGTAAGCCCTGGCCCATTCGGCGAAGTGGGAGAGCAGGCGCGCGCGCATAATCGGGAGCTCGTAGGGGGTCGCGCCGTTGACGACGTAGTCGGTGGTGTTGACATAGGGGATGATGTGGCGTAGTTCGCTGCTGCGGACGTAGTGCCAGTGTTCCAGCGTCTGCCGGGGGTCGTAGGCGCGCTCGCGCGCATCGCGGGTCATGCGCCGCATCAGCCGCAGGTCGGTAAAGCGGATGTACTTGTTGTCCGGCCCTTTCATTTGTAGCAGGGTTTCGATGTAGAGCTTGAACTTTTGCTCGTCGTCAACTGCCCGGGTCATATCGGCATACAGCCCGTGCAGGCTGTCAATGAGAATAATGTCGTTGGCCTGGATTTGCATGGCGTCGCCGCGATTTTCACGCTGGCCGGTCTTGAAGTTGTAGTAGGGAATTTCTACTTTTTCGCCGGCGATCAGGCGTTGGAGATGTTCGTTGATCAACGCCAGGTCCAATGCCTGCGGCGTTTCGAAGTCGTAGTCGCCGTATTCGTCTCTGGGATGCATGGATAGATCGTAGAAATAGTTGTCCACGTTGAGCGCTACCAGGTTCAACCCTGCTTGGGCCAGGTGTTCACTGAGTTTGACCGTGGTGGTGGTTTTGCCCGACGACGACGGCCCGGCGATGATGACGATGCGCACCTTGTCGCGCCGATCCAGAACGAGTTTGGCGGCCTGCGCCACATCTTTCTCGTAGGCCTCGTCCGACTCGTGCACGATGTCGGCGAACTCGCCCCTGGCGATACGTTCGTTCAGGCGGAAGATGTTGTGGACGTTGTGATCAATGGCCCAGTTGAGCACTTCCCAGAGCTTGCGGTAGGGGATATTTTCGGGGTCGCGTTGTGTTTCGCCTAACTCGCGTCGCCGCCTGCGGTTGGCGCGCTCCTGCCGGTAGAGAATGTAGGCTTTGGCCGTGCGGGCGTGGCCGCTCTCGATCAGCACTTTTTCTACAATATCCTGGATTTCTTCGACCGTGGGGATGCTTCCTTCTGCGCGACAGGAACTCTCCATGATCGTGATGACCTGGTCGGTGAGTGCCTCTGCCGTTGCCCGGTCGCGTCCTCCGACGGCCACGGCGGCGCGATAGATAGCATTGGTGATGCGCTCACGATTGAAGGCTACGACAGCGCCAGAACGTTTGATGACTTGGGGTATTTGGTTCATTGCCGGTCTCCTTTGAAAATAGTTGAAAGTTGGAAAGTTGAAAGTTCATTATATTATAGTCAGATTTCGTTCAATTTCTACTTTTCGCTTTCGTATCATCTCAATGAAGAGGGGAGAAGTGGGGG
>DAOUFX010000556.1:0-8973 GCA_034429675.1 Anaerolineae bacterium | reverse complement strand
CGCGGGCGGGTACCCCCGCCCGCGCAAACACCCCCCTTTAACCCGGCGGTGTTCTATCATTTTGCGTTTATGGTACAATCACGATGGCAAGGCTTGACCGTTGTGGGTTGCCACAGAACGTTTTTCCCTTGACTTTATAGATGCAAACAGGTAACGAAGACATGACTATGCAATCTACACACCCTAACCTTATCGTGGATGATTTGGACGCACTGCTGCAGGTGTTGCCGGACGAGATTCGCGCGAGCCTGCATCAGATTGCGCGCTGGGATGATCTGTTGGAGGTCATTCTCGATTTGGGCCGCGTCCCCACAGCGCGGTACGTGGATGGGGAGCAGCTGTTGTTGAAACGCGAGGTTGACCGCTCGGACATGCAGGCCGTGGTGGACAAGATCGGGGATTTCGACGCCGACAACCGCGCCGGCATCGAGCGCACGTTGCATCGCATTTCGGCGATCCGCAATCGCCGGGGCGACGTGGTGGGGTTGACCTGCCGCGTGGGCCGCGCGGTGTTTGGCACGATGGACATCATCGAGGATTTGGTCACGTCGGGCAAGAGCGTGCTGCTCCTGGGACGCCCGGCCGTGGGCAAGACGACGATGCTGCGCGAGGCGGCGCGGGTGCTGGCCGAGAAGAAGCGGGTGATCATCGTGGACACGTCCAACGAGATCGCCGGCGACGGCGACATTCCGCACCCGGCTATCGGTCGCGCGCGCCGGATGCAGGTGGCTACGCCCAGCCTGCAACACGAGGTGATGATCGAGGCCGTCGAAAATCACAACCCGGAGGTCATCGTCATTGACGAGATCGGGCGCGAGCTGGAAGCTATGGCGGCGCGCACCATCGCCGAGCGCGGCGTGCAGCTCATCGCGACGGCGCACGGCAACTCGCTGGAGAACCTGCTGTTGAACCCCACGTTGTCCGATCTGATCGGCGGCATCGAGAGCGTGACGCTCTCGGATGAGGAAGCGCGCCGTCGCGGTACGCAAAAGACGGTGCTGGAACGCCGCGCGCCGCCGACCTTCGACATCCTGGTGGAGATTCAGGATCGCCAGCGCTTGCTGGTTCACGAAGACGTGTCCCAATCGGTGGATTCGTTGGTGCGCGGGCGCCCGCAGTCCACGCAGTTGCGTTACCGCGACGCGAAGGGCGAGGTGCACACCGAGCATTACCAAACCGAACCGTCCGAGGGCGAGGAACAGGCCCTGGCCGACAGCGTCGCCGCCGAGTGGGCGCCTTCGACCGTGCCGATGAAGCGGCGGCAGTTCAAGGAGCGGCGCGTCTATGCGTTTGGCATCGCCCGCAACCGGCTGCTTCACGCGGCGCAGAGCTTGCGCGTTCCGATGAAGCTGGTGGACAGTTTGGGCGAGGCGCAGGTCTTTGTCACGTCCAAGCAGCACTATCGCAAACGCCCCCGGGTCGTCACGGATGCGGAGCGGCGCGGGGTGCCGGTCTACGTGCTGCGGGCCAACACGGTGGCGCAGATGGAGTCTTTCCTGTCCACCCTGTTTGAATTCTCTGCAGAAGAGGCCGATCCGTTTACCTTGGCCATGCAGGAGACCCAGGAGGCCATCGAACGGGTGCTGAGCGGCGCTCAAAGCTCGGTGGATCTGGCGCCGCAGACCTCTGTCATCCGGCGCTACCAGCACGAGATGGTGCGCGACGCCAACCTGACCTCGTTGTCGCACGGGGAGGAGCCGCGCCGCAACGTGCGCATCTCCCGCGAAGGATAGCGCATGCCGCTCAGAGTGGCCGTGGCGCAGATGGCGCCGCAACTGGCGCAGAATGCGCAAAACCTGGCGCACGCTCTGGCGTTGTTTCATACGGCGACGGCGGCAGGGGCGCAGCTGGTGGTGTTCCCGGAGTGCGCCATTTCGGGCTACGGCTTTGGTAATTTTGATTCGGCGCAGGCCGCGGCAGAACCGCTCCCAGGTCCTACGACCGGGGCGTTCGCTGCGGCCTGCGCTGCTTCACGGGCTTACGCGGTAGTGGGGCTGTTGGAGCGCGACGGCGACCGGATTTACAATGTTGCCGTGCTGATCGGGCCTGAGGGCTGTGTGGGGGGCTATCGCAAGGCGCATCTACCTTTGTTGGGCGTGGATCGTTTTGCTGCTCCCGGCGATACGGGATTCCGAGTGTGGGAGACTGCGCTGGGCCGCGTGGGCCTCGCCATCTGCTACGATCTGCGTTTCCCCGAGGCTTTGCGCGCGTTGGCGCTGGCCGGCGCGGACATCGTGGCTCTGCCCACCAACTGGCCTGACGGTTCCCAGAACGCGCCGCAGTTTGTGACGCGCACGCGCGCTCTGGAGAACCGGGTGTTCCTGTTGGCCTGCAACCGTTGCGGCGAAGAAAGCGGCTTTACCTTTTTCGGTCACAGCCAGATCGTTGATCCGGGCGGCGCTGTGCTGGCCGAGGCCGGCGCTGACGAGGCCATCCTCTACGCCGATATTGATCTCCTTCAAGCACGCCAGAAACGTCTGGTGTTGCGCCCCGGTGAATTTGAGCTGGACACTATCGGCGACCGCAGGCCGGAGCTTTATGGGGAGCTACTGAGATCAAAGTGAGATTTACAACAGTTCCACCAATTCATCGCGCGTTAGTTCGCAATCTCTCAAAATTTGTGACATCAAGCCAGGGCCAATGGTTTCTCCACGATGAACAGGCACAACGGTTCGGCGTCCGTCCGTGCTTTGTAGGAAATGATGGCTCCCTCTGATGCGGATAACCTCAAAACCTTTCTTCTGTAATGCAGCGATGAGTTGGCGTCCTGTGACCCGCGGAAGTTTGATCATGCTTCAACCCAAATGCGTTGGACGCCGATGAATTTGTGGGATTCTGTTTCTCCCGCCGCAACTTCCAGGCATAGCTCAATGGCTTCTTGAATTCGTTTCATCAGCGCGTCGAGTGATTTTGCCTGGGTGTGGCACCCCGGCAGTTCGGGGACGCTTGCCACGTAATATCCCTCAGAATCTTGTTCAATAATCACACTAAATTCGCGTACCATTTTTCCCCCTTTGTTTCTACCAGTATACTCCGAATCACAGAATCCGATCCAACGCCTTCTGCACGGCGTCGTAATCGGCGGGGAGCTCGATGGGCGGGTTGGCGTGGCGGGTGACAACGTCTTGCAGGGTTTGTTCGTGGTACCGGACCTTGAAATCGGTGAATTTCAGCCCGTGGGCGGTCGAGATGACGACGACGCGATCGGACGGCTTGATTTCGCCGCGATCAATGAGCTTGAAGAGCGCGGCCAGGGCGACGCCGGTGTGGGGACAGCAGTACATCCCGGTGCGGTCGGCGCGGGCAGCGGCGTTGGCGAGTTCGTCTTCGCTCGCCTGTTCGACCACGCCGTCGAAGGCTTGCAAAACTTTGACGGCGCGTTCGTAGCTGACCGGGTCGCCGATCTGGATGGCGCTCGCCAGCGTTTTTTGCGCCTCGACCGGGCGGTAGTCCCGGAAGTGGGTCTGGTAGCTCAGGTAGAGCGGGTTGGCGCGCGCGGCCTGAGCGCAGACGATGCGCGGCAGTTTGTTGATCAGCCCCAGTTCTTTCATCAGCAGTAGCCCTTTGCCCAAGGCGCTGACGTTGCCCAGGTTGCCGACGGGGATGACGATCCAGTCCGGCGCTTCCCAGTCGAACTGCTGGGCGATTTCGATGGCCACCGTCTTTTGCCCCTCCATCCGCAGCGAATTCATCGAATTGGCCAGGTAGATGCTCTTGTCGGCGGTGACCTTCTGGACGATGCGCATGCAGCCGTCGAAATCGGTGTCGAGCGACAGGACGCGCGCGCCGTTGGCGATGGGCTGGACGAGTTGCGCGGTCGAGACTTTGCCGCGCGGCAGGAAGACGATGGTGGGGATGTCGGCGGCGGCGCCGTAGGCTGCGAGGGCGGCGGAGGTGTCGCCGGTGGAGGCGCAGGCCACCGCGCGGATGGGCTGCCCGTTGGCCCGCATTTGCCTGACCACTGATACCAGCACGGTCATTCCCAGGTCTTTGAACGAGCCGGTGTGGCTGTTGCCGCACAGCTTGATCCACAAATCCGGCACGCCGATTTCCCGGCCCAGCCGCTCGGCCCAGAAGCAGTTGGTGTGCCCCTCGTACATCGAGACGATGTTGTCGTTGTCCAATTGCGGGCAGACCCATTCCTTTTTTCCCCACACGCCGCTGCCGTAGGGCCATTCGGTGGTGCGGGTGCGTTGCTCAAACAGTTGCGTCCACTCTTTCCCGTCGCGCTGTTTGAGCGCGGCGACGTCGTGAACCACGTCCAAAAGCCCGCCGCAGTCTTCACAGCGGTAAACCACGTCAAAGATCGAGTAGCGGCGTCCGCAGCCGCGAATACATTCGAGCCAGCTGTTGTAGTGCATTGTTCCTCCTTGGAAATAGTCGAAAGTCAAAAGTCAGAAAGTCGAAAGTTCGTGGTTGCCTTCGACGGCCTGGGTAAAGGGGGTATTTTTCGCACGCGGTACCCCGTGTGCGAAAAATACTTTCCTTTTAGCCTTTTCCATCGCCAGCGGCGGTTTCGGACGGCGCGGCAGGGGCAAAAAAGGGAGTTTTTTTCGGGCGGGCGTCCCCGTCTGAAAAAACATCGCTTTTGTTTCTCGCGGCGAATCCGGCCCAGGCACACAGGAATAACTCCGGCAGAAGCGTCAGCGGATGGCTGAGTTTGTTCATCAGGCTTTCCCACAGGCTTGGGGACGGTGGGAAGTCGTAGTGGACAAACGGATAGAGCCACGGCACGTCGCCGCCGGCGTCGGCCACGAGGTGGCCCAGGTAGCCGAGCGCCCAACTCCACGCGGCGCGTTTTCCCCAGATGAGCGCCACGACGCCGGCGCTGATTGCCAATCCGAACAGGGTGTGCGCGGCCATCCGTCCGCTGGGCGTCAGGTGCAAGAGCTGGCACAGGGTCTTGTCTACGATGTCGGGCATCAATCCGGCGATCATTGCCGGCGCGAGGTCCGCTTTCGCGTAGCGATGTAGCAGGGCCGAAATCCCCAGGTGTCCGACAATCACCGGCGATTACTCTCCCACCGCGTGCGTTTCGGTGCGATGGATGGGCAGGTAGCCCTGGGCGGCCTGCTCGAAGTTGGGAATCGAGGCTTCGTCGGGTTTGTCCGAGAGGCCGAAGAGCAGCGCTCCCTGCGCTTTCCACTTGAGCGCGATGGCGCGCACTTCCTGGGTGATGACGATCTCTTTTTCCAGCAGATCGGTAGCCGGTCTATCGTCGGGCAAATAGCCCATGCGCCCGACGGTTTCCCGGTACTCGTTGTAGCGGAACGTCTTGAACGGCGTGGGGTCGCCCTGGCGCACGCGGGCGGCGATCTCGTTGTGGAGGGCGCGCAAGTTTTCCGGCAGTTCGCCGGCGCGGGCGTTCACTGCGGCAATGAACTGTGCGAAGCTCCCCATCCGCCCGTTGTGGATGTCGTCTACCAGCGGCGCCGTGTGATAGAGGCCGCTGTTGATGATCAGGCAGATGTAGGCCAGGTAGTCCTGATTGTCGGCGGTGAACGGGTGGAATTCGGGCTGGTTGAGGGTGATGTAGGCCTGTTGGAACTGCGCCGCGTCGAAGGTGTCGCCGAGCAGATCCCCGACGGTGCGGCGCACGGCGCTCACCCGCGCCTGGTCAATGACGTTCGCATTGCGCCCGCGCGCGCCGATGGCGGTCTTGTCCAGATCAATCACAACCACCGTGCGTTTGTCAATTCGAAATTCGTAGTCGTCGCAGAGCGTCTCGAAGTCGGACAACATGCTCCAGCGGTTGGCCAGGCACGTCGTCCCGGCGTCTTGCTCGACCAGATCCATTTCCGGCTCGTCGTCCGTTTCGGCGCCAATGAAGGCCATGCCGGGACAGCGCGTGGCTTTGCAGAGGTTGACGAAGGCGGCGCCGTCGCTCATGCGCGTGTCGCCCAGATACACCAGCCGCGCCAACGAGGTGTACGGTTCGTCCAGGGCGCGGGCGGCGTGCAGCATGCGCGCGATGGCGCGGGCGTATTCCGGCTCGTGTTTGCGCGGGAGCATGCCCGCCGGGATGCCGACCTCGTCGCGGAGCGCCTCCAGCGATGGAATTCGCGCGTCCACCGGCGCGAGGTTGCGGTAGACGATCATATCTCCCAAAAACTCGGATACCGAAGTTCTGCCGTAGGTTTTCATGGCACCTTCCTTAATTGAGATGAATGTATGTGGATGGGATTGGGGGATTGGGGGATTGAGGGATTGAGGGATTGAGGGATTGAGGGATTGAGGGATTGGGGACGGAAAACTGTCCCCAATCCCCAATCCCCAATCCCCAATCCCTAATCCCTAATCCCTAGTCCCCAATCCCTAATCCCTTGCTATTGTACATAGCCTGCGGCAACTAGCAATTCTGCGTTCAATATCGAGCCGCTGGCGGCGCCGCGCAGGGTGTTGTGAATGACGGTGGTCAGGCCCAGGTCGAGCAGCGGGCAGGGACGCACGCGGCCCACGGTGACGGCCATGCCGCCTTCGTTGTCGCGGTCGCGGCGCGGCTGGGGGCGATCCGGCTCCAGCCGCACGACGATGGGGTGCGCCGGCGCGCTCGGCAATTTGCGGACGATGGCCGGCGGCGCGTAGTCGCGCAGGGCGGCGAGCGCCTCGTCTACGCTTGGTTTGCGCTCGAAGCCTACCGAAAGGCTGACGGTGTGCCCGTCCAGCACCGGGACGCGGTGGACGTGCGGGCTGAGAACCAGATTGGCGTCGGCGAGTTGCCCGGCGACCATCTGCCCCAGCATCTTGCGCAGTTCGGGCTCGAATTTTTCCGCTTCGCCCTTGATGTAGGGGATCACGTTGTCGAAAATGTCGAGCGAGGGCACCCCGGGGTGGCCGGCGCCGGAGATGGCCTGCAACGACGCCATAAAGACTTTGCGCACGCCGAAGGCCGCGTCCAGCGGTTTGAGCGCCATGGCCGGGCCGGTGGCGGTGCAGTTGGGGCTGGCGACCATGATGCCGGCCCAACCGTAGGTCTGGCGCTGGCGCTCGACCAGCGCCACGTGCTCGCTGTTGATGTCGGGGATGAGCAGGGGGACGTCTTGCGCCTGCCGGTAGGTCGAGGCGTTGGTGCAGACCGCGTAGCCCGCCTGGGCGTACTCCGGCTCGATTTTGTACGCTACGTCTGATGGCAGCGCCGAAAAGACGATGCGCGCCGGCAGGTCGGTCTCCAGCGGTCGCACCACCATCTCCCCGATGCCGGGCGGCGGGTCGCCGGGGATGATCCAGTTGGCGGCTTCGGCGTAGGGCTTGCCCGCGCTGCGCTCCGAAGCGGCCAGCGCGGTAATCTCGAACCAGGGATGGTTCGCCAAAAGCTGGATAAATCGCTGTCCCACCGCCCCGGTCGCGCCGAGCACGGCGACGGAAATTTTCTGTTGTGTGGACATAGTGTTTGCCTCCTGAATTGTTCTGGGGACTGAGGGATAAAGGATTGAGGGACTGGGGACTAAGGGATTGGGGGTGGAAACAAAGAATCCTTCCCAATCCCCCAATCCCCCAATTTCTAATCCCTACTTTCCATTGATGAATTCTTCATGAATGGCCTTCACGGCCTCGCTCGCATCGTTGCTGGCGACGACGAGCGAGATGCCGCATTCGGACGACCCCTGCGCGATGGCAACGACGTTGATGTGCGCCTGCCCCAGCGCGCCAAAGATGCGCGCGGCGACGCCGGGCGTGGCGCGCATCCCTGCGCCCACGGCGGTCACGATGACGACGTCTTCCAGCGCCCAGACGCGCTCGATGTCGTGGCGGCCCAATTCCAACGCGAAGGTTTGCTCGATGGCGGCGATGACGCCTTTGACGGTGGGGGTGGGGATGATGAAGCAGATGGATTGTTCGGATGACGCCTGTGAGATCATCAGGACGTTGGCGTCGCGGCTGGCGACGGCGGCGAACGTGCGGGCGGCGATGCCGGGCACGCCCATCATACCGCGCCCCTCGACATTGACCATGCTCAAGCCCTTGATGGCCGTGACGGCTTTCACCGTGCCGTCGGTGGCGGCGGTTTCGCGGACGATGCACGTGCCGGGGAAGGTGGGGTTGAAGGTATTCTTGACCCACATCGGGATGCCGCGTTCGATCACCGGGCGGATGGTCTGCGGGTGTAAGACTTTGGCGCCGAAGTAAGCCAACTCGCTGATCTCGGCGGCCGAGATTTGCGGAATGACCTTGGCGCCGGAGACGATGCGCGGATCGGCGCTCATCACGCCGTCCACGTCGGTCCAGATCCAGACTTCATCGGCGTCAATGGCGGCGGCGATGACTGCGCCGCTGTAGTCGCTGCCGCCGCGTCCCAGGGTGGTAGTGACGCCGGCTTCGGTGGCGCCCATAAAACCGGTAACGATGGGGACGACTTTCTGTTCCAGCAGCGGGTTGAGCCGGGCGGCGGCGCGGGCGCGGGTCTTGTCCATCAGCGGAGCCGCGTTCTGGAAAGTCTCGTCGGTGACGATTACCTCGGTGGCGTCCACGGCCTCGCTTTTGACGTTGCGTTGGCGCAGCAGCGCCGCCAGAATGCGCGCGTTGATGCGCTCGCCCAACGAGCTGATCGTATCCATCGCGCGGGGCGTCACCTCGCCCAGCACGTGGACGCTATGGCAGAGCGTGGCAAACTCGTCCAGCATCTCGTCCACAGCGGCCAGCACCGGCGCGCGCTCGGCGGCGACGTTGAGCAGCTCGTCCACCACCCGGTAGTGGCGCACGCGCAGATCGGCGACGATGCTGCGGTACTTCTGCCCGTCGCCGCCGGCCGCCGTGCGCGCCCCCTCGATCAGCGCGTCGGTCACGCCGCGCATCGCCGAGACGACCACGATCACGCGATCCCAGCGCCGGCTCTGTTCCTCGACGATTTCGGCTGTCTGGCGGTGCGCCTCCGCGCTGCCGACCGAAGTTCCCCCGAACTTCATTGCAAGCGTTGTCATTGTTTTTTTTCTCCTCTGACTGATGGGGTGTGTTTTTGCGGGCGTATGCGCCCGC
>DAOUFX010000555.1:0-5197 GCA_034429675.1 Anaerolineae bacterium | reverse complement strand
AGCCCCCCACTCTCAGATTTTGAGAAGATTACACGTTCTGTTTATTGGGCCATGCCCCTTGATACGCTGCAATGATGGCCTCTATCTGCGCGTTGCAGGCCGGATCAACGGTCTGACGCGCCGGGTCTTCTTCAAACCAGGCCATGATCTCTTCGGCGCCCTGGCGGAAGGGGATGGCAGCCACATAATCCGGCGCCATCCGTTTGATTTTGGTATTGTCAAAGATGACGCTGTAAGTCTTATCCCCTAAAAGGCCGGCGCCCCATTGAGGATCAAAAGCGGCGATGAACTCGGAGGGGATGTGAACCAGGCGCGGCTCAGGGGCGCCGGCGACCTGCGCCATGATCGCGTAGATCTGATTCCAGGTCAGCGATTCGTCGGAAGTGATGTGGTAGGCTTCGCCAAGCGCCTGCGATCGTCCCAACAAACCCACAAACCCTTTGGCGAAATCCCGGTGATGGGTGAGTACCCACAGCGAGGTGCCGTCGCCGTGAGCAATGACCGGCAACCCGCGGCGCATCCGGTCTATGGCCGTCCAACGCTCGTGAAACGGCAAAAGAGTCCGGTCGTAGGTGTGCGAGGGCCGCACGATCGTGATCGGGAAAGCTTCCTCGCGGTAGGCGCGCATCAGGCGCTCCTCGCAGGCGATCTTGTCGCGACTATATTGCCAGTAAGGGTTATGCAACGGGGTGGATTCGGTGATGGGCAGGCTGAGCACCGGCTTGTGGTAAGCCGACGCGGAACTGATGGAGATGTATTGTCCGGTGCGCCCCCGGAACAACGTCAGGTCTTGTTCCACATGATTGGGCGTGAAGGCGATCCAATTCACCACCACATCGAACGTCATCTGCCCCAGCGCCGCCCGCGCCGAAGCGGCGTCGCGGATGTCGCCATGGAGAACCGTTGCGCCCTCCGGGATCGAGCGGTGCTTCGTCTCCCCGCGATTGAGCAAATACAAATCCATGCCGCGTTCCACGGCCAGGCGCGAACACGCCGAACTGATGATGCCGGTGCCGCCAATGAAGAGCACTTTCATTTTTGCCTCCTTGAAAATAGCGTTTAGCCTTTGGCTTTTAGCCGTTAGCCATTAGCCGGATATAAGGGGAGCGTTTTTCGTGCGGAGGTGCCCACACGAAAAACACGCTTCCTTGCTAAAGCGAGAAGTTATGCGCGGGCGTCCGCCAATGCGCGCCGGATTTGCTCTGCCAGATAATCCAGAACAGCTCGCGGCTCAGTAGGCGGTGGTTGTGCATAGAAAGCAACAGCCCCATCGCCGGGACGTCGGGGCAAAATGTGAATATGAACGTGCGGGATTTCCTGTCCGGCAACCGTGCCGTTGGATTGCCACAGCGACAGCCCCGGCGGCGAAAACGCCGCCTGCACCGCGCGCGACACCCGCACCACCGTCTCAAAGAACGGCCCGGCAATGTCCAACGGCAGAGTATCCACAGTAACAACGTGCATCTTGGGGATGATCAACACGTGGCCGGGGTTGGCCTGGCGCAAATTCATAAACGCCAGCGTAAGAGCGTCTTCGTAAACGATGCTGGCAGGCCGGCGGCGGGCGACAATCTCACAGAAGAGGCAGCTCACCCGGCGCCTCCTGTTGTAGCAAGTCGTCCAGATGATCCAGGCACAACGCAACCCGCGCCGGCAGATCCGGCGACGACGACGCCTGCAAAATCGCGGTAATGTCCGCTTCAAAGTTCACGGGCAATTTCGGGCAATGCGCCAGCGCAAAGGGAAGCAGGCGTTTTTCGCCGGGGTGCAAAACCCGATTGAACGCGAACAGCACATCGAAGTAGCTGGCCAACAGCGCCGCCAGGCGGTGATTGACGCTGATCCAGTCGCCGCGCTTCACAGCCTTCTCAATTTGATGGGCGTAGGCGGGAATCACGCCGCGCAGCACCGGATAATTGAAGGCGATGATATTGCGGCGCAACACCTCGGGGTAAGGGCTGCGGCTCAACGCCTGTAGCCCGGCAAACCAGCCGTGAGGATCGTAACGCGCCTGCGAATGGAGAACGGTGTGCCAGAAGCAGGTGGTGTACCCCAGCGCCGGTTGGCGCCGGTGAATCACCCGCTCCAGCTGTTCAGCCATCCAATCCGCGTCGAAATAGACGATGTCCACCTCAATGCCGGTCTGTGCGTCGAACCACTCGTCGCCCGGCCCCCAGAACGCCAGACCCAGGTTGGCGACCGCAGCGCCGCCGGACTGCTCCACGATGGCGCGGCGCACATCCAACGGGATATCGCCGCGCGTGTAGACGTACAGATCAATATCCGACAGCGCATCGGCGGACGCTCCTTGCAGGGAACCGCCGAGCGCCACGGCTTCGACCTGCGGGCATGCGGCGAACAAAGCAGTCAGTTTATCGGCAAGTGCGGTCCAGGCGGGGTTGAGCATAGACATCTCCTTGAAAAATAGCCGTTAGCTTTTAGCCTTCAGCCGGAATTGCCGCCGACGCGGCCAGGGTTGAAAGGGAGTGTTTTTCGAGCAGGAGTACCTGCTCGAAAAAACACGTTTCTCTTACGCGCTTCCTACAAGCAATGAACCTCAATACGGGCTGGCGTACCAGTTGAAAAGCGGGCGCAGCCACCCGATGCGAACGTACCGGCCCAGCAAGCCGTAGAGGGGTTCGACGCGCTTGTACGCCGTGTTGAGAAACAACCGCCTGGCAAAGCCCGGCTCGCCGAAGCGACAACGGCGCAGGATCGCAGGCCAGGCGTAGAATTTCTCGTAAGCGCGGAAGTAGCCGGCTTCGAGTTCCTGGGGTGTCATCCGGGCAGGCTGAAACACACAGCGCGTTGTGTCATAGTGCGACCAGTCGTGATCGAAAATGCGATCCTCTGCCAGCAGCCGTTTGTGAAGTGTCGTGCCGGGATAGGGCGTGAGCACGGTGAAGGTGGCCGTCTCAATGCGGGCTTCGATGCCAAAGGAGACCGTGCGATCGAAGGTGTCCCCATCGTCGTGATCGAAGCCAAAGACAAAGCTGCCGTTCACCATGATGCCGCGGTCGTGAATGCGGCGGACGTTGCGAACGTAATCCTCGACGCGGTTGCAGCGCTTGTGCACCTCGCTGAGGCTGTCGGGGACGATGCTCTCAAAGCCGATGAACAACGTCCGGCATCCCGACCGGGCCATCAAATCGAGCATCTCCTCGTCGTCCGCCACCTCGATGGAGGTCATCCCCAACCAGTGGCGCCGGCGCGAAATCAACGCGGTGAACAGTTCACGGGCAAAGCGCTGGTTGACCGTGATGTCGTTGTCCAGAAAGGAGACAACCGGAGCCGGACGCGCGTCAATCTCCTGCAAGACCTTGTCGAGGGAACGCTGGCGGAAGTTGGGTTTGGGACGGCAACTTTCATAGCAGAAGTCACATTGCCGGGCGCAACCACGCGTAGTGGAGAGCGAAACCTGCACGGCGTAATCGTTGGGATGGAACGGCGTCCAATCAGGGGCGGGCGTCTCGTCCAACGAGAGCATCTGCCCCTGGTAGATGGGATTCAACCGCCCCCCCTCGGCGTCGCGCACCACCTGCGGCCAGACGGATTCCGCCTCGCCCACCACGATCGCGTCGGCGTGGGCCAGCGCCTCCTCCGGGCAGACCGTGACGTGCGGCCCGCCCAGCACCACCGGGATTCCGCGCTGGCGATAGCCGTCCGCCAGCTCATAAGCGCGCGACGACGAGGCGGTCCACACGTTGATGCCGATCAGGTCTGCCGCCAGCGCCGGGTCGGCCGGGCGATGGTATTCATCCACGACGGTAACGTGATGTTCCGGCGGGGTGAGCGCGCTCAGGATTTGCAGGCTGTGCGGCGGCACCATAAAGTGCTTGATCCGCGTCCCCCGCCGCAGATCGGCCCTGGCAAAAATGAGAGCAATTTTCAAGTTTTTATTTCACCATCGCCTGATACACCAACTGTTTGAACGTGTCGGCCAGGGGATAGTAATTGTTGGGGCTGTGTTGGGTCATCAGGAGGCCGTAGAGCGATTGTTGGCGGTCCACCCAGAAGTAGGTGTTGAAGGCGCCATCCCAACCAAATTCGCCCACCGATCCGGCCTTGCCGGACGCCGAGACGTCCATCAGTACGCGCGTCCCCAGGCTGTAGCCGTACCCCAGATGGAAGAGGTCTTCGCCCTGGGCAAACCCGTAAGGCAGCGCGGCAGCCGGCGCGTGATTGATCGTGAACAAGTCCACGGTGGTCGGGCTGAGCAGGCGCACGCCGTTCAGCTCGCCGCCGTTGGTGAGCATTTGCAGGAAGCGACCGTAGTCAAACACAGTGGAAAGCAGCCCGCCGCCGCCGGAGAGGAAAGCCGGTTTGTTGAAAGACTGCGAGTCCGCCGGGGCTTCGAGCAGCTTGAGATCGGGGGAATTGTCGGGATGGCCGTAGAGGGCGGCCAACCGGTCGGCCTTCTCACGCGGGACCCAGAAATCCGTATCCACCATCCCCAACGGCCCGAAGAGGCGCTCCTTGAAAAATTCGTCCAGCGGTTTGCCGGAGATGATCTCAACGATGCGTCCGAGAACGTCAATGGCCAGACTGTAACGCCACTTCGTCCCGGGCTGGAAAGCCAGCGGCAGATGGGTCAGCCCTTCGACCATATCTTTCACCGTGGCCTGGTCCTCGGAAAGGTTGGCCTCCTCCCGTTGTTTTTGATAAAGCCGGTCAACCGGGTCTTCCTGATTCCATCCGTAGCTCAGGCCGGCCGTGTGGGTGAAAAGATGGCGGAACGTGACCGGGCGCACCAGATCGGCCAGTTCCACGCCATCCGGCGTCTCGCGCACAAAGACCTGCAAATCCTTGAAGCCGGGGATGAATTCCGAGACAGGGGTGTTCAAAGTGAAGTATCCTTCTTCATAGAGCAGCATCAGCGCCGCTGCCGTGACCGGCTTGGTCATTGAAGCGATGCGAAAGATGGCGTCGAGTTGCATGGGTTTGTTGGCTTCGCGATCCATCTGGCCGAGATTCTCCAGATAGACGGTCTGGCCGCAATGCGCGACGGTGAGGATGAGGCCGGCCAACTTGCCTGCGTCCACGTAGCGTTGAAATGCGGCGGCGATGCGCGTCAATCGCGCCGAAGAAAAACCGACACTTTCGGGGATAGCGGTATGCATGGGTAAACTCCTTCGAAAATAACCCGCTAAAGCGGGGGAATTAAAAGAAGGTTTTTCGCGGGCGGGGATACCCGCCC
>DAOUFX010000554.1:0-14819 GCA_034429675.1 Anaerolineae bacterium | reverse complement strand
CCGCCCGCGAAAAACCCCCTTTTTTACCCCCGCTTTAGCGGATTATTTTCCGAGGAGACACAATGAGCGATTTTCTTTCCGATCCGCGCATTGCTAAACTTTACAAAGAGGTCCCGCCGGCGCAGCTCGATCCGTTCCGGCAGTTTCGCGCCGACCACCCCTTCAAACACCTTGCGCAGGGAAACGTGGACTGGGAATACTATGACCTGGGCAGCGGGCCGAAAACGCGGTTGGTGCTGACCGGGGCGCTGGGGATCCCCTACTTCGACTGGCATCACCTGGCGCACTTCGCCAAGAAATCGCGCGTGATTGATCCGGTTTATGCGCCGGTCAAGACGATGGACGACCTCTGCGATGGCATCGCCGGCATTCTCCGCCACGAGGGCATCGAGAACGTTCACGTTCAGGGAGGATCTTATGGCGGATTCGTGGCGCAGGTCTTTGTGAGGCGATACCCGGAGATGGTGAAATCGCTCATTCTCTCGCACACCCAGCCGCCCTACCCCGATGATCCCGGCATCAAGCAGATGGAAGGGATGCTGCGCTGGATGAGCCTGATGCCCACCGGATTTTTGCGACGGATGATGCGGCTCAGTCTGAACCGGCTGATGCCGCCGAAGAAGCCCGGCAACGAGTTGATGCTGGCTATCTACGCCGAATTGCTCCAGAAGATGTCGAAAGCCGACGCATTGAGCACGCTGTCGCGCACGATCAGCTTCCAACGTTGCCGTTTCACGCCCGACGATCTGGCCGCGTGGCCGGGGCGCCTCCTGATTATGATGAGCGAGGACGATCGCACGACGCCCACAGCAGTCCGCGCGGACTTCAAAAAGCTCTACCCGCAGGCGCAAGTCCATCTCTTCAAAGGCAGCGGGCACACCACCTCGTGGGATCAGGCCGAGGAGTATCGCCGGGTGATTGATAAGTTTGTTGGGAATCAGTAACCGAAAATCGGCAGACGCTACGCTCCAAAGAAAGCGCGCACGGCGCGGATCACCCGTTCCTGCTCCTCTTCGGTCATGGTGTTGTAGAGCGGCAAGCGCACCAGCCGCCCGCTGATGTCCTGCGTGACCGGGCAGTCCGCCTCGGTGTAGCCGAAGCGCCGCCCCATCGGCGAGAGGTGCAGCGGAACGTAATGAAAGACGGCGAGGATGTCCTGGGTCTTGAGGTGCCGGATCAAGGCGTCGCGCTCGTCCACCGAAGGCAGCAGCATGTAGAACATGTGGTACGCCTGGTCACGATCCGCCGGCACGACCGGCAACCGCAACACTCCGGCCCCGGCCAGATCGGCAAAGGCTTCAGCGTAGCGGTGGAAAAGGCGGGCGCGCGCCTGTTGCACCGCGTCGCGGCATTCCAATTGCGCCAACAGGTAGGCGGCCAACAAGTCCGAAAGGACGTAGCTCGACCCCACGTCCACCCAGGTATACTTGTCCACCAACCCTCGGAAGAACTTGCTGCGGTCGGTGCCCTTTTCGCGCAGAATCTCGGCGCGCTCAATCAGGGCCGGATCGTTGATCACCAACGCGCCACCCTCGCCGCAGATGAAATTCTTGGTCTCGTGAAAGCTCAGCGTCGCCAGAGCGCCGAACGTCCCCAGCTCCTGTCCCCGGAAACGGCCAAACAAGCCGTGAGCGTTATCCTCGACGACGCACAGCCCGTGGCGTCCGGCGATCTCGCCCAGCACATCCATCTGGCAGGCAACGCCGGCATAGTGAACCGGCACCAGAGCGCGGGTGTGCTCCGTGATCGCTGCCTCAACCTGGCGCTCGTCAAGATTGAGTGTGTCGGGGCGAATGTCCACGAAGACCGGACGGGCGCCGCGCAGCGCAAAAGCATTGACCGTCGAGACAAAGGTGAACGACGGCAGCAACACCTCGTCGCCGGGCGCCAGGTCTAACAGCAGCGCGGACATCTCCAGCGCGTGCGTGCAAGAGCTGGTGAGCAACACCCGGCTCCCCAACGCCTGCCCCAACAACGCCTCGCAGCGCTGCGTGAACGGCCCATTGCCGGAGATTTGCCCCTTTTGAATGGCCTGCTGCATATACAAAAACTCATTGCCCAACTGTGCGGGCCGGTTGAACGGTATGAAGGTCATGGGTTATCCTTTGAATTGCGAATGAGCGAATCAGCGAATCAGCGAATTACCGATTACCGATTACCGATTTCCAGTTTCACGTTTCACGTTTCACGTTTCACGTTTCACGTTTCACGTTTCACGTTTCACGTTTCACGTTTCACGCCTCTCTCCTCCGACTGCGCCCGCTCACGCACCACAAACGCCGGGCGATCCATCACTCGGAAGTACATCCGCCACAGGTATTCGCCGATGATGCCCAGCGAGAGCAGTTGCGCGCCGGAGAAAATGGCGATGGTCGAAGCCAGGAACGGGAAGCCCTGCACCGGGCTACCCTGGATAAGGTAGCGTCCCACCACATACGCCAGCACGCCGGCCCCGAAAACGGCCATCGTCAGTCCTAAAATGCTGGTCACCTGCAACGGCAGCGCCGAAAAGCCGGTGATCATATTGATGGCGTGGGTGATCAAACGGCCGAAGGTGTAGTTGGACGTCCCGGCGGCGCGCTCGTCGTGACGCACCCTGACGGCAACGAAACGGCTGGTGCCCCACGTCAGCAGCACGTCAATGTTGACGAACGGGCCGCGATACATTTCAAACGCCTGCCGCAAATCGGTGCGGAACAGGCGGAAGGCGCTGATCTGCTCGGCCACCGTCACGTCCATGGAGCGCGACAGCGTGAGCTTGGTCACGCGCGAGGCCAGCCGCCGCGCCAGATTGTGCTTTTCGGCCCTGGGCGCGCCGTAGACCACGTCCACATCGGGAGTGAGCGCCGCCAACAACGCAGCGATCTCTTCCGGCGGGTTCTGCAAATCGTCGTCCAGCGTCGCGCACAGCGGGTACTGCGCCTGGCGGATGCCGGCCAGCAGGGCGTTGTGCTGGCCGTAGTTGCGCATCATGTTCAGAGCCGTGACGCGCCGGCGCTGAGGCAACTGCGACTGCACTTCCGCCCAGGTCGCATCGCGGCTGCCGTCGTTGACCAGAATGATTTCGTAGTCGCAGCCCAAGGCCGCCAACGCGCTTTCCAGGCGATCCAGCAGAGCCGGCAGAATCGCGGCGCTGTTGTAGAGCGGGACGATCACCGAAAGTCCGGGAATGTTCAATCCGTCATCCTTTCTTCGATTCAGGGGGTCAATTCGGCCGCATCCGCCGCGCAAGCGAGCTCGGATGCACAACGCAACGGCAGCCGTTGCCCATCGGCGCGGTGGTAGAGGCCCACGGACAGCCGGTACTCGCCGGGAGGCAGCGCGATCACGCGCGTTTCCGTCAGAGCCGACGCAACGGTGGGCAGCTCCGCCAACGGGAGCAGATTTTGGATCAGGTCGCCGTCGGCCTGCGCGACCGGGGCGCCGGCGGCGTCGAGAACGTGCACAAAGACTGTCACATCGGACGAAAGCTCCGCCGTGACCTGCCACGTCAGCGCCAGAGTAATTGCCGCCGGCGATTGCGTGGCCTGGGCGTGAACCAGGCACACCTGTCCGGCGAAGTCGGCGGGACACGTCACCGGAGCGACCGGCGCGGCGGGCTGCGCCAGCACGACCATTTCTTGCAACGGCGGCTGGAACGCGACCACACGCTCGCTCTGCCGTACCAACCCGGCCAGCTCGCCCGCCGTCACGTGGGTTCCGTAGTATTCCACGTCCCAACCCAACGGCTGCTGCCAGGAGCCAAACTGCACCCAGTCCACGGGCCGTTCCACCAGGTCGGGCGTGTCCAAAAACAACGCCGGGGGTGTGACGGGGACCGCGCCGAAAAGGTTGGCCGAATCGCCGGCCAGGATCGCGCCGGGCCAGTTGACGACCAGCGTCTCGCGCGGCGCTCCGGCCAGCGCACGATCCAGACTTTGCACCAGCGGCGTCCTGATCTGCGCCAGCGCCGTCCCCACGCTCCTGCCGCGCGCCAACACCGCCGCCACGCCGCCGCACAGAACCAGCCCGGCGGCGACCAGCAGCCACAGCTCCCAGCCGCGCGCACCGGCCACGTCCGCCCAATCGTCCTGACGCGGCCACAAAGGCGCGAGATACAATCCCCACAGGATCAGCCACACACCGACGTGAATCCAGGCGTTCCACACCCCTCGCGCAGGCGTCAGCAGAATCAGGCCGGACAGCGGCGACGTGGTGTAGGATTTTAGCACAAGATTGAACAACAGCGTGATCGAGGCGATCGCGTAAAGCCCCCACCAACGCCGGCGACGGAACCCGGAGCAAAGCAGGAAGGGCAACGCCGGGTAGATGTAACGCACGTGCATCCGCGTGGTCACGCAGAACAACGTGAACCAGGCCAGCGCAATCGCCGGGAAGATATCGTCAGGGCGGCTGCGAAACCACAGGCGCGCCAGGAGCAGGCCGTAGCCCAGCGCCAGCAACGCCAGCCCGGCGTCGTGAAACGAGATTCCGGCGAGGAACGCCTGCTGGTCGCGATTGATCGTCCGGCCCACATCGCGGGCGAGAGGGGTCAGCGCATACCAGAGATTGTGACTGCTGAGCGAGATCCACTGCAAATCGCGGGTAGGTTGCGTCATCTTCGCCAGCAACGGCATAGACTGTCCTGCGAAGACCACCGGCAGCGTCGTCACCGCGACGGCGAGCAACAAGACCGCGCCGCCTTTGAGCAGAGCCCCCGGCCCGCGCCAGCGCCACGTCCCCACGGCGAAGATCGGCACGAGCAGAGCCGCCTGTAGCTTCACCGTGAGCGCCAATCCCAGCGCCAGCCACGCCGGGACGATGCGCTTTCGCGACAACCACCAGCCTGCCAGCAACAGCGGCAAGATGAGCCAGGCGTCAATCTGCCGCCACCACCCCGCGAGGTAAATACCGCCTGGACACAGCGCATAGAGCAAAGCCGCTGCCAATCCAACCGGGGGGCCAGCCGTGCGCCGCCCCATCGTCGCGAGCAACGCCACGGTCAAAAGGTCGCAAAAGACGACGCCGATCTGCAAAAACAACCACTCCACCGGCACAGGCGGCGCTCCCGACGGGTTCGTCGCCGCCGCGCTCAACCGGCCCAACGCCCACAGCGCGTACATCGTAGCTGGCGGATAAGACGTGTCGGCGCTCAAAATCCCGGCGATTCCATCCCGATCAGCGCCGCGCATCCAGCGCGCAAAGAAATCCACGTCCACCACATAGCCGGGATCGTTCGTCCACACCATACGCAGCGCAAAAGCGAGCAGCAGGACGGCGATCAGACCCAAGCGGTAACGCAAGGTGAAACGGGAAGCGTGAAACGTGAAACGTGAACTACCGATTTTCATGGTTCACACTCAGGACTCGCAATTCGCAATTCGCTGACCCGCTGATTTGCTCACACGCTGATTCGCTGTCGGCAATCCGTAATCCGTAATCCGTAATTCGCTGACCCGCTGATTCGCTGATCCGCTCACCCGCTTCCCCGCTCACCCGCACCGTAAACGCATCACCGCAGGGCGCGCCGGAGCAAACGGCAGGCAGGCGCTCCAGCGTGTCGTTCCGGTAAAGGCCAATGGCCAGGGTGACAGCGCCGCCGGGGGCGTCCGGCAGATGGAGCACGCGCAATTCCTTGAGGGTCCGGTCGGGATAGGCCGCCAGCGCCGAGAGAGGAAGCAGATTGTCCATCACGCCGCCATCGGCTTGCGCCAGCAATTGCCCGTCAGCGCCCAACGCCTGCACAAACACCGTCACCGTCTCCGAAAGCGGTTGAGCGACGTTCCAAACCGGATAGACCAACAGCGTCGAAGAAACGAGGGCCGTCTCGACGCGCATCAGCTGCACCGCGTCGCCAAATTCGGCGACCGGCGCCGTCCCATCCAGCGGCGCCGTCTCGACCAGACGCACCACGGTGGGGGTTCCGGCTAACACGCGGGTCACCAGGATGCGGTCGGCGGCGAGCGCGCGCTGCGCCAGCGCCTCGCCGGTCACATACTGCCCGTGATAATCCACGTCCCAACCGAGCGGCTGCTGCAACGCCGCCGTCCACGGCGCAAAAATCAGGGCTTCGGCCTGAGCGTAGCCCAAATCGGGCAAAGAAGGCTCGAAAAGCCCCGGCGAAGCGACGCCCGCGCCGGACGGCGCCCGCAGCACCTCCTTGGGCCAGTTGATCACCAGCGGGTGTGTCGCCCCGGCCAGCTCCCGCTCCAAATCTTCGCGCAATGCGACGCCGGTCGCGGTCATAGTGCCCTGGAGCCTGACGCCGGCGCCGACCCACCACCCGACCAACACCACCACAGCCACCCATCCCGCAACAATCAGCAGCAGCTCGAAACGGGACGCACGAGATGGCGCCTCCGCGCCACCCGCTCGTCGCAACGGGCCCGCCGCAAAAACCTTCCCCCAAAAACTCCGTGCCCTCCGTACCTCCGTGGTAAACTCCCCCCGCCAACCGGAAAAATACACCACCCCGGCCAACGCGCTGAAAAACAAAACCAGCGACACATTGGCCGCCAACCCGCCGGGCAACGGGAGCATCACGAAAGGATAGCGCGCCGCGCCGACCGTCTCCTGCAAATTGTAGAGGGTACCGGCGAGCAAACCGCCGGCGGGGATCCACCACACCGGCTCGGCAACGGCAGCGGCGAGCAGAAAAACGACGGCAGGGATCAGATAGCGGAACCCCACTCCCACCGCGCACTGAAAAAACACCACCCAGAGCAACGCCATCGCCGCAAAGGCCATGCGCGGCGAGCTCGACACAAAAATGCGGGTGGTCACGGCGCCTAGCGCCAACGCCAACAGACTCATCCCGGCAACGTAGAACGAAAGATTGCCCGTCACCGTGTGCGTGTACGGCCCCCAGATGTCCAGCCCGCGCCACAGCGCCACGCCGGCCCACAGATTGTGACCGCCCAACGTGATGTGCGACCGGTTCTGCACGGGGTCTTGTTGGATGGGAAGCAACAGCGCCTTCACAAAGTCCTCGCCGTACCCGCCGAGCAACGCCGGGGCCGCGGCCAGACCCAACACGACGACGAAAACCAGTCCGGCTACGAGCAGCTTCTTGGGGCCAAACCAGCGCCAGGTAGCCGCCGCGAAGACCGGCAACAAGATGATCGCCTGGAACTTGATCAAAACGGCCAATCCCAGCGCAATCCACGCCGGCAGAGGCCGCCGGACGCTGAGCGCCATCCCGGCGACGAGCATCGCGCACACATACCAGGAATCGCTCTGCCCCCACCAGCCGGACACCAGCGGCATCACCGGAAAAAGGCCGTAGAGCGCCGCCGCAGCCACCCCGCGCCGTGAATGGCGCATCAGGCATCCCCAGTACACGAGCAACACCATATTGAGGAGATCGAAAGCGGAGCACAGCCAACGCAGTGCAAACAACTCGGAAGACGTAACGGGGGCATCGGGCGCGCACTGCGGGCACATCCAGCCGACCGGCAAAAGCAACGCCGTCCCCAGAGGCGGATAGGCCGAAGGCGACAACGTATAGACCGACCGCAGCCCGCCTCCGGCTACCAGACGGCCCCAGCGCACAAACAGCTGCACGTCGCTGCCAAAGGGATCGGCATGGACAAACGCCAGCCGGAAACCGAAGCCGAGCAATACGGCCAAAAGGAAAAGTATCCTGTGCGCCTTACGCATCACACCTTCCAAATCCGGGATAATTCCGAGCAACTATAACATGAAGACAAAGAAAAACAATGGTTCGACGCCAAAAAAAATCGCGGGGCCAAAAGCCCCGCGATTCCTACACACTCAAGTCAGATCAACCAACTTCCAGGTACGCTTTCCACGCTGCCGGGATTTCGCCGGATGCGACCAGGTAGGTCACACGCGGCGTCTTGGGTTCCCACAGCATCTTCATATTCGCTTCGTGAGGAGTGCGGTTGGCCTTGCGTTGATTGCAGGCAGAACAGGCGCAGATCGTATTGCCCCAGGTGTTCTTTCCGCCGCGACTGACGGGAATGACGTGGTCAACCGTGAAGTCGCCCTTGTCCAGCACCCGTCCCTGATAGCGATCGCCGAGCTGCACGCCGCAGTACCCACAGGTAAAACGGTCGCGGCGCAGCACCGCCTTGCGGCTCCACACCACCGAGCGGTGCGGCACGTTGATGTAGCGGCGCAAACGGATGACCTTGGGGACATACAGGATACACGAAGCGCTCCGCATCTCCAAAGATTCTTCACATGCGGCCTCGACGCGCCCGCGCATCAACAACGACAAAGCTCGCTTGTCGTTCACAACGCCCAAGGGCTCGTAGCTCATATTCAACAACAAAACGCTCGCCATCGGAAAAACTCCTGTGCCACCGACACCATCGCGAAACCGGACCGGCGCTAACGGCTCTGTGGCCGCCGCCCTCAAAAGAACCCCTTACACCTTCCTGAACCACCTCTCATTTCTTCTCAAAATCTTGGGGAGTGGGGGTTTGGGGGCGGGCGCAACCCGCCCCCCCACTTCTTCTGTTAGAAGTGGTTACAGGATGGAAAAAAGATATTATAGTTTTGTTAAACGCCTCTATATTATATCGCACAAAGCTAAAAAAGGTAAGGGCGAGGCATTCCGCGTAGGCGCCTTATCCATACAGTATGTTATATCTCATAAAGCCTGCGTATCCAAAGAATCGTTTAGGAATGCCTCACCCCTACGCTCTCCACATTGCCAGATGGCCATTCACCGGTATAATGCCAGGAGTCTTAGTCTTGACTCCAGCCAAAAGCTAACAGTTGACGGCTAAAAGCTCATTCTCAGGAGGCATCATGGCCAAAATTGCAGTGATCACCGACACCGACTCAAGTTTGCCCAACGACGTAGCAGCGCGCTATGGCATCCGCCAGGTGCCGATCAATATCTACTTCGGGCAGGAAGAGTTTCTGACCGG
This sequence comes from Anaerolineae bacterium, assembly GCA_034429675.1. Lineage (GTDB taxonomy): Bacteria > Chloroflexota > Anaerolineae > B4-G1 > SLSP01 > JAKQHY01. The sequence goes on along the minus strand of DAOUFX010000554.1, from coordinate 5,940 downwards.
CGTTGACATTGATGATGCCTCACTGTTTATTCACATCAACCGCCGAGGCGTGATGCCGACGACATCGGCGCCCACGCCCGGACAATTCTCCGCCGCCTTTAAAGAAGCCCTCGACAACGGCGCCGAAGCGGTGATCTGCTTCTGCGTGAGCAGCGAGATAAGCGCAACCCACAAAGCCGCTATGGCGGCGCGCGACATGTATCCCGACCACACCATCGAAGTAGTGGATTCACGCGCACTCTCGATGATCCAGGGATTTATGGCCATCGCCGCCGTCGAGGCCATCCAAAACGGCGCCGGCATCGAGAAAGCGATTCAGCATGCCATTGCCGTGCGGGAACATTCACACCTGTATGCAGCGCTGGGGACACTCAAGTATCTGGCAATGAGTGGCCGCGTGGGACATCTGGCGGCGGGCATGGCCACCCTGCTCAATATCAAGCCGATTCTCACCTGCAAAGAGGGAAAGCTCCAAATTCAGGAGAAAGTGCGCACGCGCAAAAAAGCCTGGGCGCGCCTCATCGAATTGACGGAGAGGATGACGCAAACCACCGCCATCGAACGTCTGGCCATCGCACACATCAACGCTCCGGCCGAGGCGCAGGAATTCCTGGCGCAACTGCAAAGCAAAGTGATGTGTCCCAAGGACGTCATCGTGGCCGAATTCACCCCAGGGCTATCGGTTCACGCCGGAGACGGCGTCGTCGGCCTGGTTTTTGTCACGGCGTAAGCCTGCACGCTATTTCCAGGAGACAACGTGCCAAAAGTCGCCATTATCACCGATACCGATTCCGACCTGCCGGACGACGTCGCCGCGCGTTACGGCATCCGGCAGGTACCGATCAACGTCCACTTTGGTCAGGAAACGTTCAAAGCTAACATCGAGATTGGCAACAAGATGTTGTTTGACCGGATTGATCGGGAAGGCGGGATGCCGACCACCTCGGCGCCCGCGCCCGAACAATTTACCGCAGCCTTCAAAGCGGCGATCGAAGAGGGTGCGCGCGAGATTGTGTGTTTCTGCGTCAGCAGCAAGATGAGCGCGACCTACAAAACGGCGCTGGTAGCGCGCGAGATGTACCCCTCTCACACCATCGAAATTGTGGACACCCAAACGCTCTCAATGGCGCAGGGATTTATGGTCATAGCTGCCGCCGAGGCCGCGCAGAACGGAGCGGATGCCGCCGGGGTGATCCAGCACGCCCTCAACACTCGGGATCATACGTACCTGCACGCAACGCTGGCAACGCTCAAATATATGGCAATGAGCGGCCGGGTGGGATACGTCACGGCAGGGATAGCAAATCTTCTCAGTATCAAGCCGATTCTCGTCATCAGAGATGGAAAACTCGAAATGCTGGAGAGAGTACGCTCACAAAACAAAGCATGGGGGCGCGTGATCGAACTGGTCGGTCAGATCAGCCGAAACGCGCTGATTAAACGCATGGCCATCCTCCACGCCTGCGCCCCCGACGCCGCAGAAGCATTCCGGCAACATCTGTCAGAGTCGGTTCTGTGCCCCCAGGACATCATCATTTCGGAGCTCACCCCCGGTCTGTCGGTTCATACCGGAACCGGCGTCATCTGTCTGGTAAGCGTCACGGTTTAGCGCGCTCGACCAACACGACGGTCAGCGTTTCGCGCCGGGGTGTGCCCGGAGTGAATTCGTTGTCCAGAGAGATGGCGTGATGGACGCAGCTGACCTCGCATTGGCCGCAGTACGCACAACGGTCGGGATAGTACACCAGAGAGAAATTCTCACGATCCTCACGGCGCAACTCCAAAGCCAGCGCCGGACAATCGCGCACACACAATCCGCACCCGCGACAGGCGTCTGCGTTCATCCGCACCCGCCCACGGTAGCCGCTGGAAAGCTCGGCGGGGCCAAAGGGATAGCGCACGGTGCGCGGGCGGCGAAACAACGCCCGCCACACCTGCGGCAACAGATAGATCAACGATTTCAACCGAAAGCGCATCGCCCTACCCCCCAATCCCAATCGTCGTCAGGATTTGCAACAAGGCCAGCGGCGCCAGAATACGCCATCCCAGGTTCGCCAGTTGATCGAGACGCAAACGCGCGTACAGGGCGCTGGCCATGGCGAGCAACACCAGGATGCCCAGCGATTTCAATCCGAAGACGGGAAACGCCGGCAGTTGTTCAAAAAAGCGGCTCTCGCCGAAGAAAAGATTGACCAGCAGGAAGATTCCGACCACCGACTGCATTGCCATCGCGAGATGCCACAAAGCCAGCTTGCGCCCGCTGAACTCGGTCAGCGGCCCGGCCACCACCTCGGATTTGGCCTTGGGGATGTCCAGGGGATCGCGTTTGAGCTTACCGATGAGGCCGATCAACGCCAACACGAAACCCACCGGCTGCATCCAGAAACCCCACGTCGTCTGCGCTTGATAGGCGACGATGTTGGCGATAGACCACGAACCGCTCAACACGGCCGGGCAGGCCACCGCCATCAGAAAGGGCACTTCGTACGAGAAGTACTGCAACAACGCGCGATGCCCGCCGATGATGCTGTATACCCCCACCGAAATCCAGCCGGCCAGAAAATAGGCCAGCGCCGGAATACTGAGTAGGAACATCACCACGATCAGGTCGCCTTCAAAAGAAGCGGCCGCCACGCCGGCCACCGGCACGTACAGCCCGGCGGTCAGGACCGCAGACAATGAAATCATAGGCAGCAGGGCGGCGTACTGCTCACTGACGCCGCGCGGCAGGATGTCCTCTTTGGTCAGCAGCTTGATGAAATCCGCCAGCGGCTGGTACCACGGCGGCCCCACCCGCTCCTGAAACCGCGCCATGACCCGCCGGTCAACCCAATCGAACACCATCGCGCAGACGAACAGGAAGGCGAATCCCGGAAAGATCAGCAGTCGAAAAAACACCAGTCCCATCTCCACCATCGCCCCCTCACCGATCCGCGCAGGCGATGCACAGGTCTACGCCCGAAAGCACGACCGAAACATCGGCCATAGCGATATTCTGGAGCTGTTCCGGCAACGTGATCAGGGCGGTCAGCGACGGCGTGCGCACTTTCACCCGCGCCGGTTTATCGCTGCCGTCGCTGCGAATGTAGTACACCACTTCGCCGCGCGGCGCTTCGGTGCGGCTGACCACCTCGCCGGGGGGAACCCGGCGCGGCGCGCGGACGGCCACCGGGCCACCGGGCAATTCTGCCAAAATCTGACGGCACAGGTGAACGCTCTCCACGGTTTCTTGCATGCGCACCAGCGTGCGCGCCCAGACGTCGCCGTCGGTGTGCAGCGGCACCTTGAACGACAAGCGATCGTAGGGCAGACGCGGAATGTCGCGCCGCAAGTCAACGTCGAGGCCAGAAGCGCGCGCAACCGGCCCGACGACGCCGAAGCGCCGGATCTGTTCCAGCGAAAGCCGCCCCACGTCGCGCGTGCGCCCCTGCAACGACTGTTCGTTCTCCACGACGCCCAACAACACGGCAAGATGCTCCTCCAACCCGTCCAACTCGCCCAGGACGGCCTGCCGCCGTTCGTCCGTCAGATCAATGCGCACGCCGCCGACGAGGTTCACCGCATGCGAGACGCGCCCGCCGGAGAGATCTTCCATCACGTCCAACACGATCTCGCGGTCGCGCCAGGCGTACATAAAGATCGTGTCGAAGCCGATGTTGCGAGCCAGCACGCCCAGCCACAGCAGATGGCTGTGGATGCGCTCCATCTCGCACAGCAACGCGCGCAGGTACAATCCGCGCGGCGGAACCTCCAGCCCCAGCAACGCCTCGACGCCCTGGCAAAATGTGGTGGTATGGACGTGCGAGCAAATGCCGCACACCCGCTCCAACAGGTGCACGTTCTGGATATAGGTGCGCTCCTGGCACAGACGTTCGATCCCGCGATGCACGTACCCCAACCGCATGGCGCTCTCAACCACCCGCTCGCCCTCCACGGTCAGTTGAAACGCCAACGGCTCTTTCAACAGCGGATGTTGCGGCCCGATAGGAACAGTAATCTTGTTCATAAACAGTAACTCTCCCTGTCTACTGGTAAGTGGGGACTAGGGGACTAGGGGATTAGGGGATTAGGGGATTGGGTAGAAATCCCCCAATCCCCCCATCCCTCAATCCCCTAATTCCTCAATCCCTCAATCCCTCAATCCCTCAATCCCTCAATCCCTCAATCCCTCAATCCCCTATCCCTTCTGCAAACGCAACGGATACCCCCCGGCCCACTGATCAGACTGCAAGAGCGGGCGCAGGTCGGGATGGCCGGCGAAGGTGACGCCCAACATTTCGTAGACCTCGCGCTCGTAAAAGGCGGCGCCGGGAATGATGTCGGTCAAGGTGGCGATGGCAAGGGCGTCGTAGGGCAGGTGGGTGCAGAGGGTGATGCCGTAGTGATTCCAAAAATGGTAGAGCAATTCAATCCCATCCCCCCGATCCTGTCCGGTGATGGTAGAGAGATGGTGGAAATTGAAGTCTTCAAACAGGATGCGCGCCGCCGGGTGAATGTGGTCCGGCGCGAAGGTCACGAACGTGTCGTCCAGAGGGACGGCGCGCACCGCCAGGGCGTCGTCGGGAAAGGCGGCCTGAAGCGCCTGGAAGATTTCGCCAAACAAGTGAATCTGTCGCAATAAACGGCTCATTCGATCATCTCCAACAGCCGGGCCAGCCCGGCGATGATGGCTTCGGGGCGGCAGGGACAGCCGGGGATGTACATGTCCACCGGCAACACTTGATCCACGCCGCCCAGCACGTTGTACGCATTTTGAAAAACGCCGCCGGAACTGCAACAACTGCCCACCGCCACCACCCATTTGGGCGCCGGAATCTGGTCGTAGATGAGACGCAGACGGTCGCGGGACTGCAACGTCACCGGGCCGGTGCACAGCAGGATGTCGGCGTGGCGCGGCGACGCCTCCTTGAGAACGCCCAGGCGCTCCACGTCGTAGCGGGCAGTCAGGAGGTCCAGAATCTCGATGTCACAGCCGTTGCATCCCCCGCTGTTGAAGTGCAACACCCACGGCGACTTGCGCCGGGCCCAACGCACGACCGGGCGCGCAATGGATTTCAGCCAGCTCGTCATTCGTCGTCCTTTCCGGTCAACACAAAAACGCTGACCGCGATCCCCGCCAGATACACCAGCGCCGTGCGATGAGAACGCACATCGCGCGGCAACGTCGAGAGCACCAGCGTCGCCACGTGCAAAATGCCGAAAAGCAACGCCAGGCGGAAAAAGGCGTGGTACGACATACTGCCCGGCAACGGCAAGGGCCGCTCTCCGCCGGTGTACGGCAGGTACTTGTCCGGCGCGGCGTCGCCTTTGGCGGCCAACGCCCCACCCAGACGGTACAATCCGTAGACTAAAGCCAGGAAAATACCCATAGCCACCGGTGGACTCAGCCAGAAATTGTCCATGCTACCCACTCCACGCGGACAACACGCCCGCAGACCAGCGCAGCCACGGATCGGGCGCCACGCCCATCAACACCACCAATGCCATCAAAATCAGCAGCGGCGCAACCATCCACGGCGAAAGCGGGATGGGCGTCGCCGGCGCCCCCTCGGGCAGAGGCAAAAACAATACGACGATCAAGGGCAAATAGTACCCCAACGAGACTAACGTGTTTAAAAGGAAGATAACGACCCCGGCTAAGACCACCCAATCTCCCGTCTTCAGGATCTCGGCCAGGACAAACCACTTGCCGGCAAAGCCGGCCAGCGGCGGCAAGCCGATCATCCCGAGCAACGCAACAGCGAAAGTGATCGCCGCCAACGGCATGCGCTGAAAAGTTCCCCGCAGCTCCGACACGAGCGAAGTATGACAATAGAAATGGCATACCCCTTTGCTCAGGAAAGCCAACCCCTTCATCACCGCCTGGGTCAACAACAGAAAGAACCCGGACTGAATTGCAAAAGGCAAATCATATCGCAGCCCCCCCCCCCCCCCCCCACA
>DAOUFX010000553.1:0-2268 GCA_034429675.1 Anaerolineae bacterium | reverse complement strand
CCGCCCGCGCAAACACCCCCCTTTACCCTGGCCATCAGAGGAGAACAGAATGGATGCAAAAGAACTCGTTGAAAAATTAGTATGGCTCGGCCACGACAGCTTCCGGCTGGACGGGCCGCCGACGATCTACTTCGATCCCTGGAAACTGAAGGGAAAACAACCCGCCGCCGACCTGGTTTTGGTCAGCCACCAGCACTCCGACCATTGCTCGCCCGACGATGTGCGCAAAATTAGCAACAGCAATACCGTCATCCTGGCGAGCGGGCAGGCTGCGGGGCAACTTCCCGGCGCGCGCGCCGTCGCTCCCGGAGACCGGCTGAACGTCGCCGAAGTTCAAATCGAGGTGGTGCCGGCCTACAACACCAACAAATTCCGTGCGCCGGGCATGCCCTTCCACCCGCGCGAAGACCTGCACGTCGGCTACATCGTCACGATCGGCGGCGTGCGGCTCTACTTCGCCGGGGACACGGACCACATCCCGGAAATGGCCGATTTCAAGTGCGACATCGCCCTCCTGCCGGTCAGCGGCACCTACACGATGACCGTCGAAGAAGCGGCGGACGCCGCCCGCACCCTCAAGCCGCAGATCGCCGTCCCCATGCACTACGGCGCGGGCATCGGCGAAGCCGACGACGGCAAACGCTTTGCGGCGCTGTACAAAGGCGAGGTCGCGCTAAAGATTGCGGTCTGATTCCAATCCACGCCGCAGCACTGCTATAACCTGATCGAAAATTTCATCCACTTCGGGCAATTCGAACCAGTCATCCCCGCGTTCACCGAACTGCGATTGCAGAAACGGCCCCAGGTTATTCATGAGACCCTGCACCATAAAGCTCACTACGGCAGGGTCCAGCCTGGGGCTAAGGCGCCCTGAGGACTGCGCCTGGGCGACCATCGCCTGGAAATGTTCCGCGCGCACTTTCTGCGCTTCTTCCAGAATTTTATCGTGAAACGGCAACGGAGACGTGTAAGCCCGGCGCGCCAGTCTTGCGTGAACGGGACACTTCTGGGCGGCCTGCACGGTCGCCGCCATCTGCCCGCGCAATAACTCAAAGAAATCGGCGTCAGGGCTTGGCGGCGTCCGCTGCCGGATGAAGTCCATCATCGCGGCGTTGGCAACGTCCAACAGATACATAAAGAGATCCTGCTTGTCCGCGAAATACTGATAGACGCTCCCCTTGGCAATGCCGGCCCTCTCGACGATTTTCGAGACGGACGCCGTGTTGTAATCGTGATCGGCGAACTCGGCCAACGCGATGTCGGTGAACGCCCTGCGCTTTTCTTCGGGAAGGTTCAAAAACGTTGATTTGGGCATACCGGTACCTTCATTGGCTCACTGTGCCGCTCTGCTTCCTGCGGTTGGTGTATTTCACACCAAAGTAGACGGCGGCGTCGCACACGAGGAATCCGATCACGGCAGGGACCAATACCGCCCAACCGGACTCCCCACCCTCGAAGACACTCCACGCAACCTTGCCCAACGCGGCCAGATTGATGATCGCCAGCCCCCACCACCACGAGCGCCGCCAGAAAGCAATCGCCATCAGGATGAAAAACGCCGGCACTGTCAGCCAGAGCAGAACCTTCGCCGCCGTCAACGGGCCGAGAATGTACTCGCGCTCAACCGCCAGGAATTGCGCCACCATCGGGTCAACCGTTGCCGGCGCCGGGAACCAGAACATGCTCGTCAACAACGCGATCACAGTGATCAGCATCCCCTTCCAACTGCGCTTGTAAGCAAAATAGATGTAGGGAATGATGAACAGCGGGCGGATGTACCAACTCAACACGTTGTGATGCCGGGCCCAGGCCCAGGCGAGAAAGTCATTAACGAATTCCATGTTTACCTCCAGAATGCAATATGACCACCCGGTCACGTGACTGATCAGTCATATTGTACACAACACTCCCGGGCTGTCAATGGGTATCTTCCAAAAATCTGGGGGAGACGCAAAATTTTGCGTCTCTACCCTTGACATCCGCAAACCTCGTGATATGCTGGGGGTATCTTGAAACCAGGAGGTAAAGAGGCGTATGACAGTCCAATACGATTCCATCTCATCCGCTCTGCGAGCGCGCCTCCTGGCCGGCATGTAGAAAGCCGGACAACGTTTCTGTTCTGTTGTTAAAACCACGGGGCGCCTGCCCCGTGGTTTTTTGTTGCCCCGACACAGGTCACTGCGCCGGGCGTCGCTGGCAAAAGCCACGGGTAAAACCGTGGCTTTTTTGTTTCTAAAAATAGGGTTTTCGCGGGCAGGGGTACCCGCC
>DAOUFX010000552.1:0-24058 GCA_034429675.1 Anaerolineae bacterium | reverse complement strand
ACCCTCCTCCCTTAGCCTCCTGGCCTGGATGCTACCAAAGTGTCAATTCTGTGATAAAGTTTAGTATTGCGTCCACTCATCTTCGCGCCTAGAATAAATCACAAGGGTGTATGCCGTCCAGTGTAGAGTGTTGTCAGTTTACAGATTTCCAACATTTTGTTGGGATTTGATGGAGAGGCGCCTTATGCAAACGAAGCGAATTTTGATTGTAGATGATGAACACTTGACCGGAATCGCTCTGGCCGACTATTTGGGCGAGGAAGGATTTGATCCTGTCGTGGTCGAAAATGGCCCGGCTGCGCTCAAAGTGCAGCAACAACAGCCGTTCGATGTATGCATTGTGGACATCCGTATGCCGGGGATGGATGGCGTTGAAGCGATCCTGGCTCTGCATGACATTGCCCCTGACTCGCATTTCATCATCTGTACAGGGTCGCCGCAATTTGTGTTACCCCCTGCTTTGAAAAAAATTGGTCTCACTCAGCAGTTGGTGGTTACCAAACCCATTCTCGATATGGAAATCTTTGTCGCGTTGCTCAAAATGTGGGATCACCGCGCCTGACTCAGATCATGCCAACAGCGCACAGACAAGGGATAGCCTCATGGACAAAAAGAAGATACTGATTGTTGAAGATGAAGAACTGGTTGCCAGGCTCACCCGGCGGCGGGTCGAAGCGATGGGGTACACCGTAACCGCTGTCGTCAGATCCGGCGAAGAGGCTATACAGCAGGCTTTTACCACGTCCCCGGATTTGATCTTGATGGATATTTCGTTGCCCGGTAAGTTGGATGGCGCTGAGGCTGCCGAACAGATCAGGGCGCAGCGGGACATTCCGGTCATCTACATAACGGCCCTTGCCGACGACGCCACGTTGCTCAAGGCAAGGCAGACCCATCCTTTCGGCTACCTTCTCAAGCCATTTGAAGATCGTGAGTTGCACGTTCTCATTGAAATGACTTTTCAACTTTCGGAGGAAATGGCTGCTCGCAAGCGCACCGAAGAAGCGCTCAAACGACAAATCCTGGAACAGGAGACGCTGCGCAACGCGGCGCTGACGCTTTCGACGACGCTGAATCATCAGGAGGTGGTAGATTGCATTTTGGCGCAGCTTCAAACGGTTGTGCCCTATGATACGGCTTCCGTGCAATTATTGCGCGATGGGCGGTTGCACCTCGTTGGTGGACGTGGCTTTCCTGCCCCAAGTATTTTGTCCGGCATCTCATTTGACCCTCAAGATGCCGGTATCCCCAATTCCGAGGTGCTGCGCACCCAACATTCTTTCATTGTTGATGACATAACCACCGGCTACCCCAACTTTCATCGTCCTCTCCTCATAACAGAATCCATCCGCTCTTGGATGGGCGTTCCTATGTTGATAGGGGAAAACTTAATTGGCATGATTGCGCTGGATTGCGCGACTCCGGGATTCTACACGCCGGCTCACGCCCGCCTGGCGGAGGCCTTTGCTGCGCAGGCTGCCCTTGCTATCGAAAACAGCCGTTTGTTCCAGGCCGAGCGCGAGCAACGCGAGTTGGCCGTGGCGCTCGAAAAGACGGCGCTGGTTCTTAACAGCACGCTTGCTCCTGACCAGGTGTTGGATCACATTCTGGCGCAAATCCAACAGATCGTCGCCGGAAGCACTTACAGCATCTTGCTGATTGGCGCAGACAATCGGGCGCGTTATGCGCGTTGGCTCGGTTACGAGCAGATGGGGATGAGCGCTGAACAAATGGCCAATGCTACTATATTAATGGAAGACTATCCAGACTTACAGAAGATACTACAAACCGGCAAGTCTTTCCTGACCGGCGACATTCTCGAAGACCAAACCATGTCAGGGTGGGGTTGGCTGCGGTCGCAGATCGGTGCTGCCATCTGCGTTAAGGAGAATGTTGTGGGGTTTCTGAGCGTTTGTAGCAATCAGCCCAACCTTTACACAGCTACCGACGCTCACCGGCTGGAGATTTTCGCGCAGTACGCCGCCACCGCCATCCAGAACGCGCAGATGCACCAGCAGTTGCAAACCTATACTGACGAATTGGAATATCGGGTTCATCAACGCACTGCCGAAGTCCGTTCCCAATATGCCCGGCTGGACGCGATCTTGCGCAGCGCCCGCGACGGCATTGTTGTGGCGCGCGAAGATGGCGCTATTCTTCAGAGCAATCCGGTGGCGGAACGTTGGTTGTCGCAAACCCTGGCGCCGGCAGAAGCGCAGCGGCTCCGCGGCGCCATCCAACAGGTTGCTCGACGTATCCATGAAATGTGTTCTGTGCACAGCGGCAATGGCGATTGGCCGGATCAACGCCCTCTCATTTTATTGGAATTGACCGGCCTGGATTTGGAGGTGAGCGGCTCGCCGATTGTCCTAGCTGTGGAGGAATGTTTGGAGCCGATGCCCGGTGAAGCCGGTGATGTTGTGATTATGATTCACGACGTCAGCTATCTGAAAGTGTTGGAGCGGATGAAAAATGACTTCATCGCCAACATCTCCCACGAGTTCCGTACGCCGATTGCAACGCTTAACTCCTACATGCATCTGTTGCAACAGTACCCGGAGAAGCACGACCAGTACATGCCGGCCATTATCCGCGAACTTGAGAGGCAAACCAAACTCGTTGAGGACATTGTTGAGCTTTCGCGGCTCGATGCCGGGCGCGCCGAACTGGATGTGCGGACGGTGGCGTTACAACCGTTCGCCGCAGCTCAGACCGCAGCGCACGAAGCTGCTGCTTTCGCGAAGAATGTGCAGATTGCGGTAACCGGCGCGCTCTCCGGTCCCATCGTCATCGCCGATCCCGATTATTTGACCCGGTCCGTGACCATCCTGATCCACAATGCGATCGTTTATACCGCAGCCGGCGGGAAAATTGCCGTCAGCGTCGGCTGCCAGACGATGTTGGGACGTCAATGGGGCACTCTTTCGGTCGCAGATACCGGCCATGGCATTGCTGAGGACGAGCTTCCGCACATTTTCGAACGTTTTTTCCGGGGACGCCATCCACAGCGTATGCAAATTCAGGGGACAGGATTGGGGTTGCCCATTGCCAAAGCTATCGTCGAACTTCAGGGTGGGCATATCACCGTCGAGAGCCAGGAAGGCCGCGGCTCAACGGTTACTCTCTGGTTGCCTCTCAGCAAAGCGTGCGAATAGACCCCGTCTTAATCTTTTAACAAGCGTTTCAACTGCCCGGCGGCTCCGGCGTGTTGCGTGCAATAGCGGAGCAACACATAGACCTCTCCCTTAGCTTTCGTCCACCATCCGATCTACGTAGCGCCGGGCAAACTGGACCATTCGCTGCACATCATCAAAATTGGTCGCCAATCCCACCGAGATGCGCACCGCTCCGGTGCTCTTGCCGTCAATACACATACGGAAGTCGTTGAAGGTCAGGCGTGTGGCGGCTTTCTGGAAGCAAGCGAGCAACTCCGGTTTGGAAATGCCCAGCGCTGTCTCGCCGCCGCCGGGATTGCAGAAGCAGCCGGTGCGCAACGAGATGTTCTCGGCGCTGGATTCTTTCTCGATGAGCAGGTGGTCAAAGTGCCGGCCAAGTGGATCATAGAAATTGATCGTCACCGTGCTGCCGCGTCCTTGTGTGTCCACCGGTCCGTAGATGCGCACGACTCTGCCCCCATTCTCGTGCTGCAAGGCCTGCAACTCATCCAGCAACCAGCCCGACAGGCACATCACCCGCGTGTGAATGACGTCCATGCCCACGGTGGTCAGATAGCGCAGGCCGATTTCGATAGCCGACAATGCCAGATAATTGACCGTTCCGTCTTCAAAGGAGGAAGGGGCGTCTAGCAAATAGTGCGTGTCACCCTGGACGGACGCTACCGTGATGGTGCCGCCGGAGAACCAGGGGCGGTGTAGCTTTGCCAGCGCCGGACGCCGGGCCAGCAAGCACCCCACGCCGGTCGGATAGCCGAACATTTTGTAGAAGGATAGCGACACAAAATCAGGTTTCCACTGCTGCAAACTCAGACGGTTCGTAGGTACAAAGGCCGCCCCGTCGAGCAACACGTCCCACCCGTGATCGTGCGCCAGTTCGATCCATTCCAGAGGATGTTGTACGCCGGAGAAATTGGACTGCGCCGGGTAGGCAAACAGGTTGTTGCCATCCACACACCCTGCTCCCAGGGCTTCTTCCAACTTCTGTTCATCTGTGCGCATATCCGGCAACATCAGAGGAATGTACGTTGTGCAGGCGCCGCGCATCCGCGCATATTCGCGAATTCCATTGACAGAGTTGTGATTGTCGAAGGTGAGCACGTAATGCCCTTCGGGGCAGAAGGGGTAGGATTCGCCGACCAGCTTCAACGATCCGCTGGCATTGGGGGTGAAAATAACCACGTATTCGTCAGGGTCGGCCTCAAAAAAATTGAGCACACTGGCGCGCGCCCGCTCGACCTGCTCGGTCGCCGCAAGGGATGTGGGGTTGAATGAATGGGGGTTGCCAAAAACACCGTCGCGCAACAGCGCCATGTGTTCCGTAAGCTGGCTCTCGGCGTACAAGCTGCCGCCGGTATAGTCAAGGTAAACGTGCCCACCCGCATCCAGACGTTGGTAGTCGGTCGCGCGCAACTCATCCAGGACATGCGTCTTTTCAAAATCTGGGTACGCCTTCACAAATCTGGCGAAAGCAGATTCTCTATCTTCCATGATTATGGCCTCTCCCGATGCAATGCACTTGGTCATAGCGGCGATCACAAGATTCGTATCACTACCGCTATGTGGGCAAACCTAAATGTGCCGTTGCATAGTATGGTTTGCGAGATGGGCAAAAGAACGCCTATGGTATCTTATTTTCTGCCAGCCCCCAATTCCCCAAAGTCTAAACGCAAAATCCCGGATGGCAAATCCCATCCGGGATCGTCGCGTTTTTGTTGACCCGGCATATTTCCTGGTTGTGTGCAACCAGGGCCTGCGCACAAGCGAAGTCCTCTATGGCTGCTCGCCATGTTCCCATCGCCGAAATGCTCCCGCATCCGGCCAATCGCTAAGAGCTAAAGGCTAACAGCTAATTGCTGGCAACTACCCACGCCGTCGCAAGAACGCCGGGATTTCGATATTCTCGCGATCCACAACGCCGTGTGCGAAAATGTCGTGGGTTTCCGGGCGCCGCTGCGTTTGCGCGCGCGCGCGCTCCGGTTTCTCGTCGCCGTCGAAGCCGGTCGCAATCACGGTGATGCGCACGTCTTCGTTCATCGTCTCGTCAATCACGGCGCCGAAGATGAGGTTGACGTCAGGGTGCGCCGTCTCGCGGATGATCGAAGCCGCTTCGTTGACCTCGAAGAGCGTCATGTTGCGCCCACCGGTGATGTTGAACAGGATGCCATGCGCGCCGTCAATGGTGATGTCCAACAAGCGGCTGGAAATGGCCTGCTGCGCGGCCTCGATGGCGCGGTTCTCGCCCGAAGCATTGCCCACGGCCATCAACGCGGCGCCGCCTTCCTGCATAATGGCTTTCACGTCGGCGAAGTCCAGGTTGATCAAACCGGGCACTGTGATGACTTCGGTGATGCCCTGGATACCCTGCCGCAACACGTCATCGGCGACGCGGAAGGCATCGGACAGGCTCACGCGCTTCTCGGTGATCTCCAGCAACCGGTCGTTGGGAATGACGATGAGGGTGTCTACGACTTGCTTCAACGCTTCGATACCCTCGGCTGCCGAGCGCGCGCGCTTTGCGCCTTCAAAGGTGAACGGTCGTGTCACAACGCCGATCGTCAGCGCTTTCAGCTCTTCTTTGGCGATGCGCGCGATAACCGGAGCGGCGCCGGTTCCGGTGCCGCCGCCCATCCCGGCCGTGACGAAGACCATGTCCGAGCCTTGCAGCATGTCGCGAATCTCATCCTGCGACTCTTCCGCGGCCTTTCGTCCTTCTTCGGGGAATCCGCCGGCGCCCAATCCGCGCGTGACGGCGTCGCCGATGCGCAAGCGCTGCGGGGCCTGGCACAGCAGCAATGCCTGAGCGTCTGTGTTGACCGTGATGAAGTCTACTCCTTGCAGTCCTTCTTCGATCATCCGGTTCACGGCGTTGCTACCGCCGCCGCCCACACCAATCACCTTAATCTGTGCAAAATTCTCACCTACAGCAGCCATTCTTCTACCTCCCTTTTGGTACTGACTTCGCAATGTTGAGACGATATCTTCTGCCATCTTGTACCCCTTCACCTTCAAAAAGCCAAAAAATAAATAGCCTACTAACCCGGCAACAAAGTGCGTAGCCAGGGCATGACTCGTTTCCACCAGGGCGTGCGTACGCTGCGCCACCCGCCGCCGCCTTCTTCCCACATCGGCGTCCACCGCACCAGCCCGACGGCCACGGCGGCGTCGGCTCCGGTGATCTGGTCGGTCAGTCCGGTGATGTTTTTGGGCACGCCGACCTGTACCGGCAGGTTGAAGACCTCGCGGGCCAGCTCCTGCAACCCCGGCAATTGCGCCGTTCCTCCGCAAAGCACCAGGCCCGCCGGCAATAATCCGTCGTACCCGGAGCGTTTGATTTCTTGTTGCACGTTTTCTAATAATTCTTCGCAACGCGCTTGAATAATTTCGGCCAGCTTCCAACGCGGCACCACCACCGGGCTGTTCTCGCCATAAGGCGAGATTGTGAAGCGCTCGTCCTGCGCTACTTGCGCTGCCATCGCGTGACCATGCCGCAACTTGACCGTCTCGGCGATTTCCGGCGGCAGCCGCAGCCCGATGGCGATGTCGTTGGTGATGTATTCGCCTCCGATGGAAAGGGAACGCGTGTGCCAGACGGTGCCTTCGATAAAGATGGCGATGTCGGTGGTGCCTTCGCCGATGTCCACCAGTACCACCCCCATCTCCCTTTCGGTGTCCGAAAGCACGGATTTGCCGGCGGCCAGGCTGGTCAACACCAACTCACTGACCTCCAACCCGGCGTTCTGGATGCACTTGGTCAGGTTTTGCACGGCCGTGCTCGATCCCATCACGACGTGCGCCTCCACTTCCAGGCGGAATCCGTGCATCCCCAGCGGATCGCGCACGCCTTCCTGCCCATCCACGGTGTAGACGCGCGGGAGAATGTGCAGCAATTCCTGGTTTTGCGGCAAGACGATGGCCCCGGCAGCCTCCAGCACCCGATCCACATCGTCGGGGGTGATGCCGCGATCGCGCCGCGCTACCCCGACGACGCCCTGGCTGTTCTGCGACGCAATGTGCGATCCGGTGATGCCCACGTAGGCGCGCTCGACCTGGTACCCGGAACTCTGTTCCGCACGTTCCACGGCCTCGGCGATCGCGGCGGTCGCTTCGGTCACGTTGACCACTACGCCCTTTTTGATCCCCTTGGCCGGCACTTTGCCAACGCCCACAATACGGGTGCCGGCCGTTTCGTCAATTTCTGCCACCAACACCAGGATGCGATGGCTGCCAATATCAATCCCTACAACCGATCTTTCCACCCAGCACCCCCTTTACCAGGCCCGCTCCATTGAATAGGTCGCCCCGTATGCAAACCGCACATCCAACGACCACGGGAAAATGCCCCTGGCCTCAAGATGCGCTGCCAATGCCGTATAAACCTGCCAGCGCACGGCCATATCCGGCCCGACGCCAAAAGCCACCCGTCGCCCCTCTGGATCAACCCAGATCAGGCCGCGTTGCGGATGGTATTCCAGCGCGTTCACGGCTGCTCCCAGTTCCTTCAGCGCCTCAATGCCCTGGAAGACTTCCTGACCGATGCCGTCCGCGACCTTGCCGGGCAGCGGGCCGCGCACGGTTGGCAGCCCGGCCAGCAACGTTGCCTGATCCGCCGGCGCCTGGAAGAGCACCCCGTCCTTGTCGGCGCAATACGCGACCGTATCGGTCTGCCACACCATAACCGGTGTACGCTCGGTGATCGAAATCACGCACGTCGCCGGATAACGGTGACACTTCACTTCGGCGGAGGTGACTCCCGCCACGTGCTCCAAAATCAGGTCTTGCGCCTCTTGCGAACGCAAGAACAACCCGTGCCAACCCAGTAGGTCGGAGGCCAGCGCGGCCTCCCGCGCCAATGTGGTTGAGGAGGCGCCGAAAACCTGAAGGTTCTCGCCCGTGAGATACCAGCGATTGTCCATGAAAAGCCATCCTGCGACTACCGCGATCAAAATCAACGGCAACAAAATCTTTCCGCTGATGCGCGGCAATGCTCGCGGCTGCGCTGCCCGGCGCGGTGCGCGTATGGCTTGCATGCGCGGCTGGGCCCCTAATAGTGCCGCAGTACGCTGATAAGTCTGTTTTGTTTTTTTCATCGCCGACCTCCAAACCTACGTGGGGTAACCACCCAGCTTAATCTTTGGGCCTGAAAATGTGCTCCGAACGGGCATTTTCCTCGTGACGATCAAGCGCCAGATCAACCAGCCAATCCAACAGCCGGTGATAGGGCACCCCTGAAGCTTCCCACAATTTCGGGTACATGCTGATGGTCGTAAAACCGGGAATGGTGTTGATTTCATTGAGATAGAGTTCTCCGGTTTTGCGCGCCAACAGAAAATCCACCCGCGCCATCCCCGCGCCGTCAATTGCCTGATAGGCTTTCACCGCGAGCTCTTGTACCCGCCGGGTTGTCGCTTCGTCCAGCGGCGCCGGGATCAGTAGCCCGGAAGCATTCTCGTCGGAATCCAGGTACTTGGACGCATAATCGTAGAATTCACGGCTGGGCAATATCTCGCCGGGCACTGAGGCGGACGGCTCCTCGTTCCCCAAGACGCTGACCTCGATCTCGCGCGCGTCCGGCACGGCCGCCTCGATCAGGATGCGCCGGTCGTAGCGGGCCGCTTCGTCAATGCCCGCGCGCAGTTCCGCGCGATCGCCGCACTTGCTGATCCCCACGCTCGACCCCAAATTGGCGGGTTTGGTAAAGATCGGATACCCCAGCGCTTGTTCGGCCTCGTTCAGAATATTTTCCGGGTCGGCCATCCACCGCCGGCGTGTCGTCCAGATGTACGCGGGCCCCGGCAGTCCGTGGGCCTGCATCACGTCTTTGAACGCGATCTTGTCCATCGCCAGCGCCGAGTTGAGCACGCCGCCGCCGATGTAGGGCACGCCGGCCAGCTCCAACAACCCCTGCACCGTTCCATCTTCGCCAAAAGTGCCGTGCAGAACCGGGAAGACCACGTCCACTTGCGAAAGCGTCGTGAGCGTCCCGGCGTCGCCGACTTTTGCCAATGGCTGTCCCGGCTCCTGCGGCTTTGCATCGTCCAAAACCACCCGCTCGCCGGCCCACAGCCCCTTTTTGGAGGGATCGGCGAAAATGGCCGCCGATTTGACGCCGGTAAAATCTTCGCTTTCCAACGCCTTCATCGGATCGGCCCCGATGATCCAGGCGCCCTGCCGGGTGATCCCCACCGGAATCACCGCGTATTTTGCCGGGTCCAACGCCTGCATCACCGAACGCGCCGACATAATGCTCACTTCGTGTTCACCCGACCGCCCCCCAAAAAGCAAAGCGATCCTGATCTTCTCAGTCATAACTCTCTACCTCGATGAAATCGTATTGCAACGACATCAAAATTAGCCTTCTTCCTCGGCCAGAATCTCGATTTCTGTCTCCAGCCAGACGCCGAATTGCTCCTGTACGCGCTCCTGGATCAGACGGACGAGCGCTCTGAAATCCGCTGCCGTGCCGCCTTCATCATTCATCAAAAAGTTGGCGTGCTGCGTTGAGACTACGAACCCGCCGCAACGCGCGCCCTTCAACCCGGCGGCCTCGATCAGACGGCCCGCGTAATCTCCCGGCGGATTCTTGAAGGTCGAACCCAATGTCTTCCCCGGCGGCTGCGTGCGCAACCGGCGTTCCGTGTACTCCGCCGCTTTCCGGGCCAGTTCGGCGGGATCGCGCTGCGTGAGTTGAAACGTGGCGCTCACCACCACCGCGCTCTGTCCGGCGCCTTTGAGCCGGCTCCGCCGGTAGGTAAAGTCGAACCAGTCCGGCCCCACTGCTTGCGGGTCTTTGCCCGACTCAAGGATTTCTGCTGTCGTTAAAGTTCTTGAAATCTCGCCGCCAAAAGCGCCGGCGTTGTTGACAATCGCGCCGCCCACCGTGCCGGGCAATCCCACGGCCCAGGTCAGGCCGCCCCAACCGCGTTGCACGGCCTCGCGCGCCGCTTTGACCATCAGCGCGCCGCTCTCGGCCCAAACACACCCATCTTTGTTAAACTGCACGTCCCGCGCCTGGTTGAGGATGACCACGCCACGCATCCCGGAGTCGGGCAACAAGACGTTGGTCAATCCACCAAAAACGCGCCAGGGAACTCCGGCTTCCCAAACCCGGCGCAGCGCTTCGATCAACGACTCGCGGTTGCGCGCAATGATCAATCCATCGGCCGGGCCGCCAACGCCGGCCATCGCGTGCGGCGCAAGCGGCTCATTGACGAGTAAACCGTCTTTCAGGCTTTGCGTCAGGCCCTCCATTTTTACTTCCTGAGCCTTAACGCTCTCACCAGTTGCGATCCCACCACGTACTCGTTCCCGGCGCCCATCAACAACACCACGTCGCCGCTGTGGCACTCCGCCGTCAAGAGCGGCGCGGCTTCTTCCAAAGTCGTCACCGCCGTCACTTCCGGGTGCAGAATGTCCTCGGCCAGTTGCCGGGCCGTCATCGAGCTATCCTCCGGTTCGCGCGCCGCGTAGATCGGCAGCACCATCACCAGATCCGCGTCGTCGAAGGCAGCCATGAAATCGCCGTGCAGGGCGCGAATCCGGCTGTACGTGTGCGGTTCCCACACGGCAATCAACCGGTTTTGCGGATAGCGTTGTCGCGCGGCGCGCAACACCGCGCGAATTTGCGTCGGATGGTGCGCGTAATCGTCAATCACCGTCACCCCGCCGACCTCTCCGAGCACCTCGAAGCGCCGGGATGTCCCGGTGAAGCGCTCCAGCGTTGTGCGGGCGTAAACCCAGTCCAGATTCAGCTCGGTCGCCACACTCAGCACGGCCAGCGCGTTGAAGACGTTGAATTCGCCGGGAATCCGCAGCCGTACCAGGCCCACCGGCACTTCCTGGTACAGCGCCAGGAAGGTCATGCCGCCGAATTCGTTGGGCTGCAGATCGCGCGCCTGCCAGTCCAGCCCGACGCCGGCGCGCATACCGTACAGCGACAGCCGCCCGCCGTTGGCGTGGTACGAAGCGGCGATGGCGTGCGCTACCTGGTCATCGTTGCAGGCGATCAGCTGCCCGTCCGGAACGATTTTGTCCACAAATTCCCCAAAAGCCAGTCGCACGTGGCGCAGTTCCCCAAACGAATCCGGATGATCGTGTTCGACGTTGGTCATCACCGCGATGGTCGGCGCCAGCGCCAAAAACGTGTTGCGATACTCGTCGGCTTCGATGACGAAGTACGGCCCCTTCCCGGCGCGCGCGTTGGTGCCCAGGCCGGCAGTGACGCCGCCGATGATGAACGTCGGATCCATGTTGGCTTCCATCATCATTTGCGCGATCATACCCGTTACCGTCGTCTTGCCGTGCGTGCCGGCCACGGCGATGACTTTGTACCCTTTGGTCAGCTCGCCCAGGAAATCCTGCCGCCGCACGACTTCGATGCCGCGTTTGCGCGCCGCTTCCAGTTCGGGATTGTCGTCGGGCACTGCCGAAGACGCCAGCACCAGGTCGGCCTTGCCGAGGCTCTCTGCGGTGTGCCCAATGGCGACGGGAATGCCCTCGGCGCGTAACGCTTCGGTGATGACCGTCACCTGGCGGTCGGACCCCTGGACAGACATCCCCCGGTCGTACAACACCCGCGCAATGGCGGACATACCGGCGCCCCCGATTCCGACGATGTGGATGGTTTTGTGCTCTTTTAAGCTCTTCTTCATCCTCGCTCCATCAAACAAAGACGATCAACACAAAGGCAAACGCGACGGCGACGGCCACCAGCAGGGCCGGGCCCTCCAACCAGTGCAGCGGCAAATATTCCAGCAATCCCAGGGCCGCTGTCGTCTGGGGCGGGGTGATGCCCCACAAATTGTATTGGTGTGCATCCAAAAATCCCCAGAGCATCCCCATAATCAGGAACCCGTTGACGGCGCCCAGAAAGAATCCCAACAGCGTGTCCTGAAATTTCTCCTTACGCGCACGTGAGTTGAGCGCCGATGAAATGACCGTTGTAGCGTACCCAAACGAGATCAACAAAATAAAAATGAGCGTTCGAATGTAAAACCAGGTATCCGGTTCGTCAAACGCCAGCTTTTGCAGAGCATCGTTGATTACCGGAAAGTATTGCAACATCACAAATTCGACGAAGCGCGCCAGAATCACGCTGAACGAAACCAGCAATTCTTTGGCCCATCCGCGCAGCGCGCCGACGATGCCGAATAGCAAGATCAGGCCCAGGAACATCGTCTCCAGCGGGACCATTCTACCTCCCTTGCCCCAACGCCAGCAATTGCTCGGCCAGACGCCAGGCTGCGTCAGGTTGCGCCAGCGCTCGCGCCGCTGCCGCCATGTCCGTCCGGCGGTCTTTGTCTTTCAATAAACTTTGTACGAGCGGGCCCATTTGCGCCGGCAGGTCGGCGTCTTCGACGACGACGGCTGCGCCGCGCCCGGCAAGCCAGGCAGCGTTCACTTTTTGGTAGCGCCAGGCGTGCGGATAGGGAACCAGAACGGACGGCAACCCGAAATGGGGCGATTCCCCCAACACCGAAGCCCCGGCGCGACAGAGCACCAGGTCTGCCGCGGCCATGGCCGCTCCCATCTCTTCGTGGAGATAGGGATAGGCTTGATAACGTGCTTTGACGGCCTCCGGCAACGCCTCGCGCGCCGCCTGAACTTCGGGCCAGTCCAACGTTCCGCTGACGTGCAGGATGGTCGCCGCTTGCGTCAGCATCTCCAGATTGGACAGCAGCGCCCGGTTGATTGAACGCGCTCCCCGGCTGCCGCCGAACACCAACAATACCGTCGCATCCTCCGGCAGCCCCCAGGTCTGGCGCGCCACCGCCCGGGTCCAGCGTGTGATGCGCTCGCCCAGCGGATAGCCGGTCACTACCACTTTGTGCGGATCGAAATATTGCCGCGATTCTTCCACCGTCACCGCCACCCGCGCCGCCAGCCGTCCGACGGCTTTCACCGACTGCGCCGGTTCGATGTCCGGCAGATAGACCAGGAGCGGGATGCGCAGCCAGCTCGCCGCCGCCGCCATCGGCCCGCTGACGTAGCCGCCGGTCGTCAGGATGGCTGCCGGGCGCTCGCGTCGCAGGTGGCCCAACGCTACCCAGACGCCGCGCGTCAGCTCCCAACCGTTGCGTATGGCGTTCATCCACATCACGCCGTGCACTCCGCCGCCGGGAATGGCAATGAACGGGATGTTGGCGCGTTCCACAATTTGCGTCTCCATCCCCCCGACGGTGCCCACCCAGGTGAGCTTAGTGTCCGGTGCGTGGGCTTGTAAAGCCTGTGCTGCGGCCAGAGCGGGATAGACGTGCCCGCCAGTCCCGCCACCAACGATCCACAATCTCATCCCAGTCTCCTTTGGGGCGTCCGCGTGAAACGGCCAGCAGCAATCCTACGCCGGCCATCGTTACCAGCATCTCCGATCCCCCGTAACTGAAGAAGGGCAACGCCGTCCCGGTGAACGGCACCAATCCAACCATCACCATAATGTTGAGCATAGCTTCGGTCGTTATCATCGTGGCGATGCCAAACGCGATCAGCGACCCGAACGGGTCGGAGGTCTCCAACGCGATGCGGTAGCCGCGATAGATGAACAAAACAAACAATCCGATGACCAGCAATGTCCCGATCAACCCCACTTCCTCGCCGACCACGGCAAAGATGCTGTCGGTGTGCGGGAAGGGCAGATAACCGGCCTTCAAGCGCCCGGACCCGATCCCGGTACCCAACAATCCGCCCTCACCCAGAGCCAAAATGGCGCGGTGGACGTGATAGGGCATCTGCGTCGGATCTTGCAACGAAGTGATGTAATCCACCAGACGTCCGCGCGCGTGGGGCAACTGCCACGCCAGAATTGCGAATGAAGAAGCCCCTGACACCACCGACAGGAAAATCTGAAGCGGGTCGCCGCCGGCAAAGAAGAACATCGCCAACCCGGTCACCGTCAGCAACAGCGCCGTGCTCAAGTCCGGCTGCAACGCCACCAACCCGGCCACCACTCCGATGATGACGGCAAAGGGGACCAGTCCGTAGCGAATCCGGTGCAGCTGCTCGCCTTTGGACGAAAGCCAGGCGGCCACGTAAATCACGGCGACCAGGCGCGCCAACACCCCCGGCTGAACCGAAGCCCCAACCAGCGAGCGCTGCGCCCCCAAAACTTGCTCTCCTAGCAGCAGCACCAACAACAACAGGAAAAGCGTCAGCCCCATCAGTGGGAGCGCCAGCTTTTGCCAGATCGGGTAGGGAATCCAGTTCATCACCAACAACAACACGATGCCCAGCGCCACCCAAATCAGCTGTTGCTGCCAGAACTTCTCGCCGACGTAGAAGGTCGCGCTGTAAAGGATCAGCAGGCCATACGCCAGCAAAGACAGGACGATGACCATCAAAATATAATCGGTTGTGTCGTTCTTCGGTTTATGTTGTTTCATACATCCTCAATGCTCACGACCGTTTACAACTGCGCCACCAGAGCGCGGAACCGCTCGCCGCGCTCGGCAAAATCGCGAAAAGCGTCGTAGCTCGTTCCCCCCGGCGAAAGTAACACCACATCTCCGGGCCGTACCCGTCGCGCCGCTTCGGCGACGGCGTTGT
The DNA here is from genome assembly GCA_034429675.1 of Anaerolineae bacterium. Lineage (GTDB taxonomy): Bacteria > Chloroflexota > Anaerolineae > B4-G1 > SLSP01 > JAKQHY01. Next base: position 9,347 of record DAOUFX010000552.1, on the reverse strand, counting down.
CCAAAGTTCCCGCAGCGACGATTTCCTGCAACTGCGCGTTTTCTTCCCTGGCATGCCACGCTCGATCCACGTGCCCCTCGATCAGGCCGGCAGCCTCGCCGAACGTGACCACCACCCGCACTCGCTCGACGACCCGCTGCGCGAGTTCTTCCCACGGCAAATCCTTGTCGCGGCCTCCTAGCAGCAGAATCATCGGCTCGTCGAAAGCGACCAGCTCGGCCATCACCCGTTCCGGCGCCGTGGCGATCGAGTCGTTGATCCACAGTGCGTCGCCCCAACGGCGAACCACTTCGAGGCGGTGCTCGACGCCCTTAAATCCGGCGATGGCGCTTCTCATCGCTTCGATGGTCGCGCCGGCTGCGTCGGCCAGGGTGATCGCGGCCAGGGTGTTCAACGCATTGTGATACCCACGGATGTGCAAATCCTCGCGCCGGCAGACTTCGACCTCGCGCCCTTCGCGCCGCAACAGCAGCGAGTCTCCTCGCAGGAAAGCCCCTTCGTCCGGCTCGATCTTCCCGCTGAAGTAGCGCACCTGCGCTGCCGTGGCTGCGGCCAGCGCGCGCGCGTTGGGCTCGTCGTATCCCAGGACGGCCACGTCCTTTGCGGATTGATGCGCCACCAGATTGCGCTTCGCTGCGCAGTAAGCGTCCATCGTCTTGTGCCGGTCCAGGTGATTGGGCGTGATGTTCAGTATGCAGGCCACCTGCGGGCTGACCGCGCCCGGCCCTTCCATAATTTCCAGTTGAAAGCTCGACAGTTCCATCACTACCCGGTGCTCCGGCGCCATCTGTGCGACTTCGTTGATCAGCGGATTGCCGATGTTGCCGCCTACCCAGGTTTTGAATCCGCTCGCGGTCAACATCAACCCGGTGAGTGTGGTGGTCGTCGTCTTGCCCGCCGAACCGGTGATGCCGATGACCGGCGCCGGACAGCGTCGCAGAAACTCCTGCGCGTCGTTGCTCAGCGGGATTCCCCGGCGGATGGCTTCCCGAACGATGGGCAGATCGGCCGGAACCCCGCCGCTCAGGCAGAATAGCTCACAACCGTCCAAAAGCGCGAAGGGATGCTCCCCCAGCACGTAGCGGATCGGGAAATTGTCCAACGACTGCGTTTCTGTCGCCAACGCCCCCGCCGGTCGCCGGTCCGACACGGTGACGCGCACGCCGCGTTCGGCGAAAAATCGCGCCAACGCCACGCCCTGACGGGCTAATCCCAAAATGACCACTGAAGCCGGAAGTGTATCGTTCATTGTGTCAAAGCGCGCTCAAGGGTTTCCCAACAGGGCTAAAGCCACGCCGGCCATCGCTGCCAGCAGTTGCACCAACCAGAAGCGCTGCACGATCTGCGTTTCTGACCATCCCAACAACTCGAAGTGGTGGTGCAAGGGCGCCATCTTGAAAAGGCGCCGCCCCGCGCCGAACCGTTTCTTGGTGTACTTAAAATAACTGACTTGGAGAATGACCGAAAGCGTGATCGCTCCCGGCACCAACATCACGACCGGCCAGATCAACCACTGCCCGGTCATCATCGCCACGACTCCCAGCGTCGAACCGAGCGCCAGCGAGCCGGTGTCGCCCATAAACAACTCCGCCGGGTGCGCATTGAACCACAAGAAGGCGAACGACGCGCCGACGATGGTGAAGCAGAAACGTTCCAGGTAGATTTGTCCTTGCAGGTGTGCAATCACCCCATACGCCGCAAACGTGCTCGCCATGATCAGCCCGGAAAGTCCGTCCAGGCCGTCGGTCAGATTCGCGGCGTTGCTTGAAGCAATGATGATGAACATCGCAATGGGAATGTAGATCAACCCGATGTCAACTTTTGTCGGAATCCCCGGAACGGCAGCGCTGTGCAGGCCCATGCCAAAGTACAACACCAGCGCCACACCGAAGGTGAAGACGACCTCGATCCAAAACTTAAATCGCCCCGTAAACCCTTCGCCGCGTCGCATCCCGCGCACTCCGGCCAGATCGTCCAGCGCCCCCAGCACTCCATACGCCACCATCACTCCTAGCGGCACCAGAATCGAACGCCCCAGAACCGTCTCGTCGCTCAGCAGATTGTAAAGGTTCAACGCCAGGGTGATCAACAACACCGGCACCGTAATCAGAATGCCGCCCATTGTGGGCGTGCCCATCTTGGTCATGTGCCCATCCGGCCCATCAATGCGAATGCGTTTGCCGATTTTCCAGCGTCGCAGCAAACTGATGTAAGGCCCGCCCCAGAAAACCACCATCAGAAATGAGATACTGGCAAGAATCAGGGCAAAACTCACGCCTGACTCTCCTGAGGCGCCGGGCAAGTTGTATCGCGCAGCGCCGCCAGTGCGGCGACGATGGCTTCCATCTTCATCGCGCGCGATCCCTTGACCAGGATCAGATCGTTGGGTTCCACAATCCGGCACAACAGCTTCGTCGCCGCGTCGCTGTCCGCGACGACGTGAATACATTCGGGCTTCATCCCGCACAGCTCCGCGCCGCGCGCAATGTGCCGGGCCAGCTCGCCGACGGCCACCAGTTCTTGAACCACATTGGCCGCCCGGCAGCCCACCTTGAGATGGCCGGATTCCTCGTAGTCGCCCAGTTCCAGCATGTCACCCAGAACGGCGATCTTGCGACCGAGCGGCTTGCCGTTGGAAATTTGCAGGTCCTTCATCAAATTCAGCGCCGCCAAGACCGAAGGCGGGCTGGCGTTGTAGGTGTCGTCCAGGATCAGCGAATCGTGCGGGCCGGGCACCGCCATCAAGCGCAACTGCGTCGCCGGCGCGCGCAACCCTTCGATGATGTCCTGCCAGTCCAGCCCTTCCACCAACCCTGCGGCGGCGGCGCGGAGCACCGTTTGCGCGCTGTGCCGGCCCAACAGCGGCACTTTGATGTAAAGTTGATCCTGTCCGTAGTGTAAATGTACTCGAATCCCTTCCAGCCCCAGACTTTCGACCTCGTCGGCCCACAAATCGGCCTGGGGAGAGAGCCCGTAGAAAAATACTTTCGCCTGCGTGTGTTCGGCCATTGCCCGCACCCGACGGTCGTCGTAGTTGAGGATGGCGACGCCATCCGGCGCCGGCGGCAGCGCCTCGACCAACTCCTGCTTGCCCAACGCGACGTTTTCGATGCTGCCGGCGCGCTCCGTGTGGACCGGCTCCACGTTGGTGATGATGCCCACGTGCGGGCGCCCTATGTCAGCCAAAAGTTTGATGTCGCCGCGGACGTACATGCCCATTTCCAACACTACGCGCTCGTGATCGCTCGTCAGCTGCAGCAGCGTCAACGGCAGCCCGATCTCGTTGTTGTAAGAGCCGCTGCTGGACAACACCCGGTAGCGGTTCTCCAGCACCCGTGTCACCAGCTCTTTGGTCGTCGTTTTGCCCACGCTGCCGGTGATCGCGACCACGCGCGGCGACAGTTGCGTCCGCCAGGAACGCGCCGTAGCCTGCAAGGCCTGCAAGACGTTCGGAACCTGAATCAACACCGGCGTGGCAAGGTTCTCAGGATGCGTTGATGCCCGCATATCCAGTTTGCTTGCATCCACCGCGACATCGCGCTCGACCAGAGCTGCGACCGCGCCACGGGCGAGGGCGTCGGCCACGTAATCGTGCCCATCTACCTGCTCGCCTTTGAAGGCGCAGAATAGCGTTCCCGGCCCGGCTTTGCGCGAGTCTAAAATAGGACAAACTGGCATCTCCATACCTTCTGGATGCCAGCCGCCAATACCCTCGATGAAATCTGCTAGTGTGAGTTGTCTGGTCATAGACCTTCTGGAGTCTCCACTCAAGGGCCGACCTTCAAATCTGAAGGCGGAATGCCCATCAATACAAATGCCTTTTCTGCCACCCGTTGAAAGACCGGAACGGCGGTGTAAAGGCCCCAACGCATTGCCGCCGGCACCTCTGGCCGATCAATTTTCACCAAAATCAACACTTCGGGATCAGGCAACGGCCCGAAGCCAACAAAGGAACCGATGACGGCGTCCGGCTCGTAGCCGCCGGTCGTCGGAATTTGGGCGGTCCCAGACTTGCCGGCGATGCGATAGCCGGGAACTTGCGCATCCTCCACCACGCGTTCGACGGCGCGCGCCATCAGCTCAGAAACGGCGTGCGCTGTGTCCGCCGAAATCGGCTGTCCGATCGAGCGCGGCGGAATCGTCACGCTGCGCCCATCTGCGTAACGCCGCTCGGCGATCACGTGCGGTTGCATCATCACGCCGTCGTTGGCGATGGCCGCGACCGCCGCCGCCATTTGCAAAGGCGTCACCGCGATGCCCTGTCCGAAAGAGTTGGTCGCCAGGTAACTGTCAGACCAGTCCCAGTCGGTGGGCATGTGAACGTAACCGGAGGCTTCGCCCACGACTTCGATGCCGGTCGTGCGCCCGAATCCAAAAGCGCGCACGTAGTTAAAGAATATTTCCGGCCCCATCGCCCGGGTGGACAGAGTCGCCGCGCCTACGTTCAGCGAGTAATCCAGAATGCCTTGCAAATTCTGCTGGCCGTAAGCGGCGCGATCCGAGTTGCGCACCGTAACGCCGCCATATTCCACCGCGCCCTGATCGCCATACGACCAGTCGAGCGTGGCCTTGCCCGAATCCAACGCCGCTGCGACGGTCACGACCTTGAACACCGACCCCGGCTCGTAGAGCACGCTGACCGCCGGATCGCTGAAAGCGCTTTCTTTGTTATCGGCGGCGTATTCCGGGTAGCGATACGGTTCGTAGGCCGGACGGCTGGCAATCGCCAGGATTTCGCCGGTTTTGACGTTCAGCACCAGAATCGTCCCGCCCGTAGCGTTGTACTCGACGAGCGCTTTGTCCAGTTCCCCTTCCACAAAGGCCTGCATCGTGCGATCTATCGTCAACCGCAGGTCTGTCCCGGGGTACGGGATCATATTTCCTGCTGCGATCTCATTCGGCAAGGGGCTGGCGTCGCCGCTGACAAACCCTATCCGCTGCACCGACTCGCCCCGCAAGAAGCGCTGCTGGAAAGCCTCGACGCCATAGCCCAGGCCATCTTCGTTGACAAACCCCAGGGTGTGCGCCGCCAACGCTCCTTCGGCGTAAAAACGCTGCCAGGTCGGCGTCATCGTAATCCAGGGCCAATCCAATTTCTCGATTTCCTCGGCGGTCTCTACCGAAACTCCGTTGGCCAAAGCGCGCCAGACCAGGGTGGTGGTATTGTCGGGCATGGTCAACAACTCGCGCAACGTCTCCTTGGGTTGATTGAGCAATGTCGCTAACTTGATGGCGGCCACTTCCGGATCTTGTACCATGTTGATCTCGGCGCCGATGTCGTAGACCGGCACGTTGCCGACCAACAAATCCCCATTGCGATCCAAAATCACGCCCCATGGGGATTCAGGTAACGCATACTGCCGCCGCACCAACGCTTCCACATCCGTGTGATAGCGGCTATGTTCGAGAATCTGCAAACGCAATAGCTGCCCCAGGATCGGCAACAAGACTGCGATCAGAAGGGCAGTGATCAAGCGTAAGCGAACGTCTGGACCTCGCAACATCTCAAGGCGCTCCTACGGTCATATAATCTACAGATTTTGCCGGTTGAAATCCCAGTTTGACCGAACGCTCCTGTAAAACCGGGATTGAACTGAAGTGCGTGATTTCAACTTGCAGCGCCTGACTCTGCCGCTGAACCTCGACTACCTCCTGTTCTATGGCCCAAATATCCCGCGATGTGCGCACATTTGCCGCCACCAGGGTCAGGTATGCCGCTGCCAGCGTGGTCACCACAATCAATACCACAAAAAAGACGCGGGTTAGCATATAGCTTACCTGCTGTTTGCGGCGCTGAATGCCGTGTGTTCTCTGTTGCCATACGACGCTCATAAATTCCTCGTTTATCTAGCGCGTGGTGCGGATTCGCTCATCGCTTCTCGGCCACCCGCAGTTTTGCGCTTCGGCTGCGTGGGTTGGCCGCCATTTCTTCTGCGGAGGGAAGCTGTGCCTTTTGCGTGATAATTTTGAGCGCCGGCTGCCGTCCACAGGTACAAACAGGCGCTTCCGGCGGGCAGACACACCCACGCGCTTCCTGTTTGAAGAAATGTTTCACGATGCGATCTTCCAAAGAATGAAAGGTGATGACGGCCAGCCGTCCACCGGGGCGCAGGGCTGCCACCGCTTGCGGCAGAGCCGCCGTCAGCACATCCAATTCTCGATTAACCGCGATACGCAAAGCTTGAAAAGTTCGAGTGGCGGGATGAAGCGGCTCCCGCTTGCCGCGCCCCAACGCATTGAGAATCACTTCTGCCAGGCGTTGCGTTGTCGTAATCGGTCGCGCTGCCACAATCGCCCGGGCGATACGCCGGCTGCGCGTTTCTTCGCCGTATTGCCGGAGAAGTTCCTCCAATTCAAATTCGGGCAGAGCATTGACCAGGTCAGCGGCAGAGGGCCCTGACCGGCTTGTGTCGAAACGCATATCCAGCGGGCCATCCAGCCGAAAGGCAAAGCCCCGTTCCGGAGCGTCTATCTGCCACGACGAGAATCCCAAGTCAAAGAGCACACCATCTAAAGGAAGCCACGCGGCGGCTTCGGCTACTTCTTGTAACCGGTTATAGGAAGCGTGCACAACCTGTGCGCGTTCGCCAAAGGTCGATAACCGGTTGGCCGCTCGCGCCGCCGCTTCGGGGTCGCAATCCAATCCCAGGAGTCTCCCATCAGGAGAAGCGGCTTCCAGAATTGCTGTTGCGTGTCCGCCGCCACCCACGGTCGCATCCACATAACGCCCGCCTGGTTGGACGGCCAACCCCAGCAGCACTTCATTCAAAAGCACGGGAATGTGCCGATGCTCACCGGTGGTTAGATCTGCAAATTCTCCCATAGCGCCGGATCCTCATCCATGACCTCCATTTGATGGGCATTTTCCTGTTCCCAACGTTGTTGACTCCATAGTTCCAAGAAGCGATCAAGCCCCACTATGATGACATCGGTGGATGGATCTAACCCGGCATATTCACGCAACCGTTCCGGCAACAAAATGCGCCCCTGACGGTCCAACTCTACATTGGTGGCATCGGCAAAGAACACGCGCCGCAAAGCGCGGCCACGAGGATCTGTGATCGGCAAAGCATTAACTTTCTGGGCAATTTCATCCCATACATCCAGTGGATAGAGCGTGAGACAGCGGTCCAGACCACGAGTCACCACCACGCTGTCCGGAAGATCATCGCGAAAGCGTGACGGAAGTGTGATCCTTCCTTTGCTATCAAGTGTGTAGGTGTATTGCCCCAGAAACATGGTTTTTTGGTTTTCTCCCACTTGTATTGTAAAAAAAAGGGACAACTGAGGGAAAATCCCCCACAATGCCCCACAATTTCCCACAATCTCCCACATTATACAATACAACCCCTATGAATGCAATAGAGAAATCCCAAATTCCTGTAACGGAATGGGGAAAATTTGGGATAAATGAGTTATGGAGTTGTAACAAAAGGTTTTGCCGAAGCGGGAGTTTGTTTCTCGCACGGCCTCGGTTATAATCGGAGTATGCTACTAAGGCGAGATTTCAAAGTTTTTCTGAGAGAAGGGTGGGCATGTTACATCTCGAACGTCTGAAAGAATCCATTGAAGCGTTGAGCCAGTTCGCCCAACAGAAACAACAGCAGTTCACCGCCAATACCTACATCGCGCAACAATGGCTGGCGGCGGCGCCCTCCGCCGCCGAAGTGCGCGCGCGTCTGGCCCAACTGGACACCCCGCAGTCTGATTGGGACGGCGCCTGGCCGGTCACGGATGCGCCGCTCGATGCGCGTTTTCAGGTGGCACTGGGGCCGGATCGTGGCGTGACGCTTATTGCGGTGGATGGTTCCCAGATTTTCCCCGATCATCATGCCGCCATCTTGTACTATTTGATTCAAGTCGGGGGACTTATTTTCCGTTATGACGGCAGCACCCCCATCCATGAAACGGACGCCACGCTGCATTACCGGGACGACGAGGTCTACGATCGTCAGGGGTACACCATCACTTCTACCGATGTGAACCGTGAGCGCATGGTGCAGGAGATGCTTTGGTTGGCCGGGCTGGCCGATCGGGAACAACGTCTGGCGCCGAAAGCCTGTTTTGCTTTGACCGATGGGCCATTGCTGTGGACTTACCCGGAACGCGGCAATGAAGTCTCCGCCGCGTTTCAGCGTTACCAGGATGCGTTGACGCGCCTGCGGCATTCGCGGTCTGTAGCGGTGGGGTACGTGGATCGCCCTGGGGGGCGCTCGCTCTTGGACTTACTCTGGGCCCTCCAGATTCCGCCGGAGAAACTGCGTGAGCAGTTGCAGGCGACTCCCATGCAGTATTTGAGCGATTATCGGGTCATGACGGAATTCTTGAAGCCGGGCGAGCGCTCGGCGTGGTTCAAACGGGTGTCTCCTACCAACCGGCTGCATGCCGCGAAGGGCAATGAAATCTGGTTCTGTTATATAAATGTAGGAACTCCCCATCATACAGCCATTGCGCGGGTTGAGCTTTCCGACTGGGCGGCGCAGGAGGACGAGCTGGTACAGGTGCTTCACGCTGCCTTGTTGCACCAATCGCGTGTGCTGAACGGCTACCCCTATGCGCTGGCCCGCGCTCACGAGGAGGCGCTGGTAACGACCCACGACAAGGCAACTTTGGAGGACCTGATCCAACGGCAATTGATGGAAAACGGTGTCATCGTGCGCCCATCCGATAAATCTATCCAAAAATCGTACCTGGGGAAACGCTAATCCCAAAAGAGGCTAACGAATATGGCAAACAAAGAAAAGACCATCAGCATCGGCAAAGTGCTGCGCGCCGACATCCGTGGGTTCGTCGTCGCATCGCGCATCCCTGAACCGGACGTCCCCACATTCGGCACCTTTGTGCGCGCGCCGATCCAGCAGGAACACGCCCATCTTATCGGTCTGGTCTATAACATCTGTCTGCAAGACGATCCTTTTCTGAAAAATTTGGCGGTCAGCATTGACGAGAGCGATGAAGAGATCATCCGCGACCAACGCGAAAACCGGTCCATCCCGGTAGAAATTTCGGTGGCGGCGGTGGGCTATTGCGACCCCGCCGGTTATCACTACGGGTTGCCGCCGCAGCCGCCGATGGTTTTGTATCGCATCACCGTATGCGACAAAGATGAAGTGCGACAAATCACGCAGGCGCCGGATTTTATGCGCGCCATCCTCGAAAATCGCGATGTCCCCGCGGACGAATTGATCCCCATGGCGTTACAACGTGCAGCGCAGTTACAGCCGGAGAACACACGCCGGGAATTCTATTTGGAGGCAGGCCGTTACCTGGCGCGTTATCTGGGCCGTGACCCCATCCGGTTAGAACAAATTCTGCGCCAGTTTACGCTCTAACAAAGGGGGGGGGCG
>DAOUFX010000551.1:0-12681 GCA_034429675.1 Anaerolineae bacterium | reverse complement strand
GCGGGCGGGGGTACCCGCCCGCGAAAAACCCTTGATATCTCTGACATGTAGTATGAGAGATAACGGCGGTGTAGTTACTCTCAATAAACGTAGCCTGAACGAAAAATTTGTCAACACGCTTCGACCACATGAATGGCTATGGTATAATCCACCCGGCAAGATGAAGCCTGAGCCGGATAACCGGTTTAAACAAGGCGAATTGATGACAAATAGCACTGTCATCGGCAACAGCACCTTGTTACACTAAGGCCAACTTAATGAGACCCGCCACCCTACTGGTGGGTCTCACTTTGTCAACCAGGCGGCGCTGAACCGTATCCACTATATTTTGGAGGGAATAAAATGGCAAAAAGCGTAAACTTCGTTGACCTCACATTGCGTGATGGACAACAAAGCATCGCTGCAACACGCATGACCACGCGCCAGGCGCTCGAAGTCCTGAGCATGTTGGACGACGCGGGGTTTTCGGCTCTGGAACTTTGGGGCGGCGCGGTTTTGGATAGCTGCGTCCGATTCCTGAACGAGGATCCGTGGGAACGGCTGGATCGCTTTGCCCAGGTCGTTGGCGATCCTCACAGAATTCGCACACTGTTGCGGGGTCAAAACCTTTTCGCATACCAACCATTTCCCGATGATCTGGTCATCGCTTTCATCAAAGAAGCGGTGCGCTCCGGCACCGGCTTGATTCGCATTTTCGACGCACTCAACGACCTGCGCAATATGCAAATTGCGTTGTTGGCCACCAAGGCTTACGGCGGCAAAGCCGAAGCAGCCATCTCCTACACCACCAGTCCCGTGCACACGACCGATTACTTCGTCAGGCTGGCGCTTTATTTTCAGGAAGAAGGGGCAGACCAGATTGCAATCAAAGACATGGCCGGGTTGTTGCGGCCCGCCGAAAACGCGATCCTCTGCCGCGAACTCAAGCAAAAATTGCGCATCCCCGTCGTCTTCCATAGCCATACCACCACCGGCGTCGCCACGCTCAACGCCGTCATCGCCATGCACGCCGGGATTGACGCCATAGACACGGCCATCACGCCGTTTGCCGGGGGAACCTCACACCCGCCGATCGAATTGATGGTCACTTTCGCCGAAGCGCTGGGAATCCGGCATCACGTGAACAAGAATCTTATCCTGAAAATTCAAGAGAAGCTGTTCAAGATCTACGAAGAACTGCGCCCGCACATTCCCGCCTACACGCAACGCCGCCCCATTCACTACAAAGATATTGACCGCGCCAAAGTGAAGAGCATTGCGCGGTTGATCGAAAAAGGCGACCCGGCGCAGTATCCGGCAGCTCTGCAGAAGATGCACGAACTGATGCGCGAGCTGAGTTATCCGGAGTCGAAGGATGAAGTGTTCGAGTCGCAAATTCCGGGAGGAATGTACACGAATCTGCAAAGCCAGCTTCAAGCGATGGGAAAGCTCGATATGCTGGACAAAATCCTGGAAGAAGTGCCGGTGGTGCGGGCCGACGTGGGGTACGTCCCACTGGTCACCCCCACCAGCCAGATTGTGGGATCACAGGCGACGTTCAACGTGATGATGGGACGCTATGCGATCGTATCCAACGAATTCAAGATGCTGTTACGCGGCGAATTCGGACGGCTCCCGGCGCCGCCCAATCCCGAGGTTCTACAAAAAGCGCTCGGCCCCGGCGAAGAACCGCTGCGCTACCGCCCGGCGTCGTACCTCTCGCCGGTTTTGGAGGATCGGTGCACGCTGCCCTTCATAAAAAACCGGCGCGACCTGCTTCTGCATCACATGCTCAAGCAGCCCGCCGACGAATTCCTGAAGAACAAGTATGGCGTTGTTGGCCAACCGGCCGCCAAACCGGCCAACGTCCCGCTGGCTAAGAACCGAAACGCTTTTCAGGTGGGGTAACGGATAGTCGGAAGTCCAAAGTCAAACGTCGCAAGCCAGAAGAAAAAAAGGTGTTTTTTCGTGCAGGGATGTCCCGCACGAAAAAACACCTTTTTTATTCCTTGCCGCGTTAGTTGGGCTATTTTCGAGGAAGAGAGACTACGGCATGCCGAAGTCCGCAATGAAGTAGTAGCCGAATCCGTTGCCGGGGACCACCCCGACGCCCACCTCGGTCAACCACGTGCTGAGGAGCGTCCGGCGATGCGGGTCATTCGGTGGGACTTCGTCCATCCACGCCGCGACAGCGGCTTCGGCGGTGCCGTACCACGCCCAGCATTCGGACCAGCGCACCGGGCTGTATCCCGCCCGGATAATCCGTTGTTTCATGGTTGTGCCATCAGAACCGGTGTGACCACACCAGCCGCGCGCGTAACAGTCGTCGGCGTGCAATTGCGCGGCAGAGGCCAGCGTCGCATTCCAGGCTAACGCGGGCAGACCGTAAGCGGCGCGCTGCACATTGATCAGGCGAAAAACCTCAGAGGGCAGCGCAGCGGCGTCCACCGGCCCGGCAGGGGCGACGGGAAGCGGGACGGGCGTAGGTTCTGAAGTGACCGCCACGACCGCCGCCTCGCCGGGAAGCGTGGCGATGGTAGCGGCAGACGCCACTGCGGCGGCGGGCTCTTCTACCGCCGGCGCAGCAGTAGCCGTCGGCAAAGGGGCCGGCGTGGGATGGTTCTCCGCGACCACCGCTTCGATCGGCGCATCCAGCGGCAAAATCAGCGCTTGCCCAATCGAAAGCAGATCAGCGTCCGCCAATCCATTAACGCCTTGCAATGTGGCGACATCCAGACCGTGGTCTTCGGCGATCGTCGTGAGAATCTCGCCCTCGGTCACTTCGTGAACCACCCAGAAAGGCGAGGCGCCCTCCCACCCCACCGGCGGCGGGATAACCAGCCCGTCGCCAACGTGCAACAATGTGGAATTACCCAGATTGTTCTGCAATTGTAGCGCCGCGATCGGCACAGAAAATTCAACGGCGAGCCCGAACAACGTATCATTGGGCTGCACGGTGTACGCGGTCAGCGTTGCAACCGCCACCGGTGTAGCCGCCGGTAAAGCGGTAGGCGTCGGCGCATCGAACATCCCCACAGCCGGCGGCGCTCCCTGCGCTGCCGCCGGCGCAGCCAGCGCAGACGTCACGGAAGCGGGCGTGGGCGTCAACGCCGTCACGGAAAGCCCACGGGTTGGAACCGGAGGCTCGGCCTGAGGCGGCGCAGCCGGCGCAGCGCAGGCAGCCAGCAGCAAAAGCATCCCCCAACCGAAAAGTTTTGTCCTCATCCATCCTATCTTTTTTGACATTGAAACTCCTTTCAGAACAGCAAGGGACGGCCAGGGTCGCGAAACCCTGGCCGTCCCCCTATTCTACCCTATATCTGGCGCATCACGAGAGGCAAATAGACGTTATTATTTTCCCCCGTTTCTGAAACCGTAATAGTGAAAGACTGCCGCACCGGATCGTCAATTCCGTCGCTGACCTCCAGCACAACGGCATGGTCGCCAACGTCGGACGCGGATGGCGTGCCGCTAAGCGTTGCCGGTGTACCGGTGGTCAGAGTGAGCCACCCTGGCAAGGTTATCGCCGTCATCGTCAACGTATCGCCATCAGGATCGCTGGTCGTGATAGTGTAGGTATAAAGTTGATCCATCACAGCCGTCTCCACAGGGAGGCTGGTGAACACCGGCGGGTCATTGACGGGCAACACCGTGATATGCGCCGTCGCCGCATTGGAAAGATCAACGCCATCGTAGGCATAATAGGTGAAAGAATCTGCGCCGTTGAAATTCAGTGTGGGCGTGTAAAGCAACGAACCGTCGGGGCGCAACGTCAACACGCCGTGCGTCGGACTGAGCTGCACAGTCGCGATCAACGGGTCCCCATTCAGATCTTCATCGTTAGCCAGCACGCCTTGCAGCGGCGCAATCACGAGCGCCGTGTCTTCCGAAACCACATAGTCATCGTCCTCCGCCGTCGGCGGCACATTCCCGGCAGTCACGGTGATGTAGACCGTCGCGACATTGGAAACATCCCAGGTGTCATCGGCGTGATACGTGAAGCTCGTCACGCCCTCGAAGCCGGTGGTCGGTGTGAAAACAAAGGCGCCGTTGGAAACGAGGGACACGCTGCCCTCCGCCGGAGCGGCATCGAGGATGGCGGTCAGCGTATCGCTGTTTGCATCCGTGTCATTCTTCAGCACACCCGGCGCAGCGATCGTGCGGGGTGTATCGAACAAGGCGTAGTAGTAGTCGTTCTGGGCAACCGGAGCATCGTTATCGAAAGCCACCGTGATAACCACGGTGGCGACAGGAGAAGTCGCCCCGCCATCGAAAACACGGTACGTGAAGCTCACGACGCCGACGAAATTGAAAGCCGGGGTGTAGGTGAACGCGCCGGTGGTCAGGAAAATCAGCGAGCCGCTGGCCGGGTTAGTCTCCTTAAAGGCAGCCAGAGTGCTGCCCTCAGGGTCCGAGTCATTGCCCAAGACGCCAGGAGCCGGAACGCTCAACGGAGCATTGCGCGTGGTCGAGTAAGCATCGCCTACGGCAACAGGCGGATCGTTGACGGCAAGCACCGTCAGATTCACCGTCGCGGAGTCGGTAGCGGCGCCGTCGCTGACCACATAGGTGAACGTATCGGGGCCGTTGTAATTCAAGGTGGGCGTATAGAGTATCGTTGTTGTCGTGTTGAGCGTGGCCTGGCCGTGCGCCGGCGCGCTGACAGAAACGAGATGGAGCGTGTCGCCATTGGCGTCGGTATCGTTGCTCAGCACATTGAGCACCGTCGGCGTGTCCTCTGCCACAGTCGTCGTATCATCCATGGCTACAGGAGGAACGTTGGGCACCACCACCATCACATTGACCGGGCCGGTATAGTTGTTGTAAGGATCGCCGTCCACAATCATCCCGGCGATGGAGGCCGAGTTGGCGATGACCGTACCGCTGACCAGACCGTTAGCAACCACGCCGGAGATCGTGATGATTCCGCCCGACCCCATCGGCAAATTCCCGATATCCCAGGCGTAGTTGATGCCGCCCACCGGCGTGATAAAGCGGCTCGATGCAATCTGAACATTTTGCAACGCCGTGGGAACGACATCGGTGATCCTGACGCCGGTGGTGGGGCTGGGGCCATCGTTGACGTAAGACAGCGTGTACGTCAGACGTTCGCCGGAAGAGATCGTTGAGGCCGAAGCCGTCTTGAGGATTCCCAGATTGGCGTTCGTGCTCACTTCCGCCAAACAGGTATCCTGCGCGGTAATCCCGGTGGTGGACGTGACCATCACCGTATTCGTTAAGAAGCCGAGATAACCCAGCTCCACATTCCCCATCAGTTGCTGCAACCATACTTCACCCGGCTCCAGATCAACCGACCAGAACAGATCGCCGGTCGGGATCATATGATCGGGCATACGATCCATCACCGTCAACTCCAGATACGTATGTCCGGTATTCGTGATAGAAATCGTATAGGTGATATTCTCTCCCGACAGCGCCAGAGGTGGGGTTGCCCTCTTGGTCACAATGAAAGCCTCCGGGAACTCGTCGGCGCCAAGATCATACCCGGCGCCGGTGGGGCGCGACTCAAAATCGCCGTCGAGGGTCACGCCGGCGTCTACGCCGCGATCAATGGCGGCGGAACCAAAACGGATGTGGTAGTCGAGCGCAGACGGGTCCACAAAAGCAGGATTGCCCCAGTGATCGGCAGAGGTCTGGATGTTGGCGTTGCCCGTATCCCAATCCGTATTATTCCCCCACAACGTCGCCAGGAAACTTGCCGAACTGTTGGCGACATCAATGCCCAGCGAATGACTGATCAAAATGGTGTTGGTCATAAACGCCGCGCTGGTATTCTCCAGATAGATCCCGGTATCGGCGTTCTGCGCTAACGTGGTGTGAATGCCGCGCAAGGTCGCATCCCAAGCGTGAACGGCTCCGCCGGGCTGAAGCGAATGATTGTCGGCGACGAGCGTATTGCGTAAAAGCAGGCTCCCCAGATAAACGTGTGCGCCGCTGCCCACGTCGGCTGTGTTGAGGTAGATCTGGCAGCCGTCCACAGTCACCGAACCGGTAGCGACGTACAGGCCGCCGCCGGCGTTGCCCGTGGCATAACCGCCCAGGCCGGCAGCGTTACCGCCGGTGAGATGAAGCCCGATCAAGGTGGGGTGAACGTTGCCGGTCACATAAACGGCGCGGCCGGCGCCGAGCGGATCCAACGTCGTGGGCTGCAAGGCCGGGTAAGGCGTGGTGAAGTTGGTCGCGGTGTAACCGCCCTGAATAGTCAGCGTTTTGTTCAGATAGGCCACCTGCGAGACCACACCGGTTGTCACGGTATCATTCCGAGGCCGTGTAAAAACGCTCGAACAATATCCGGCCACCTTCACTATGTCCGTGGCCTGCGTGCTGGCGTCTACGGCCTCCTGAACCGACGGATAATCGGTGGACGTGTTGTTCAACCGCGCCCAACAGGTACGGTATTCGTCGGCGCCCAGGTCAGGCGAGCGATCGCGGGCGAAGCCGTCCATATCCGCCACGACGTCCGTGGCAACTCCCACGTTAAGCAACGCGGATGTCTCGCCGATGTGATAATCCTGGTCGTCCGGCGCGACAAAGGCCGGGTCGCCGGAAGAGTAGTCGTTTTGGTGTGTGACAGTACCCGATCCCGACCAATTGACGCCGTTCGCCCAGGCGCCATTCCCCCAGTACGTCGCATTCAACAGAGCGGAGCTGCCCGATTCGACCACGACGCCGACGTTATGGTCCACCATCACCGTGTTGGTGATGCGCGCAGTGCTGCTGCCGGCCAGATGCAAGCCGCTGCCCTCGCCGCCGGTATTGCGCGCGACGGTCAGATGCAGCAACGTGGGGGCAGCGCCCTGAATGTACACGCCACTGCCCTGATTCGTCGCTGTATTGTCAACAATCACGTTGTTGGCAAGGCGAGCGCTGCTGGAACTCAAGTAAAAACCGCCGCCGCGATCGGCCGTGTTCAGGAAAACCTGGTTGGCCTCAGCCTGCGCCGTGCTCTGATTCCAGTACACCCCGCCGCCAGAGGTGGCGACGTTATCGCGGATCGTGTTCAGGAACAGTTTTGAACTATTGCCCTGATACAGATAAACGCCGCCGCCGTTAGCTGCCGTGTTGCTAAAAACCTCCGCGTGCTGCAACGTCAGCGTAGCGTTGTTCACATACACGCCGCCGCCGGAGTCGGCGCCGCCGCCAAGAGCGGCTTCACCGCCGGTAATGTTGATATCTTTGACCGTTACGCTGACGCCGCCCGTGACGTAGAGCACCCGGCCTTTCCCTTGCGCGTCCAGAGTCGTCGGATACAACGTCGGGTTCGAAGAAGTCCAATGGGTCAGCGTATATCCGCCCTGGATGGTGAGGGACTTATTCAAATAAACCGTCTGCGTGACTCCGCCAATACTTTGCACCCCGGCGCAGACGCCGGCCACTTTAATGACATCGTTGGGGCTTGAGCTGGCATTGACGGCATCCTGGACGGACATATACAACGTCGAGTTGTTGTTCAAGCGGGCGTGACAGCGCCCGCCATATTCATCCGCGCCCAGATCATAACGATCGCCAACAGGGCGCGGCTCGCCTTCCATATCCCAGAGAACGCCGCTGTCAATGCCGGCGTCGGTGGCGGACGAATTGATGCCGATACGATAGTCGCCGGCATTGGGGTTCACAAAATCCGGATTACCGTAGACATTGGGGGCAATGCGGACAATCGAGCCCGATCCTCCCCAATCTATGGTATTTCCCCACAACGTTGCGTTCATGATGGCGGTGGAGTTCTTCGCAACGGAAATGCCAATGGTATGACTGATCAAAATCGTGTCCGTAAACTGCAACGTATACACGCCAATTGAAGGGAGGGCATGATAAATGCCCATATTGGAACCGCCGGTATTGCGCGCCACCGTCGTATGTAGGAAACTGGCATTTGACTGTTCCGAATAAATCCCGCTCCCATTGCCGCTGCCCAAAACATTATCCGCCACTACATTGTTCAAAAAACGGGCGTGACTCAAAATCAGTCGCACACCGGCGCCGCCAACCTGGGCCGTGTTGCGAAGGATGCGATTGCCGTCAAGAACCATCGCAGAGCAGGCGTTAAGATAAATTCCACCGCCCTGTCCTTGTGCAACGTTGTCGGCGATAAGATTGCGGTTAACTGCGGCAGAACCGGAGTTCCGCAAGTAGAGGCCGGCGCCGCTATCGGAGGCGTAACCGGCGAAATTGTTGCGCACCGTGTTTTCGATGAGTTGATAAGTGCCACGGTAGATGTACATAGCGCCACCGGACAGCGTCGCGCTGTTATTCGCGAAAGTATTTCTGAAGAAAGTAATATTAGTCGCGTTGTCCATGTAGACTCCGCCGCCGGACCCCATAGCCGTATTGCTGATAACCTGATTAGAGTCAAACTGGGCCACGCTACCCGCAACGTATAACCCGCCGCCGCTGTTGGATGTATTGGATGCAGAATTGGAAGCAAAGGTATTGTGCCGGAAAACCGCCGCATTGACGCCCGTTACATAGCCGCCGCCGCCCCTTCCGGCAGTCGTGTTGTAACGAATCGTGTTGTACTCAACGACAGGCGCTCCGCCGGACACAAAGATACCGCCGGCCTCACTCGAATTTGCCGAGGCGTGGTTATACTCAATCGTATTCCCGGTACATGTCAAATCGCTGCCCGACATATACAGCCCGCCGCCCTGAGAAGTCGCAACGTTGTACACGATGCGGTTGTCGCCGATCACGGCATCGTCATCGCTGGCAACCCGTACCCCGCCGCCGTACCCGCCGGCATGGTTAGCAGAGAAAGTGTTCTGCGTAATCACCGAGCCGGCGGTCGCCACATAAGCGCCGCCGCCATCCGTTGTGGCCGTATTGGAAAGAATTGCATTCAAGTACAGCTTGGGAGCGCCGGACGAAAGAAATACTCCGGCGCCGTTGCCGTTAGCTATATTGGATGTAATTTCATTGCCATAGATATTCACGGCGCCGCGACGAGCGTAAATGCCACCACCGTTGATGGTCGCCATATTAGAGATAATCTGGTTGTGGGCAATGACTGCAGTACTGTCATCCGTGATAAAAATGCCGCCGGCGTGATATGACGAGTTTGCCACAAACACATTGTCGGAGATGACAGAGGAAACCGTATTGTATAGACACAAACCACCGCCATATCCCTTTCCGGCCACGTGGTTTGAAGCAAAAACGTTTTCCGCAGCGGTCAAACGCCCCACATTGAAATACAATCCCGCCCCATAAACACTACGGTTATCCGACACTTCATTGTTACGTAGCGTGACGCTGGCGGAATTTGTTGCATAAATTCCGCCGCCGTAGGTGAGACTCACATTGGATATGACCATGCTATTGCGCAGAGTCACCGCAGCATTGTCAACGGCAATGGCGCCGCCGCTGCTATTCGAGGCAACGTTGGAGATAAAACTGCTGGCAACAATGGTAGTCGGGCTGTTAAACAAATAGATGCCGCCGCCATATCCACTGCGAGCCCATGATTCGTTATGCTCGAACCGGGCGTCACCGATAGTTAACTGAGACTGAATGACATTCATCCCGGCGCCGCGCCCGGCGGTGTTGGAAATCACGGCGGTGTCATAAAAAGTAGCGTGACAATTCTCCAGATAGGCGCCTCCGCCATATTGAGTCCCCACATTGGACGCGAGCGACACACCATCGGTCAACACAAGGGTTCCGCGTAACGCATAGATGCCAGCTCCCTGCCCTATAGAAGCATCGAGGGTGTTATCAATGAGCGAAATCCCGGACAACGTGGTCTGCTGGTCTAGCAAGTATATACCGCCGCCGTTGTTCGTCGCAACATTGTTAGAAACAGCGCCATCGTTTATAGTGAGCGTGCCGGTGTAAGCATAAATTCCGCCACCTTGCTCGGCCATGTTTTCGTAGACCTGGACATTGTTCAAGGTGAGCACGGACGAGGTTATGTAAATGCCGCCGCCGCCCAGCGAAACGCCGCCGCCCTGCGTCGCGTCGCCATGAATGAGGTGCAAATTTTCAAGGTTGAGCGCAATTCCCGACACGGCAAACACTACCCGGCCCTGGCCTTGCGCATTCAACGTAGTTTCCAATGAAGGATTAGGCGTCGTCCAATTGGAAGGCGTAAAGCCGCCGCGCAGGGTCAAAGTTTTGCTGATATATGCAAGCTGTTGGGTACCGGCAAAAGTATCAACGTTCAAACAATGTCCGGCAATCTTCACGACGTCGCCGGGCGCAGCGGCGTCCACGCCTTTCTGTACCGCGTCATAAATCACAGCCGCATTATTGACTTTCACCCAACAATTATCAGGAAGAACGTTCTCAACATTCACTTGCGGCGCTGATAACGCCGCATGAGAGAGCGTTATCGCACTAAAGAGTTGTGTGCCAATCTCCACCGAACTCCCCACCATAACCGGCACCGTAAACGTAAGCCATTCGCCGGCAGCAAGGTTGAAGTTGCTAAGCGTCAATGACTGCCCTTGATAGTTTGACGTGAATGATCGCGCTGGCGACACGGTTACAGCATTGGGGACGAAAAGCAAGCCACTGTCCAAAGTCTCAACAAGGGCAGCGGCGCTGGTCGTTGTGGTCAAGTTACTGCGCACCACGAGAGTGTAAGTGATGCGTGAGCCCACGCGCGGCGTCAAATCATTCACCGCCGTTTCCAACAACAGCGACGGGCGAGAATAGCGGACGGCCATGCCGGCGAATTCCACATCCGCATAAGAATACTGTACACCCTTGTCGCCGGCATGATTTTCAATGCCGATCATGTTGTAATCGGCTTCCTTGGGGTTCGCGTCGAGATAATGCACCTCGATGATGTTGGAGCTCTCAAACAGCTTGATTTGGAAAGTGGACGTCACCGTCGGCGAGCCATAAATCGGGATGTTGTTATATTGCAAAATAAAACGCCGGTTAGGCGCTGATCCTATGGTTTGATAGTACACATTGCCGGTTGAACGTAAGTCATAGGCATTCCACAATCCGGCAATGATGCCGTCGTGCACATCCGCCGTTGGAATTTCAACGGGAACGCCGACGCCGGGCGATTGCAAGTCCAAAAACGTAAGAAAACCGTTGGTAGCCACATAAACATCTGTGTAATTGCGATCATAGAAATTGAAAATGAAATTCAGCGGAACCGCGCCACTCATTTCATTGAAGTTCGTTGTGAACGTTACCGGGATCCCCGTCCCGGAAATATCCTCAAAGTTATAAGCAATACGCGGCGAATACTTGCTGTCCTCCGCAAAATATTCCAGATTGGACACCTTGCCCAACGTGTAGAACCAGTTAAGCTTCAGGGCTGCCGTGTCGGTAAAAATAACTTGATCGCCCACAATGTAACTGCTGGTCTGAACGACGCGGAACTTACCAATAGGGCCAGGACGCCCCAGAAGCACATACAAACCATGGGGCGTCTCATCTATCCCCGCATCACTGAAGTCGAATTTCATAGTGACCGAGCCGCCGTTCGACCCGACATCGGTTTTCTTGTAATACCACATTCGCGTCCAACGCCAATCCACTCCCGGCGGGAGAGAGGCGCTTGTAAGCAAGTTCTCTTTCACATCATGCCCCACCATGATGTAGTCGCCGTTGTCCTTCAGAAAAGTGCCGTTGCTCAAAATCAACCCCGCAGCGCGCGATTCCTGATGAATCCCGTCGGCTTCCTTTCCGATGCCAATGACGCCTAAAGTGTAGATGTTAGCGTACTTAGAGACGCCAGGAGCCAGCGCGATTCCATATTTGGATGCCAGGTAGTTCGCGATGATAGTGTGCTGCGCGCTGTTCAAAGTCTGTGTAAAGACGATGATTTCGGCGATGCGACCCTGATGGAAAGCATCCGGGGCAACCAGATCACACCCGCCCTGATTGCCATCGCAGCGCGCGCCGATATTTAACGGCACGGCATTGGTCGGATAGTTGCCCGCCACCAACCAACCGGTGCCGCTAACGGACAGCGATAACTTCGCGCCGTTCGAGTAGACGCTCATACTATTCAAAGCAGTCGTGCCGGTGGGGAACACCCGCGCGCTAAGGATTGCGAACCGATCGTTGCGGATCCCGGCAGTGCTCGCCAAAGTGGCGTTGTTACCGCCACGATGCAAACCAAAATCGCCATTGGCAGCAAAAGTGTAACCCAACTCAAGGTTTTTATTCGTGGTGGTTCCGGCAGAAGCGCCGTAATTGAGTATGACGGAGTTCGTTGTATAGACGCCTGTGTCAAACACGACGATGGCGCTCAACCCGGACGATGCCGTCGCAAAAAGCTGCACATCATGGGTTGTGCTTAAAACATCGGTGTCAAATTCAACGGCCTTGGCAGAAAGATATCGCGGTTGATAAGCCGGATCGGCTTGAACCACATCGTTTCCGCTGCCACTCTGATCGGCCCAACACGCAAGTTGCTCGCCGGTGGCCGCCGGAGTCGCACAACTGATGTCGGTGTACAATCCTTCGCCGGATTTGAGCCACAAACGGAGGCCGGAACTGCCATTCGTTGCGCCCACCCCGCCGGGGCCGGTCCCCGGTTCACCTGCGGCCAAAATCACCGGGACCGGGGCCATTCCTAAGAAAATCAGTGTGAATAGAATGACTCCTGCAAAACTCCACAATTTTGTATCTCGAAACTTTCGTGACGTTCTCATTTATATTGCCTCCTGGTTTATCAAACGACTTTTGCGGCATCTTCTCAAGATTTGGGGGTGGAGG
>DAOUFX010000550.1:0-12852 GCA_034429675.1 Anaerolineae bacterium | reverse complement strand
TACCCGCCCGCGCAAACACTTCCTTATACCTCCGCCATGTGAACTATGATTTTCGTGCTGGCATGGAGTGCGGCAGGGTTAAAAAGGGAGTGATTGTGTGTGCGGGTACCCCCCGCACACACACTCGCCTTCTCACTTTTCTCGCGGACTGTGATTTTGGGATTTGGTTTTGGAGAGCAGATATGCGTCGGCCAGATAGGATGTGAGGCACCCCAGGAAATAGGCGAGAATATCGGCCCAACTGAAGCTGGTCCCGATGAGAATACTGCCCAAACTGCCGGGACGTAATCCCAAAGCGTCGGCCAGGCGGAAATACTGCGCTATCTCGACGCTACAAGCAAAGATGAAGATCAAGGCGGCAAGCGGCAAGGGCGGCGCGTCGCGAAAGATTTTTACCAGGTGGTAGAGCAACATCACCACCAGAAAGTCGCCGAGGTACGATCTGACGAACTTGATGTCCGCGAACACGGTCGCGATCAGGATTTCGGCGACAAAGATGGCGACGGCGATCCACAGATGTCTGGTTGTGATTCGCATGGGTTGGCAAAATACCGGACGATCTAAAGCGCGCGCAGGTAATTCGCCCACTGCGCCAACCCCTCTTCCGGCGCGGCGAAGTGGCCGTTGCGACGATAGACACGCACCACCTGCGGTAGCAGCCCGGTGACGATCTCGTAGTTGATGGTTTCGGCCCACACGGCGACTTCTTCTGCGGTGATTTCGTCGTCGCCCTGTTGCCCGATGGCGACGACTTCATCGCCGACGCGGACGTCCGGGATGTGCGACACCTCGACGACGAGCTGATCCATGCAGATGCGCCCGCGGATGGGCGCGCGCTGCCCGTGGATGAGCACCGACCCGCGATTGGAGAGCAGGCGCGGGTATCCGTCGCCGTAGCCCAGCGAGACCAGCGCTACCTGCGCCGTGTCCGGAGTGATGTAGGTTCGCCCGTAGCTGATGCCGGTTCCCGGCGCCAGGGTGCGCAGGTGGGTGACGGTGCTCTTGAGCGTGAGCGCGCGGCGCAGGGCGAACGGCGGGACGCTCTCTGAGGAGGGCGCCAGACCATAAATCAACAGTCCCGGTCGCACGGCGCCCAGGTGCGCCTCCGGGATGGTTACGAGTCCGGCGCTGTTGCAGATGTGCGGCACGGGGATCTCGTGGCCGTCGCTGCGCAGCGCCGCCAGGATGTCCAGGAAGCGCCGCAACTGCTCGTGGGCCGGATCCGAGTTGGCTTCGTCTGCGGTGACGAAGTGCGTGAAGAGCCCTTCGACCACCAGATTGGGCAGCGCGGCGACGTCGCGCACGAAATCCAACGCTTGCTCCGGGTCCAATCCGTAGCGGCTCATGCCGGTGTCAATCTTCACGTGAACCAGGACGGGCGCTTCGGCCTGCGCCGAGAGCGCCTGCGCCACATTCCAGTTGACGATGGTCGGGGTGATCCGGTTTTCCAACACCAGCCTGATCCCGGAGGGCGGGATGTGGCCCATCAAGAGGATGGGCGCTTCGATGCCCGCTTCGCGCAGGGCGATGGCCGGTTGAATCCGGTGCACGGCCAGCCGCGCGGCGCCGGCCTCCAGCGCCGCGCGCGCGACCGGGCGCAGGCCGTGGCCGTAGGCGTTGGCTTTGACGCTGGCGATGATCTCGACGTCGTCGCCCACGAAGCGTTGGATGGCCTGGACGTTGCTGGCGATGGCGTCCAGATTGATTTCGGCCCAGGTGACGACGCCGTCGGGCATAACGGGGCCGGTCATACGCAGAGCCTTCGATTGGCGAGTGTGTGTTCTTTCAAGTTGGCTGATCATAGATGGGCGGCTATTTTTCGAGGATGATCATGGCCTCGCGTTTGGGGCCGACGCTGATAAAGGTGATGGGGGCGCCAGCCAGCTCCTCGACGCGATCCACGTAGGCGCGAGCGTTGGGGGGCAGATCCTCGCGGCTGCGCGCCCCGGAGATGTCTTCTTCCCAGCCGGGCAATTTTTCGTAGATGGGCCGGCAGCGGCTCAGCGCGTCGGCGCCCCACTCGGCGGGGAAGCGTTCGATGCGTTCGCCGTCCAATTCGTAGGCGACGGCAAGCTGGATGGTGGGGATTTTGCTCAGAACGTCCAGTTTGGTCAGGGCGATGTCGGTCAGCCCGTTGACCTGCACGGCATAGCGCAGAATGACCGTATCCGCCCAACCGCAGCGGCGCGGGCGACCGGTGGTGACGCCGTATTCGCCGCCGACCTGACGCATTTGCTCGCCCAGGGCGTCCTGCAATTCGGTGGGGAAGGGACCGGCGCCGACGCGCGTCGTGTAGGCTTTGGCGATGCCGACCACTCGCGTGACTTCCTTCGGCCCGATGCCCAGCCCGGTCATTGCGCCGCCGCTGATGGGCGACGAGCTGGTGACGAAGGGGTAGGTGCCCAGGGTAAGGTCGAGGAGGGTGCCCTGCGCGCCTTCGCACAGGATATGCTTGCCCTGCGCCAGAGCTTCGCCCACCAACGATGCGCCGTCCACGAGATGCGGCGCCAGTTGCTCGGCGGCATGGCGCATTTGGGCGACGACTTCGTTGGTGTTCAGCGCTTCCCGGTGGTAGAGGTGCACCAGCCGGTCGTTGTGATTTTCGACCAGCGCGCCGACCGCTTCGGCGAAGGCGCCGGGATCGCGCATCTGGCCGGCGCGCAGCCCCAGCCGCGCCGCCTTGTCCGCATACGTCGGGCCGATGCCGCGTTTGGTCGTGCCGATGGCTTCACGCCCGCGTTGTGTCTCGGATGCGCCGTCCATCGCGTTGTGGGTGGGCAGAACCAGATGCGCGCCTGCGGCCAGCTTCAGGTGTTGGGGTGAAACGTCTATGTTGAGCGCGCGCAGTTTGGCAATTTCTTCCAACAAAGAGAGGGGATTGACCACCGTCCCGGCCCCGATCAGGCAGAGGCAATCGCGCAGGATGCCGGAAGGGATCAGGTGCAGTCCTAATTCGAGCCCCTCGGCTTTGACCGTGTGCCCTGCGTTGTCGCCGCCGTTGAAGCGGGCGACGATGTCAGCTTGCGCCGCGAAATAATCCACGATGCGGCCTTTCCCTTCGTCTCCCCATTGGGTACCGATTACAATTGTTGCTGGCATGGCTTCCTCCTGATAAAGTCTGAAAGTCTAAAGTCGGAGCGGGAATTGTTGCGTGGTCAGTCGTGTGGTTGTCAGCCAAAATTTTGGTGGTGGGATAGATCACGCTTCACGCTTCACGTTTCATTCTGTGTCTTGTATTCTGCGTTCTCTGTTCCTCTGGCTTGTTTCCGCTCGCATTGGATTGGTGGCACTATTTTACCACGATGGTAAGAGAACAGGGCATTCATGAGTTGGGTCAGGCGGGGGTTGTGTCTGATTCGTGGATGAGGCGTTCGACCTGGTCGTGTAAGTAGGCTTTTTCCAGCGCGATGGCGGCCTGGATGGCAAAGGTGGTGGCAAAAGCGACTTCGTCTTCGGTGTAGGGGAGGGGGATTTCGCGCGCCAATGAGAGCATACCGATGACGGCGTCGTTGTGGATGAGGGGGATGCCGACCCAACTGCGCGCCGGCAGAATGTTGCTCAGGTGAAACCAGTCCGCACGTTGCAGGGCATCGGCGAGAACCAGTGGGCGCTGGGTGCGGCGGATTTCGTCGAAGACGTCGCCGGGGCGGATCGGCACACGTTCCGCGGAAGCGTTCTGGTCCTTGGGAAATCCGCGTTTGGCGACCATTTCCATGCCATCTCCCTGGCGCAGCATAACCGACCCACGATCGTAGGGGATGATCGTCGCCAGCTGGTGCAAGATCAGCTCCAGCACTTGTTCCTGACCCATCGGACGGGCCAGCGCGCGCCCAATGTTGTACAGCGCTTCGCTTAGCTGTTGGCGGCGTTTGTCGTTTTGGCGGAGCCGGTGATTCTGGATGGTGAGCGTGATCTGCTGGGCGAGGATTTCCATCGCGGCCATTTCGACTTCCTGGAAGTGGTTGACGCGATGGCTCTGCATATCCAGCACCCCCACCAGGGCTTCGTCGGTCATCAGCGGCAAAGTCAGCTCCGATCGCGTGTCGGGCATCAGGTCCCAGGAGACAAACCGGGAGTCGTGGCCGGCATCGGCCACCCGCACCGGGCGGTGATGTTGCGCCACCCAGCCGATGAGCCCGCGTCCCAGCTTGACGCGCGTCCCGCGCATGACGGCGGCCCGTCCGGCGTCGCCGGTGCCGGCCTTCGCGACGAGGTCGTTGCGGTCGGGGTCCAGCAGCATAATGCCGACGTAGCCGCAGTCATACTCTTTGCGGAGCGTCTCAACGGTGTGAGTGAGCATCGCGTCCAGGTCTTCGTCGGCAAACAACCGTTTCCCAATGGTGAGGTTGGCCGCCAGCCGTTGCGTGTTTTGCCTCTGCTCCCGCTGTTGCTGTTCGTCGCGTTCTTGCACCTGCTCCAGCTGTTCGTAGAGCCGGCGGCGCAGCGTGTGAATGATGAGGGCGACGCCGGCGGACGAGACCAGCGCCCAGCCGAAGTGCCGCCACTCGACGCTGTGAACCGGTCCGGGGGTGATGACCAGCCAGCTTCCTACCATCACGAGCAGCAGGACGCTCAGCCACCGTCTGGAGAGTGTGAGCGTCCCGGCAACGATCAGCAAAAGCATGAGGTGCGTCGTCTGTCGCAGATCGCCGGTGATCAGGACGAGGGTGACGTGATTGAACAGCGCCAATCCGATCTGGCCGCTCAGGACGGGGTGCGCGCGTTGGACTTGCTGCGGCCACTTGCGCAGCGCCATCCACAGCCCCATCGAGACCAGCGCCGAGACCAGCGCCAACTGGATCAAGGGGCGATTGATGGCGGCCGGGATCAGGCGCGCGTGCATAGCGGCCAGAAAGAGATAGTAGACGCCGGCGACAAAGGTGATGGTGGGGAGCTGGCGCTTAAGGACGTCATCGAGCCGCTTGCGCAGTTGGGGGGCGTGAATTTCAGTCATTTTGTAATTCGTAATCGGTGATCCGTAATCCGTAATCCGGTATCCGTAATTCTCAATTCATCACTCGTGTTTTGCCTCGTCCAGGTCCGTGGCCGAGAAGCTGTCGGGGAGCAGGTCGCCCAGGGTGCAAACGCGATAGTGGCCGGCGTCATCGGCGATGAAGACCGGCATGTCCGGTGTACCGAATTCGCGCATGACCTGGCGGCAGGAGCCGCAGGGCGTCCCGCCGTTGCGCGTGACCACGGCCAGGGCCACGATGCGCCGCGCGCCTGCGGCGACGGCGGTGGCGATGGCGACGCGCTCGGCGCAAATGCACAGCGGGTAGACGGCATTTTCGACGTTGCCGCCGCTGAAGACGCGCCCGTCGTCACAGAGGACGGCGGCGCCGACGTGGTAGTTGGAGTAGGGGGCGTAGGCGTGTTGGTAGGCTTCATGGGCTGCGGCAATCAACGGCTTGGGGTCGTAGTGAGCGGGTAGGTTCATTTGTTTTTATCCTGTTTGTTGGGCATGCTTATTGTCACTTTTGAAAAAGTATTTCAACCTCTTTTCTGAACCCAGGGTAAAAGGCGGCCCCTTGGGCAGGCGCAGATGCGTTGCATGCCGCACGACTGGTTGAGAGATCATACACAACAGGGACCTCAAATAGCATAAAATGAGTGGGTTTATAGTCTTGGATAAACGTTTTGGTTTCCAAACCGCATTACCTTGAAGAAATTCTGCACTCAGGCTATTGAAAAGCACACTTCACGTTGTTTTTACGGTACTGCCTGTACCGGTTTCGAGATTATAGCACGGGGCAAGGTTGACGGCAACTGTTTTCGGCATGTGAATCTGTTTCAATGGAAAAGGCCGTAGAGACGTTGCAGTGCAACGTCTCTACGGACGGTTGTCGCAAAATGGAAATTTGCTAGACGCGCCTGGCGGGCGCCGGGCGTTGGACGGGCGGCGGCGGGTTTTGCCGGAGTTCTTCCAGGACGATCTCGACGGCCTTTTCGAGCTGCAAATCGTGACCGGCGATGACCTCGCGAGGCGTCATCTCCACTTCGATGTCCGGCGGGACGCCGACGTTTTCCACTTCCCATTCATTGTCCGGGCTGAAAATCGCCACGCGCGGCGCGCTGACGAAGCCGCCGTCCATCAGCGGCGGGTAGTCGAAGATGCCGATCAATCCGCCCCAGGTGCGTTTGCCCACCAGCTTGCCGAGACCGCGCCGGCGGAAGAAAAGCGGCATGGCATCGCCGCCCGATCCGGCGTACTCGTTGATGATCATCGCTTTGGGGCCGGGAATTGAGGCGAGGGGGGTGTTGAAGACGGCGCCTTCGCGGGTGGCCCAGTGGCAGAGCAAAGGGCGGCTGAGCATATCAATGATGTAATCGGCCACCGAGCCGCCGCCGTTGAAGCGTTCGTCGAGCACGACGGCCTGTTTGTCGAGTTGGGCGAAGTAGTAGCGATTGAACGAGTTGTAGCCCTCCAGGGACGTGTTGGCCATGTACACGTAGGCCACTTTCCCGCCAGAGAGTTCCGCCACCCGCTTGCGATTGCCTTCCACCCAGGCCCAGTGGCGCAGCGCCGTTTCGTCTTCGATGGGTTTGACCGTCACCGAGCGCGCCTGCGACAGGTCGGGGGCGGCGCCCACCTTGAGTTCGACCAGCCGTTCGGCGGTTTGCTCGAACAGCTGGTAGAGATTGGCCGGGGCGCGCAGCGGGCGCCCGTTGACGGCCAGGATGTAGTCGCCCACCGCGACGTTGACGCCCGGTTCGGTGAGCGGGGCGCGGAGCTCGGGGTGCCAGTTTTGCCCCGCGTAGATGCGTTGGATGCGGTAATAGCCGTCCACGATCGCGTAATCGGCGCCCAGCAGGCCGCATTTGACCGGCGTCGGGCCGGGCACGTCGCCGCCGGCGACGTAGACGTGGCCGGCTCGCAATTCGCCCATCATCTCGGCAAAGAGCCCATTCAAATCGCTGCGGTGCCCGACGTGTTCGAGGAAGGGGCGGTAGCGGGCGCACACCGCGTCCCAGTCCACGCCGTGCATGGCGGCGTCGTAGAAATAGTCGCGCTCGATGCGATAGACCTCGTCGAACATCTGCCGCCACTCGGCGCGCGGGTCTACGTAGACTTCCAGGGACTCCAGTGCCAGTTTGCCTTTGCCCGGTTCGGGTTTTTTGTCCGTCTCGATGATGACGTAGTCGCCGTTTTTCTCGCCCTGATAAAGCAGCTTCTTGCCGTCGGCGCTGAGCCAATAGCCGCGCACCCTGTCCACAACGATGTCGTCCTTGCGCTCTTTGAAGTCGTAGATGTGCAGCGCGAACAGCGGCGGCTTGGCCGATCCCCACTGATTGGGCAGCAGCTCGAGGTAGAAGAGCTTGTTCTCGGCAGCCTGTAGCGCTACATACTCGCGTTCCGGCGCCGGCAGCGCCAGGATGCGCTGATCCAACCCGTCGAGATCAATCTTGACCGCGACGGTTTTCTTTTTCTTTTCTTCTTTGTCCTGTTTTTCTTCCGCTTGATTTTCTCCCGGTTCCTCTTTCTTTGCCGGCTCTTCGTCGCTTTCGGGAGCCAGCGGGGAGGGATCGTCTTTGCTGAGGACGGCCAGGTAGAGACCGCGCCGTTCCGGGCGCTCGTAGGACGACATATCGAGCCAGCCGGTGTTCAGGCCGAAGTTGGCGCTGGCGGTGAAGTAGAGGGCTTTGCCGTCGGGGCTGAAGCAAGCCCAGGTGGCGTCGCTGAGGCCATCGGTGATTTGATGAGTCTCGGCGGTTGACACATTATAAAGGAAGACTGCATGGATGTGCGTGGGGAGCCGCTTGGTGTAGGCGATCCATTGGCCGTCGGGCGACCATGCCGGATTGAGGCTGCGCCACGGGTGATCGTAGCTGTCGGTGTCCACGAGGGTTGGCTTTTTCTCGGCCAGGTCTATGAAGTACAGGTTCAGCGCCTTGTCGGTGTAGGCAATTTTGCTCCCGTCGGGCGACCAGGTGGGCTTGTAGAAGAACGATTTTTTGCCCAATGGGATGAAGGTTTTTTCTTTCAGCCCGGTTTGATCGGCGATGACCAGTTCGTACTCGCCATGTTCGTCGGAGAAATAGGCGATCTGCTGCCCGTCCGGCGACCAGGCGGGATCGCGCTCGCAGGCGCCGGGCGTCCGGGTGAGGTTGCGGAGGTCGCCCTTTTTGGCCGGCGCCGTGACGATCTCGCCGCGTACCTCGAAGACCGCCCGCGCCCCGGTCGGCGACAACCCGGCGCTGCGAATGGCGCCGGCGGCCTTGAAAAAGCGCGCCCGTGTGTGGGGCAGATCGGCGTTGATGCGGATGTGGAGCGTTTTGCTCTTTTTCTTGTCCGGGTCGAAGAGATGGATGCGCCCGCCCTGTTCGTAAGCCAGGAGGCCATCGCCGGCGGTCAGCGAGCGGATGTCGAAGTCGTCGTGGTGGGTGAGTTGGGTTACGGCCCGGGTTCCGGCGTCGTAGCCGAAGAGGTTCATCACGCCGCAGCGGTCGGAGATAAAATACACCGTGTCGCCGATCCAGCAGGGGAACGTGTCGCTGGCGTTCTCGTGTGGAATTTCCTCGTAGTCGCAGGTCGCCAGATCGAGGAGCCAGATTGCAGGCGTCATGCCGCCGCGATACCCTTTCCACGACCAGAATGGATCGGGGATGCGCGTGTAGGCGATTTTTCGCCCGTCGGGCGAGTATGCGCCGCGTTCGGCCATCGGCAGCGGCAGCGGTTCGGGGAACCCGCCGGCGACGGGCACGGTGTACAGGCGGTTGTAGCGCATCGTCGCCGAACTGCGCGCGGAGGCAAAGAGCACGTGTTGGCCGTCGGGCGTCCAACCGCGCATGCGGTCAACGCCGGGGTGGTAGGTCAGGCGCACCGGGGAGCCGCCGTCGCGCGACGCGACGTACACGCACACATTGCCGTCGTAGTTGCCCGAAAAGGCGATCCACTGCCCGTCGGGCGACGCCATCGGCGTGGACTTCTCGCCGGGATGGGCGGTCAACCGGCGCGGGTTGCTCCCGTCGCGGTCGGCGATCCACAGGTCGCCGGCGTACAAGAAGGCCACATACCCGGCGCCCACCGTGGGCTGCTTGAGCAGCAAGGTCTCCCCGGATCGAGATTTGGACATCGCGCACCTCCTGTGCTGTTGAATTCCGTTCTATTTTTTGACGTTTTCTTCTATTTTGATCACATGCGACAGATATTCCATCATAGCAAGGGTCAGGGTGTCGCCGCCCCAGCGGTTCCAGAAGCGGCTCCTCATAAATCGCCATATCGGTATCTGGTCTGGGGGGATGGCCATCGCCGACACTCTGCCCAATATCCCGTTGACGTTGCGGTTTCCCGGCTCTTTTAGCACAAGCATAACCGGAGCATGCGTTTCCCTGGCAAAGCCGGCGACATTCTCCCAACCGGAGCTTATGCTGAAAAACGGCAATTGAAACTCGATCCCCGCTGGGGATAGCGTCAACCGGTGTTCGCTGACCCAATAGGCCACCCAGATTCCTGCGACGATGGACAGGAAGCAGATCACATACGCGAGCCCTGCGCCCTGTGTATTGCGCAGGTTCCACAACAATACCGAGGAACCGACGCCAAACAGCATCATCAAGAGGGCGACGCCGTAATAGGAGATTTGAAATTCAATCGTCGGTTTGAAACTGATGCCCCGATCGGGTGCTGTGTCCATTATTTCTTCCTTGAAAATAGTGAATGAGTGATTGGGGGATTAGGGAATTAGGGATTGGAGCATTCTGCCCAATCCCTAATCCCTAATCCCTCAGTCCCTAATCCCTTTTGCGCTCGCGCGGATTTTCATCCAATCGCCGGTGAACCGCAGGTTAATGATGAATTCCCCTGGCAATATTTGTCCTCCGCGCACGGAGAGACATTGTAGGCCGATCCTGGCAAACGTGCAAATTATTCTTGATGCCGGGTGAGTGGTGCGGATCGGCAAACTGGCTATACTGTGCTGATGGACAGAAATCCGATGCAAAAGGCTGATGCACTCATTCGCACGAAACTGCGTCCGCCCTATGTCCGCCCGCTGCTGGTGGCACGGCCCGGGCTTCAGTCGCGAATGATGGAAGGGATGCGCGGGCCGCTTACGCTGGTCACTGCTCCTGCCGGTTTCGGCAAGACGACGCTGGTCGCGTTTTGTATCGCCGGCTCTGGCATGGTGGCGGCCTGGCTATCCCTGGACAAGACCGACAACCAGGTCGGCCGCTTTCTAAACTATCTGGTGGCGGCTTTGCACCAGGCTGACTCCACCGTTGGGGATGAAGCCGCGCAACTGATGGCGGCCCAGATGCCACCCGAGGCCATTCTGACCAGCCTGATCAACGATCTGGACGCTGCCGGTTCTGAGGTTGTCCTGGTGCTGGATGATTACCAGTTTATTACCGGTCAGGCCGTACACGAGAAAGTCGCTTTCCTTCTTGAGTATTGCCCCAAGACCTTTCATCTGGTGATTGCGAGCCGTTCGGATCCGCCGCTGCCTTTGTCTCGTTTGCGGGCGCGCGGCCAGACCGTCGAGCTGCGCGCTGCCGATTTGCGCTTCACCGGGGAGGAGGCGACGCAATTCCTCAACGGCCTTATGGGACTGCACCTGGATGCCGGGGCGGTTGCCGCGCTGGCGGAACGGACCGAGGGCTGGGTTGCCGGCTTGCAGATGGCGGCGCTTTCGGTGCAGGGACGGAGCGATGTGGATCATTTCATCCGGGAATTTGCGGGCACCAATCGTTTCATTATGGATTTTATGCTAGAGGAAGTGCTGGCGCGTGAATCGAAAGAGACCCAGACTTTTCTGTTCCAAACCGCCATCCTTACCCGGCTCAGCGGGGCGCTTTGCGATGCGGTGACCGGCGCTGCGGGCGGTCAGGAGATGCTCGAAGCGTTGGAGCGGCGTAACCTCTTTGTTGTTTCCCTGGACGATGAGCGGCGCTGGTATCGCTACCATCATCTCTTCGCCGACCTGTTACAGGCGCGGCTTAATCAGGCGGAGCCCGATCGTGTTGCGCCGCTATTGTCTCGCGCCGCCGAATGGTGCGAGCAAGAAGGGCAGATCGCCGAAGCCGTGAACTATTCCCTGGCTGCGGCTGACTATGAGCGCGCAGCGCGCATGATCGCGCGATACTGGGGTGCCATCGCCAGCACCGGCGAGATCGAGACCGTATGGTCATGGTTAGCGGCCATTCCGGAGGCGGTGATCCGGGACAGTGCGCCGCTGGGCGCCGCCTATTGCTGGATGCTTTGGCTTACCGGTCAGATTGACGCCATTGAGGCGCATGTGATGGATGCGGAACGCGCCCTGGCCGGGCCGGTTGCGCTGAAAGCGCGCGACGGGCATGATGAAGATTATGCAACGCTGCCTGCCGAGCTTGCGGCGTTGCGCGCGTTCGTTGCCCGCTACCGCTCCGAGTTTGAGAGCGCTTGCGCCCTCGCCGAGCGCGCCCTCGGTTTGATTCCTCCCGATTTGCCGCTTCCGGTTGACACGCAACTGCGCGGTCAGATTCTCCTGGCGCTGGCGTCGGCCTACGACGGGGCGGGCGATCTTGAGAACGCCGTCGCTGCCTACCGCGAAACCATCCGCCTGAGCCGCTCCGGCGCCAGCGCTATCGGGGTCGGTATCACCATTCGCCTGGCCGGAGTTTTGCGGATGCTGGGACGTTTGCGAGCGGCGGATGCAGCCTGCCGTGAGGCTCTGGAATACGTGGCGGCGCAGGGAATGGCGCGCCTGCCGGCGTCCGGTGTTTTGCACGTGGCGCTGGGTGAAGTGCTGGTGGAGCAGAATGCGTTGGCGGCCGCGGAGGCGCACCTCTCACAAGGGATGGAATTGGGGAAGTGGAGCGGGCGTCTCGACGCGGCGCGGAACGCTGCCCCGGCGTTGTCGCGTTTGAGGCTGGCGCAGCGCGATGCAGGCGGGGCGCTGGCGGCCATCCGGGAGGCGGAAGCGGCGCTGGGCGACGCCCTGTCGCCGCTGGCAAAGGCCGAACTCCTCGCGGCCAAGGCCAGGGCTTTGATCCGGCAGGGTTTGCCGGACGAGGCGGCGCAGTGCGTCGAGGAGGCCACGCGCCTGGCCGGGCGGGATCGCGGGCAGACCGGCGAGATTGTGGCGCTCGCCGCGGCCAGGGTAGCGCTTGACCGGCGCGAGCCCGGCGCGGTCGTCGCGCAACTGGCGCCATTGCTCGCCGCCGCAGAGGATTGCGGCTGGTGGGGCGCGGCGCTTGAGCTGCGCCTTTTCCGCAGCCTGGCGCTGGCGCGGCAGGGCGACGCGCCGGGGGCCGAGGCCGACCTGGAGCGCGCTCTCGCCATCGCCGGGCCTGAGGGCTACGTGCGAGTCTTTCTTGACGAGGGTGCGCCGGTGCAGCAGTTGCTCATCCAATGGCTGGCTCATGCCGGCGACCGCCCATTGCGTGATTATGCCGGCGAATTGCTTTCTCAATTTGACCTCGAACTACCAACGACCACGCAAGCGCAATATCCCCCAACCGGCGGGCTGATCGAGCCGCTGAGCGAACGTGAGCTGGAAATTCTGCGCCTCATTGCCGCCGGCATGACCAACAAAGACATCGCCCAACAACTTTTCATCGCTCCGGGCACCGTCAAAGCCCACACCGCCAGCATCTATCGCAAGCTGGACGTCGCCAACCGCACCGAAGCGGCGGCGCACGCCCGGCAGATTGGCATCCTCTCCTGAATGGCCACAGAGATCAGCGAACTAAACCTCTGTAAATAAACCCTCGAATATTCCGTTTGGCAGATGCGCCGCCTCTTGCTGTGCGTTAAACTACTAACAGCGTGGGATAAGGCAAAGGTAAGTGTTTTTCGGGCGGGGTACCTCCCGAAAAACGCCCTCATATCCGGCTAATAAAAGAAAGGGTTTTTCGCGGGCGGGGGTACCTGCC
>DAOUFX010000549.1:0-3487 GCA_034429675.1 Anaerolineae bacterium | reverse complement strand
ACTCTTCGTGTATCTCTTCCGTCGAACTGCGGATTTCGTCATCGTTGGCAGAAAAAACACGCTTCTTTTATCTCTTCCGTCGAACTACGGCCTTCGTTATTGTTGGTGTGTAGATTGGGAAAAAATCACTCATCTCTGCATGGTACGGGAAACCATTGCGGAGAATGAAGTCTGGCCCTCCACCACATACTTTCAGAGCTATCCCATGTACGTTGACACCATAGACCCTCCTTACCAGCCACGTAGTAGTGCGACGCCACTATGGCTACATCAAGAACCGAATTTGCGAAGGGTGTATCCAATGTGCGCCATTCTGGAGATGAGATGTTTCCATCGCAAATCCCATCTCCCTGTATACCGGCCAGGATGCTTTTTTGTGAAGGATAGGGCAAGGTTAAGGAGTTTATCCATGCATCGGTGGGAATTTCACAACCAGAGAATAGAAGCGGTTTCAGTGCAAAATCAGGGGTTTCGGCGAGCCATATCTGTTGGCCGGCTGCCACAAGAAGGAAACGATCGTTCGCCACTAATGCGTGGAGAGAAGCCATATTCATAGCCGGAGGCGCATCCAAAACGCGCCAACGGGTTCCGCCATTGCTTAAGTAGAGCACACCCACGTCCGGAGCTCCCACAAAAAGTTGTTCCGGAGCGGAAGGCGATGCAGCAAGAGCGTTCACGAGGGTGATAGGATGGGTTTCCAGGATGACCTCGACCGGCTCCCAGGTCACGCCGGCGTTCTGACTATGAAAAATGCCGTCATCCGTAACCACATAAACATGAGAAGCCACGACATCGAGGTCGTGAATGGCAGATTTGTGCCACTCGCTATTGTCCACCTCGACCCACGCTCGCACTTCCAATCGCCGGTAGAGCTGATGATGGCCGGCATCTACAACATAAACATCGTCGGGGTCCACAGGATTCACCGCAACCTTAGAAACTCCGGCGATTGTTTTCCCGCCCTGTACCACACCCCGCAGATCCATAACCTGCCACGACGCAGTGAAAGGTGTGGATATTCCTAAAACCCCCCAGACGCCCATTGGAATGAAAAGCAAAAGCAGCATTATCAAAAGAGGACGGCGAACCCGGTACCACACCTGATGGCTATACACAGGCCAAAGTAAAGATCGCGGCAAACTCTTGCGCAAAGCCCACAGACCAACAAAAGCGTCGCGCTTTATTTCCCGATTACGGGCATGGCATTCTTCGGACAGCGCTGCCGTCAACGATTCAAGCGCCGCAGGAGAGAGCCGGTTCACCCAAAGGGCTATCGGACGTCGCGACGCCACGGCGCTGCGTATCAGAATCTGAACTTGCGTGTCGGTTAACCCTAAATGTTCGGCCTGTGGTTCGAGCAATTCTCCCAGAGTTCGGGCATCCAGCAATATCCTTGTCCCCCGGCGCCAGTTGTCTTCCGTCTGCTCGAGGATCTCCTCTACGCGCTTACGGGTTTCATCTTCAGGCGTTAATTGAATCTGCGACAGAAGATAATCGTGAGCGAGCTCATAAGCAACCTGCCCCTCCGGGGCGCCCAGTTGTTGCACCTGAATCAAGCGGCTGTTGATCAAACAGTCGAGAATCTCCTGTATAGCAGTGGAGGATAGCGCATAAGGCTGCATCTTGGCGATGATGCGGCTGTAGGAGCATAGAGTACGGTGTGCGTCAAAGGTTACCAGACATTCTTTGATCAGTAACCACGCGCCTTTGCGCTTGTCGGGCGCCATCTCCTCGGATAGAACACGGTCCAGATAGTTTTGTAAGATACCGGATGCACCGCCCGCTTCTTCTTGATACATTGCACAGGTAATAAGCCGGTCCGGTCTGTCACCAAGCGTGTCCACAAGCATGTTGCAAACCAGTTGCAATTGCGCAGGTAACACCTCATTCTGTCCCAGGTCTTCCGAAATCTTTCGCACCAAACCCGTCTCAAAGGTGATTCCACCACGCGCTGCCAATTGAGCAATGACAGCCGCAGCTTGTTCGATGGACAAACGGCTAAGATGGTAGTCATTAGCGAAGGGGTGTTGGATGTAGGGGCGAAAAGTAGCCAGGTCGCCAAAACTTTCGGTTCGTATAGATAACACCCAACTCACATTTAACTTCACATCCTCTATACATGCAGCCAGTTGCTCGACAAATTTCTCACGTTCCGCACTCTCCACGAACTTGAAAAAGTCCTCAAACTGATCCAAAAAGATATAAACCGGCACATCCGGCCCGGCCGCCAGACAAATCTTATGAAGGAAATGATGGAGAGAAGCCTCCCGCAAATTTTCGAATTCCTCTATATCCTCGACAAAAGCTCGTTTGATGCCTTGCACCGGACTTTGCTTATGGACCCGCACACAAACTGGCACACCGCCTCGCTTCAAGAGCCGGGGCGCAACGCCGGCCTGCAACAGTGAAGTCTTACCCGTCCCCGACTCACCATGAAGGATGATCAGTTTGTTGTTTTGTAGCTTGCTTAGCAGAGATTGAATACTTTGATCGCGGCCAAAAAATGCGTCGGCCTCACTCATTTCATAGGCAAGTAATCCCTTGTATGGTTTGCTGACACCGGAGTCAGTGCGCCCATCAACCACACTATGAAGATCGTTGACGAGGGTGTTTACGGCAAGAATTAGCTGCGCAATGCCGGAAGAGGGATCCAACAATTCTTCGAGGAGTGTAGCCCCCTGGTTGGATTTGAACATCGCTTCCAAATCAACAATCAGTGCCTGCAACTCATCGTGACAGACGTCATTGCGGGCGACTTGATCACATAGCACATACAAAAGGAGTACCAGGGCGTTATCATGCCTCGCATTGACCTTGTCGCGGAGGAAATCAATCACGAGGTTCACGCGGGCATTTTGACTGTCTCCCTCAGGGAGTTGAGCACGCCACGCGGCAATTCGTGCATCGGCGAAGATAGCGTACAATTTGGGGCCGCTGCTGAAAGGGTCGCACTTCAACAAAGTGCGCCGCAATCTACTGTAAATATCAGGGTCAATGCCTGTCATACACGCAATCCTGGACGATGAAACTCAAAATCGGGCGGTTGGTGTGTCGGCAATGTAAACGAAAATGTATTCTCCTTACCCGCTTCTCGATATTTCGGGAATGCCCAACCGGTTGGCATTAGTAAGAGCGCATTAACTATAGTCTCAAAGACGCCAATAAGCAAATGACAGCACCCACCCATTGCATTCAGCTATTGCTACCATATAATCCGTATGGACATACAAAGCAATACGATCGGGCCACGGTTCACCATGTGAGAGGAGATGCGAACATCCGGCGCGCTGCCTTGCACCAGGCCACCGCGGCGATCACGGCGAAAAACAAGCCGGAAAGCCAGCGGCCTGGCAGCCTCGTGCTGGAAGACTTGAACGTCAGCGGGATGGTCAAGAATCACCGTCTGGCGCAAGCGATCGCGGATGTGGGCATGGGCGAGTTCCGCCGGCAGATCGCCTACAAGGCGCAATGGCTCGGCGAACGGGTC
>DAOUFX010000548.1:0-23829 GCA_034429675.1 Anaerolineae bacterium | reverse complement strand
TCTCTTCTGAGGGCCAAGGCGGCAGGCATGGTGTAGTCTGGGGAAAGGTCGCCGTGCAGGAAGCCGCCGCGCGCCCCATTGCTGTGTGCGCAAGGTAGCGCGGCGGCGTGGTGTTGTTCCAAGGAAAGGTGGGATTACGTGAGGCCGTCAAACGTGGCAAGCAGGGCGATTGCCCGCGGCAACGCCCTGTGGAGTTGCAATTCAGTGGGATACGTGAGTACGCGCGTACTCAGATTCGATCTCT
This sequence comes from Anaerolineae bacterium, assembly GCA_034429675.1. Taxonomy (GTDB): domain Bacteria; phylum Chloroflexota; class Anaerolineae; order B4-G1; family SLSP01; genus JAKQHY01. Next base: position 23,585 of record DAOUFX010000548.1, on the reverse strand, counting down.
GTACGAGAGACAGCGGAAAGCAGGGCAAGAGAGCGTGTTGGCGGCGATGCAAATTGTAACGAGTAACTCAGTTGAAGGTGGAAAGTTTTACTGAACATTGATATGAGGCGCTTCTGTACCATACCAGTGATTAGTGTCTAGCCAGATTTCATAAAACGCTAACCACAAAGCAGTCCACGGGACTATTGTTCGAGAAATGAACCTATCTGGTGACCAGTCTCCGTCTGTTGGAAAATACAAACATAGGGAACCATCCCTGTAACGATGAGGTGTATCTGGACATATTTTGGGTGATTCTATGTTGACTACCGGGGGTTTGGAACACTGCCCCGTGCAATGATACACAATCTTAACGATGTATATAGGTGAGGTGGTATTAGGTTGAAGTGAACCAATCCATGTAGGTATGTTGTTTGAACGAGAATAATTGAATGTTGGAAAGTCTGTTTGCATCCGCATCACTTGGCTACCTATTGTCACAGCCTGTGTGGGAAGTGAAAATCTGTGGTGCATTACGAACTACCATAAAATCTCTGAGGTGGTGCACTTATGTAGAGCTCTTCTGGTATCTTGGTCAATACTCTTCCCGTAGCTGTCACAAAGATGTTCCCTGAGCGGCTGGCTTCTCCTAAGCATTCGCCATACTTCTCTGCGCTCAAAATGGTGTTATCTGCACTCCAAAATGGATGTCGAAAGAGCCAGTACCATACATTGACGGCTTGTTCCTCAGTACATTTGGGATTGTTTAAAGTTTCAAGATGGGAGATTGCGACCTCCAGCCTGTCCCTGAATTGTTCTACCCGTGCAATATCCACGGGCCGGTGTGTCAAAGCTTGAGCAGCATCTACCGGATTCCTTATATCTGTCCTCATTTTTAAGCGATTCCAAATAGAAACCATAGTGTTGTAAAGGCAGATATCATCTTGATGAAAATCCGGTCTATAACATTCTGCAACAAGTACAGAAATCATTAACCCTCCCGGGAGATTCCAGTGCGCCCGTGATTTTGCGAATGCCTTCAGCAAGCGTACTATGCGTCGCATTTGGTTCTCATTGACAGTTGCGCCTTGTTCCTTTGATGGGCTTGACTTGCGCACAACGGCATTGAACCAATCAGTAATCGCCATTGGGTCTCTGGAAGCCCAATCATTACCGGCGTGTTCGTAGATGAGATTGTCATTACAGCCCTCATACTGGCGGTATATCGCCAAATCAATGTGATGGCCTTCAGCATAATACACGCGAACTGCATTTGTCTTTGCTTCAGGGGGGGTGCTGAAGTTGCCGCCGCCTTCAATCATAGCTGCTTCAATTCGTTTTCGAGCATCTAGCGCACTACTGGGTAGATTGTCCTTGTGAAAGATGATAGCAACGTCAATGTCGTAATCCTTGTTAGGATGTTGATTAATTGTATACATCGCGTAACTGCCCTGGTTTCGATAATCGAAGTTGCTTGGATATCCGAGGTTTTTCAGACCGTTTTTGAGCCGATCAAGATTTGTATCTCTGTGTTGAGCCAGAACCTGGCGTTCCTTGCCAAGACGAACCCAATCCTCGTAAAATTGATTCAGTTCATTATGCATATTAAACATTTCCACTATTTCTCCAATCCTATTTTTGCGTTAGTACCAAAAAACCAGGTGAGTCTGCCTCATCTGTAACTTTCAGTCCCCAAGAATACCGCGGGGAATCCTTTTCTGTATAGTTATAGACCACTATTTTGCGATCAATCGTCTGAATGATTAATTGGCCAAAATAGACTGCCAGTGAAACAGGACCAGCATAGAAGATATGTGTTTGTTCCCGGTTTGGAAAGAATTCGTGGATGTGGTCAAGAAGCTGACGAAACTTAGCGCCATAGTCTTGTAACTGATGCTCACTGACCATTACATCACGCTTGGTTGGCACAAGACAAAGATGAAGTGAGGCTATCGGTGAAGGCACAATTTCTGCGACTTCTTCTAACGTTACCGTGTTACTGATGCTGATGCGCACAAGAATGTCACCCTGATCTTTATTTATTTGGGTAGGTAGGCTTTCTATTTCTAACTCTGGAAACTCCCCATCGCCATGCAAATAATCCCATCGTCTTGCAAAGCGATTAAGTTCATAAAAGTGTAGCTTACGCTTGTTACTTAAACGACGGCCAATGTAAAACAATAATGGTATATGGGCTATCCCAAAATACCCCATCGATGTGTTAGGGTGTCTGCTAAGTATAGAGTCAATGGTATGTTCCAAATTCGTAAGTTGTCTTGCTGCTTTAAGAGGGTCGGATAGTCGGCCATCAGAGTACAGGTCGGTTTGATCAATCGGTAACTCGATTACATTCTGGTCAGCAAACTCTGGAGGCAGGGATTCAACAATAGTTTGAGGTGGAATATACTCCCGAGAAAGGTGTCGAATAGCAACAAATGTGCCAGGCCGTTCCAGTAAAGTGTTGATAGGTGAAGGTGAGAGAGCATTTGAGAACAGTGGGCAGGCTTGCAAAAAACCGACCGTATATGCCGCAGCAGCAGACGAAGCATATTGTCGAAAACTATCATCCTTTTGCTCATCAGCGAAATCGCTAATCCCCCGAATAGCTAAAAAGCGAGGACGAGAATAAGCCTCGGCAGCGGCTTCGGCGACACCGTAGGATTCCATTTCAATTCCGATTATTTTTGGATGGAGTTTCATTAAACTAGAAATGAAATTTTGATCTGCTACAACTTTGTCCCCTACAGCAAATGGTCCAAAGTACACCCTAGGTGAATCAGTTCCTTCAAACTGTGGCATTTTTGTAACAATCAAACTACACCAATTAGAGTCATTGTAATTTTGTGCGGTTTGAAGCAAGATAGGATCAGCATTGATAGAAATAGGGCGGTACTCCGCTCCTGTTGATGTTTGTTTGGCCTGTTCATAATAAAGCACTTGAGAACAGACAACAACATCACCTCGGTTTACCCGACTCTTGATTCCAGCAGCAATGCCAACCATCAATACGTATTTAGGGTCCATCTCATCAATGGCTTTAGTAGCATGTATACTGGCACTGACATTGCCCATTTGTGATAATTGAGTCACAGCGACTTTGCACTCCCCTATATTCGTCGGAAGTGTGCAGGTGTAATATATTGGGGATTTACCAACTTGAGTTGGGCTGAAATCTTCAAGTTGATGAAGAACAGCATCTCGTTCCTCAGGTAAAGCTGTTATGATTAAAACATCTACAAATTTTTGGTTGTGAGTAGTAGCATTACTTTGCATTGTTCTTCTTCCAAAAGTATCACATATGACAGATGAACTTCTTAGTGGCAATCTGATGATCAAAGGTAACTCCCCATTTTATGGGATTACAATTTGATCTTGATTGTTTTAGATGCTCGTTTCATGGCCCGTGTCAAATTGTCGATAGCTCTTTGTGCCTCGCGCCCATCATCGCCTGTAAATTCAATAATCGTAGCGCAGTAAGGGCAGCTCCGAGACTGTCCGGGCCGCATATCCTCTACCTTTTGCTTGAATTTTCCATGACAGTTGGGGCATTGCAAATCAAATTCCAGTTTCTTTACCATTTTGTACCTCTACTTCTTATCATACTATTCAGTTTGTGGGTTCCTCTTATTGCGGAATACCCGCTGTTTTTACGTTTCTGGCGGAATTATAGCATGACCCAATATTTCTGTCAAGACGTAATCGAGCGAATAGTTACGTTTTGACAAGAATTCTTTGCTGCACTATAATTACAATGAGAGATCAGAACAGATCAAAGAAGGGGACAATATGTTAGGAGCGAAACTGCGAGCGTTGAGAAAGAAGTATGGCTATACTCTTGTCGATGTAGGGAGACAAACTGAACTATCTGTTTCGTTTTTATCAGACATCGAACGAAACAGAACAAATCCATCTTTGGAGACATTAAAGAGGTTAGCCGCATGCTATCAGGTGACTATCAATGAACTGCTAGAAGGAGTAGACACTGAGACACGGGAAGAAAGTAATAAGTATCCACCTGGATTTGAGGAATTCTGCAAGGAGGTAGAAGTCGAACCTGAATTCATTGATTTATTAATGAGAGTGGAGCGGCGAGCTAACTCCCGGGCTGAAACAAAGGAGCAATGGAAACAGTATTATTACTCACTCAAGACCATTCTGGGGCGTTAGAATAGTGCGAATACGTACTGAACAAGAAGCAAAGCAGCGGGTTCGGGAACTGGTGAAACGTACCAAGGTGGCAGCCGGTCTACAAAAGCCCTCGCATTATATGGGTGTTGAAGATCCGATTGCAAAACACCTTGGTATTGTTGTCAAGGAAGAGGCTCTTCCTCTGAACGATGAAGGTCAGTACATACCTGCCAATCCCCCTGTTATAGTCATTAACCCAGGAGATAGTGCTTCAGATCGTCTAAATTTCACTTTTTTTCATGAGATTTCGCATCACCTAATATGCAAAGATGATGAACTGTATTCGTTTATTCACGAATATGCCTCAAACGATGACAAACACTTTGGTATTGCATTGGAACACTATTGTGATATTGGTGCGGCAGAATTTCTAATTCCTTCCGAAGAAGTTCGTAGAGTTATTGACGAACAGGGCTTCAGCATAAAACTCATCGAACCTTTAGAATCCGTTTACCCCGCATCAAAGCCTGCAATTGCTATTCAGTTGGCACAATGTGCTACCCATGAATGTTTTGTGGTTGTTTGTGAGTGGGGAGCAATACCTCAAAGACAAACCTCACAAGCCTCATTTGTTCCTTTCATGAAAAACAGCCTTTTGTATATCCTATACAGTTCGAGATCTTCTTCTGCTAAATACTCTATTGGAAGATTCACGCCGATTCCTGATGATCATGTAATAGCATCGGCTTATCGAAACAAAGGCATGGTGAAGGATATAGCGCCAATTCTCTTTAAAAATGGAAATCGAAACTGGGAATGTGAGTGTGAGGCTTTTTACTACAAAGGCAGGGTTTATGCGACCTTTAATGCTACTTCACCTGTTTCACCAGAGCAGATGCATCTGTTTTAGACATCCCCATATCAAGTAATTAACCTCGTAATAGTTTTGATCCTCAGCAAGGACTTTGCCTCTTTTCAATCTAACTGCATTTCTGATCATAACATTCATCTAATACTCCCAATCCTCGCGGCTGACCGGCAGTTGGTTGAGTTGGTCGCGGTGGAATTGCCAGCCGGGCATGAAGTGGTCCATCAGGGCGGTGAAGCGGGCGTTGTGGGTGGGCTCGAGGAGGTGGGCGAGTTCGTGGACGATGATGTATTCGAGGCATTCCGGGGGTTTTTTGGCGAGGTCGGTGGTGAGGCGGATGTTGCGCGCGGCAGGGTTGCAGCTTCCCCAGCGGGTTTTCATCCGCTGGATGAAAAGTTGGGCGACTTTGACGCCCATCAGCCGTTCCCATTTGGCGATGAGCGGCAGCGCGGCCTGGCGAAGCTGGCGGCGATACCATTCTTCGGCGATGTCGTGTTTTTTCGCCCGGTCGCTCCCTGGGCGTATGTGCAGAAGCATCTGGTGGTGGCTGAGTTCGATGGAGGGCGCGGCATCGGCTTCGATGATTTTGAGCAGGTAGCGTTTTCCCCAGACGTAGTGGCTTTCGCGGTCGAGGTATTCACGCGGAGATTCGCGTTCTTGTCCCTGGAGTTTTTGTTGCTGGCGTTTGATCCAGCCGAGTTTGGAGATGGCGAAGATGCGGATGGCGTTGAGGTTCATCTGCGCCGGCGCAGAGATGCGCACCCGGCCGGACGGCGGGTAGACGCTCAGGTGGATATTTTTGATGTTTTTGAGCACCACATCTATGGTGATGTCTCCCAGTTCGATGCGATCCATGGGTATCAGTATTCCTTTTGGGCTTTGAGGATGAGGAAGAGGCGTTCGACTTCGGCTTTGTCCGGTATGATTTGATAGAGTGCGTTTTTGATGACTCGTTCGCGAGCCTGGACGCCGCGCCAGTCGTCGGGGCGCGCTTGTTTGACGGCGGCGTCAATGCGCAGCGCCAGGTCCAGGGCCGGGTTGCCGGAGGCGCTGTATGCGCCGCGCTCTTTTACCACGCCGGCGGCGCTTTGGAGGTTGTTGTAGAGGGCGCGTTTTCCGGGGGTGTCCAGGGCGTCCGGGGTGTTGTCCGCTTTCCCGGCGTTCACATTTTTTGTCAGTTCGGCGATACGCTTCAGGTACTCCTCATATTCGATGGCCCGGGCTTTGCGGGCGGCGATGATTTGGTCCAGCAGCGCGGACATTTTCTCGTAGAAGGCCGGGTCGTTGAGTTGTTCTTTGATGATTTTGCTGCGGACGTTGTTTTCGATGGTTTCGGCGACGGCGTCCGGGTTGTCTTTTAGCCCGCCAAGGCGGGAGGCGATGGCGCCGGCGATGCCGGTCTTGACAATCAGGTCCAACAGGGAGATGTTGTCGAAGGGTGAGATTTTGCGCGGTTCATCGGCCTGGATGTAGGTGTCTAGCAGGTGGCGCATGTCCGCTTCGTAGGCTTTCAGGTCGAGGCTTTCGCCGCTGGCGTTGCGAATGATGTCGCGCAGTTCCAAATAGCGCTTGAGTTGGTCTTGGATGCGGGCGATGTCGTTGGGGGTGTAGCCGGCGGCTTCCAGTTCATCGGCGATGTTGGCGTAGGCGCGCAGCAGGGAGGCGACGGCTTTGTAGAGCGCGGCGCGTTGCGGTTCGCGTTCCTGGAGATCGGCGGGGATTTCGGTGTTGCCGCAGAAGTAGTGGATGTGTTCCAGTTCACCTTTGGGCGGCGCTACCGGTTCACAGAGCAGGGGCAGGGTTTCCAGGGTGTCGTCGAGGCGCGCTTTTCCTTTCTTGAGGCGCTCTTGTATCAACACGTCCGGTTCGACCCCGCCCGCAGTGTGATCCAGTTCGGAGGTGTAGACGGAGATCGCGTTTTCCATTTTCTTGAAGAGGTCTTTGTAGTCTACGATGTAGCCGAAGTCCTTGTCCTCGCCGTCCAGGCGGTTGGTGCGGCAGATGGCCTGGAAGAGGCCGTGGTCTTGCATGGATTTGTCAATGTAGAGGTAGGTGCAGGGCGGCGCGTCGAAGCCGGTGAGCAGTTTGTCCACGACGATGAGGAGTTTCATGGCGACGGGGTTTTTGACGAAGAGGGCTTTGGCCGAATCTTCGTAGGTTTCGGCTTTGCTTTTGCCCGGTTTGGCGGCGACGTTTTGCAGCAGTTCGGTGTAGGTGTTGTAGATGAATTCTTTGTCGGTTTCGCTGTTGGCGCCGGTGTCTTCCAGGGTGATGTCGCGGGTGTGGGGGTTGTAGGACGTGACCAGCGCACAGCGGCCCTTGAACGGCGTTTTCTGGAACAGGGTGAAGTATTTGCAGGCTTCGTAAATGCTGGAGGCCACCAGCATGGCATTGCCGTGTTCGCCGGAAAGGCGTGGTTTGACGCTGAAGTCGAAGATAATGTCGCTGACGACGCGCTCCATGCGTGAGCGGGAGCTGAGGACTCTTTGCAGGGTGCCCCATTGTTTTTTGAGCTCATCGCGCTGCCAGTCGTTGAGCGCGCGCGTCTTGGCGGCGAACCAGGCGTCAATTTTGTCCTGGGAGCCGAGATGTTGGTCAATGTCCCGCGCCTCGTAGATCAGGTCGAGGATTACTTGATCGTCCACGGCTTCGCTGAATTTGTAGGTGTGGATGTAGCCGCCGAAGACTTCCAGGCTGGTTTGTTTGTCCTTTTTGAGCAGCGGCGTGCCGGTGAAGCCGATGAAGACGGCGTTTTTGAGGATGGCTTTCATAGCGCGGTTAAGCCGCCCGCTTTCGGTGCGGTGGCATTCGTCTACGAAGACGAAAATCTCCCCGACCGCCCGGCAGGGTTGGGATTCCAGCTCTTGGATGAATTGCGCGAAATTATCCCCTTCCTTCCGGCCAAACTTGTGGATCAGCGAGCACAACAGGCGCGGGCGCGCCTGGCCGAGCCGGGCCAGCAGGTCACGCCCGCTGTGGGTGCGGTGGATGGCTTCACCGGCCTCGGTGAAAACGCGCTCGATCTGCTTGTCCAGTTCATCCCGATCGGTGACGACCACGACGCGGGCGTTGGGGTTGTTTTCCAGGATCCAGCGGGCCAGCAGCACCATGACGAGGCTCTTGCCGCTGCCCTGGGTGTGCCAAATGATGCCGCCTTTGTGCTGGCGCGCGTGTTCCTGGGCGGCTTTGATGCCGAAGTATTGGTGGACGCGCGGCAGCTTCTTGACGCCGCCGTCGAAAAGCACGAAGTCGCGGATCAGCTCGATCAGGCGGTCTTTGCGGCACATCTTGAGCAGGTATTTGTCCAGTTTGTAGCGGGTGTCGTCGGTCTCGTCCTCTTTCCAGGTCAGGAAGTATTTTTCTTCGGCGCCGATGGCGCCGTAGCGCAGGCCCTCGGAGTCGTTGCCGGCAAAGACGAATTGCACGGTGCTGAAGAACCAGGCATTGAACTCCGGCTGTTGGTTGGAGATATTCTGGCGGATGCCATCGCCGATCGAGACGGCGCTGCGCTTGAGCTCCAGCACGGCGACGGCGATGCCGTTGAGGTAGAGCACGATGTCGGGCCGGCGCTCGTGGGCGCCCTTGAGGGTCACTTCTTCGGCGATGGCGAAGTCGTTGGCTTCCGGCTCGCGCCAGTTGATGAAGTGCACGGTCTCGGTGACTTTGCCGGCCTCGATCTTCACCGGCGCGCCGTAGCGCAGCAGGGCGTAGACGGCGCGGTTGTTGTCGTAGAGACTGCGGTGGTGGTTGTCTGCCTCGGCGTGCAACTTGCGAAGGGCGGTTGTGATCTGCGCCGGCGTGTAGCCGTTGCGACGCAGGTAGAGCGTGAGCAGGTCGTCCGCGATGTTGCTGTTGTCGTAGTCGGTCCGGTCGCCGAGGTAGCGGTAGCCGAGTTCATCGCGGAAGAGGGCAATGACGCGCTTTTGAGTCGCTCGTTCGGGTTTGCCGATGGCGTTCATATCACGCTTTTACCAATTCAAAACGCACCCGGTAGCGGTAGAAGGTAACATCGGGCGCCATGGCCAGGGCGCGCCGAATCCGCCGGTCGTCCTCCAGCGCGATGATAACACCCTTGACCTTTTGATTCTGTTCGGCCAGTTCTTCTTTCACATAACCCATGTAGCGCAAAATTTGCCCCACGACCGCGTCACTGGCGCGTCCCTTCTTCAGTTCAATTACCAGTAGCGTTTGTTTATCCTTGCTGACGGCGAAGATGTCCATCGGGCCGGTGTCGGTGCGGTACTGTTGACCGAAACGCACTCCCTCATCCTCGTAAATATCGTAGTCTTTGCCAAGTTCAGTTTGCGCCCAATTCTGAACCAGAAAATCCTCAAGGTGCTTTTCCATAACAAAGGATGTAGGGTTTTCAATCGTCTCGTCGGTGGCAATCAGTTGAGGCGGCGCTATACCCGCAATCAGTCGCTCGATTTCGGCATGGTAGCCGGTGATGTCATTAACCGTGCCGGGCGCTCCGGTGGAGCCTTTCAGTTCTTCGCTCATATCGGCGCGGTCAATCGTCTGGTCGAACCAACGCACCGGGCGACGATGGGGCAATATGCCTTCGGGCTGATAGGCGTACTCCCCGACGACTTCGCCGACGTGATAATGCTTCGCTCCATCGGGACAAAGTACAATGTCTCCCTGCCGGATGCCCTTCGCGACCATCCACAAAGCGCCGCAGGCCAGACCCGCCGCGATCCTGGTTTTATCGGGGCGGATGGCAAGGTAGACAGGGATAAATTCCTGATTGAAGTCCCGCCATTCTTCCGGCAACTTGCCGGTCAAGTCCTGGCGGATCTCATAGTCCGCGCCGATGAAATTCTCGGCAACACAGATCTGAGTGTGGATACTGTTGCGCCCCAACATCACGCGATAGTAATTTTTCATCGTGTCCTCCTAAACTAAACGGATCTTGCCGGTGAGTAACATTTGCATCATCCCCTGCTTGACCTGCTGCGCCTTGACCAGCCTGGCTTCGAGCGCGGCGATTTCGGCGTCCATATCGCTGAGGATCGCGGCGATGGCGGTTTGTTCTTCAATTGGGGGCAGTAAAACAGGGTATTTCCCAACAGATGCCTGAGAAATTCCAAAGAAAGTTGTACCTGATTTGCTAAGTTCTATGAAGTCTGTGAACCTTCTTGAGCTTAATTGATAATACAAATACTTTGGATGATAGCTTTCACGGAGGGGTCTAAAAAGAAGGAGATGACTATTCAAAGAGGCTTTTCCAGGTGGAGGAATTTCGTCAATGTAGAGCACCTTTCCAATAGTGCCATCTTTGGTCATCAGCACATCACCTGTTCTTAATTGAATATCCTTTGCTATTTCATACCGTTCTTCGGAGACGTGATAAACTTCGTTCCATCGAATGGCACCATCTTTGAAATTCATCCCTGTAATTAGAAAAGGCTCATCCTCGTTTGTAGTGAACTCTGTTTGCTTCAATCCTTGCCACCCGATTCGTCCTTTTAAGGATGACACCTCCTCCAACAAACATATTCTGTCTGTTTCTTTCGGGCGGAGCAACTCCTGCATCGCGCCTTGCTTGACCTGGCGTTTCTTGGCGATGAGCTGATCTAGGCTTTCGATGAGGGCGTCCGCGTCGCTCAGGGCGGCGGCGATGGCGCGCTGTTCGGCGAGGGTAGGAAGGGGAATTTGCATGGAGCGAATCTGACCAAAATTCAATCCCTGTCTGTTTCCACCAGCTTGAAAGCTATCAATTTGCTTTTGACCAACACGCGACAGCAAAAACAGATTTAGAAAACGGGGGAAAAGCTGCTCTTGATTTGTGCGAATGATGCAAACATGCTGATTTACATTGCCCCCTAAAACACGCTCATCAGTAATAGCACTTCTTCCTATTGACGCCCCAGTAATATTTAAAAGTACATCTTCAGTTTCTATTTCCGTTGCTTGAAAAGTTTCGTGGGTGCTATCATCAATAAAAACAATATCATCCAAAAGCAAATTCCCCCAACCTACATTCTGACTTCTTATAAAGGGGTGACCTTCATTTCTGTAAACTTTGCTGCCTCCAGTTGGAGTAATCCCACTTCCAACCTTTGTAGCCTTTTCACCAAGGCAACAAATCTCCCAATCTTCTGGAATCACCCCCATCTCAGTCTGCTTGTACCCCTGATTCACTTCCATTCGAACCCCATCCTCTTCAAATGCGCGCCCACTTTCGCCTCCAACACTGCCACGCGCTCCGTCAGCTCCGGCATCGGGGCGGCGTAGCGTTCGGCCAGCTCTTTGACGCGCTGGGTGAGGGTCTGGCTGACGCGCTCCATTTCGCCGTGGACGGCGGTTTCGAGGGTTGCCAGCCATTTGTCGTCCACCACCAGCGCCTTGATGTCGTCTGCGGAGAGGCGGGGGTAGTGGCGGTAGGCGTGGTCGTCCAGGGCGGATGCGGCGGTTTTGAGGCGTTTTTTGAGGTCGGCGGCGCGGGCGTCCAGTTCCAGCCATTCGCGCAGGGGAGCCGCGGGAGATGCGGGGTTCTGCGCCGGCGACGGTAGAGACGCAAAATTTTGCGTCTGTACGATGGCGGGGGCGGCGTCCATTTCCTTGAGGCAGGCGGCGACGGCGGCGCGGTTGATTTTGTCGAGTTCGGCGAAGGCGCCGTCTTCGCCGCTGTGTTCTTCTTCCAGTTCGGCGAGGCGGGCGGCGACGGTTTCCAGTTCGGATTCCAGGTCTTGGACGGCTTGTTGTTCGGCGGCGAAGCAGCGGGCGACGATGAGCGATTTGGGAACGAGGTCGCAAGTCCAGCCTTTGTCACGCTCCTTGCCCTTCTTGTCGGTTTCGACGACACGGTAAGTCTCGGCCTGCCAGCCTTCGTCCGCGATGAAATAGGCGTCGTCCTGCATGGTCGCGGCCCAGTAGTCCAGCAAGTGCTGGTAGATGTCGTACTTTTCCAGGAGCGGCTGACCGGCGTAGTGCGCCAGCAGGCTCTCGGCCAGATCGGCGATAAGTTCCTTGGGGTGGAATCCGACCGGCAGGGCTTTGAGCGAGCCGGCGGCGGTCTGCCGCCAGGCGGCGAAGTGGGCGTTCATCCGGGCGGTGAAGGCGGTGAATTCGGGGTGGTCGTAGATGGTGGGTTTGATCTGCGCCTGGGGGACGGCGAGCGCAGCGTAGCCGGGCCGCAGCTCGCGGAAGAGGACGGCGCGGAGGCCGGGGAAGACGGCCCAGTAGGCTGCCAGGGCGTCAATGTCCCGGTCGGGGATGCCGCCGTAGAGGTGGCCGGCGATGTCCTGGAGGTCTTCCGGCTCCTGGCTGTCAATGTAGCGCGGCAGGTTCAGGTTGAAATCGTTCTGCTCGATCTCGGCCAGGCTCACCCGGCGCGAGTATTGGGGGAGTTCGAGGCGGCGGGTGAAGACGTCCACGATCTTGTGGATGTCCTGGGCGCGCAGGCGGTTCTTGGGGCCGTCTTTCATAAAGCCACGGCTGGCGTCAATCATAAAGATGCCTTCGCCGGAAGCGACGCGGGCGTGGGCGTGCTCCTTGTCCAGCACGACGATGCACGCGGGAATGCCCGTCCCGTAAAACAGGTTGGCGGGCAGGCCGATGATGCCCAGGATGTAGCCCCGGCGCACGAGGGCGCGGCGGATGTCGGCTTCGGTGTTGCCGCGGAAGAGGACGCCGTGCGGCAGGATGCAGGCGCCCTTGCCGGTACTCTTGAGGGTGCGGACGATGTGCAGGAGGTAGGCGTAATCGCCCTGGCGGGCCGGCGGGATGCCGAAGGGTTTGAAGCGGTTGTAGGTGTCTTCGTCCGGCTTGAGGCCGGTGCTCCAGCGTTTGTCGCTGAAGGGCGGGTTGGCGACGACGTAGTCGAAGGTCTTGAGGGTGTCGCCGTCCGTGAATTTGGGATCGGTGAGGGTGTTGCCCTGGGCGATCAGCGCGGTGGGGTTGTTGTGGAGAATCATGTTCATTCGCGCCAGGCCGCTGGTGGCGGCGTCTTTCTCCTGGCCGTAGAGGGTGACGGGGGTGCGGGCCTGCGCGCCGACTTTGAGCAGGAGCGAGCCGGAGCCGCAGGTGGGGTCGGAGACGGTGGTATCGGCGCCGGTCCGGGCTTCGCGGATGCCGAGAAGCTGCGCCATCACCAGGCTAACTTCGGCGGGGGTGTAGAACTGGCCCTTGCTCTTGCCGCTCTCGGTGGCGAAGTGGCGCATGAGGTATTCGTAGGCGTCGCCGAGGATGTCGTCGCCCTCGGCGCGGTTCTTGGAGAAGTCGAGGGCGGGATTCTCGAAGATGGCGATGAGGTTGGTCAGCCGCTCCACCTTCTCTTTGCCGTCGCCGAGTTTGAAGGAATCGTTGAAGTCGGGGAAGTCGGACAGCGAGATCTGCGCGTTCTCTCTGACCAGTGGGGCGATGATCCGCTTGTTGATCAGGTCGCCGATCTCGGAATTGCCCTTGAGCGCGACCATATCCTTGAAACCGGCGCCGGGCGGGACGGTGATCGGCGCGAAGGGCAGGCCGGCGTACTTGTCGCTGATGTATTTGATGAAGAGCATGACCAGGACGTAGTCTTTGTACTGCGAAGCGTCCATCCCCCCGCGCAGTTCGTCGCAACTGGCCCAGAGGGAGCTGTAGAGTTCGGATTTTTTGATTGGCATGGTGTGGTTTTGGTATCCTTTGCAGATACGATCCGACTTTTATACTGAAGCAACTACCAATTCGGTACGCTCGCGAAACCTGAAAGGTATATATTGAGTCCGTCCATCTTCCTCTAGCTCTGTTACACCATGTAGCCAGACATCGGTCCAGACCAGTTTATATTGTCCACTTTGCGTTCCCTGTAAAGCAACTTCATATTCGATGGTTTCACTCTCTTTGTACACTCGCCCACGTGTTCGTTCCAATTCACCCACAATTGAAACGTTTACTAATTGTTTCAAACCGGCTTCTACTTGACCGGAAACAGCAGTACGCCAGTTGATCTCAACATTATGTTCGATAGTTCGCCCCCTTTTTACGGTGACGGATACACCAACAGGCACATGGACTATCTCTGTAGCGGCTTGTAACCTCTCTTCCTGTGAATTCAAGGTAACGCCTCTGACCGTTGGGGAACTGGGAATAAGAGGGACTTTTAATGGATCAGGAAGTGTTGGTGGAATTGCGGAGGAGTTTGGTCTCTTTTTACGTATTGCTCTAACGAGGCTAACGACAGCTATGATAAGCACTACTATGATTATTAATTCTGGCACCCCTATATTGCGCAATACCATTTTGACCTCGCTGTTGGCACTCTGAAATATCTACAGGGAAATTCCATATAAGAGATGGGAAATCGCCGTGCATTCTTGATCAAAAAAAATCCGCCCCCGGCGATGGTTCGCGGGGGCGGAATGTGTTATACTGATTCCACCACGGCGCGTCATCGCCGCTGGCCATTGCCCCGGGCTGTTCAGAGCTGCGGGGCAATTTGTTTTCTTGTGACGGTTTCAGTATAAATCCGGTTGGCGCAAAGCGCAACTATCCTTGACGAAAAGAAGTTGGGAAGTCAGATAGTCGTTAGTCGGGTAGTCGGGATGGCGGGTTCTCCACCGCTCCTCGCAGCGTACTTCTCCTCAATTTATTGACAATTAGAACAAGTGTGCTACCCTGCATACAGTGGCTACATCAACGAGAAGTCCCATATCTAGTATTCTGTATCACTGCGCTTTCCGTTTTGTCAGGGGGGTGACGCTTGACCGAGAAGTTGCTTTGCGGGGCGACGACGCGCGCGGGGAAGCCGTGCCGGGCTGCGGCGCTGCCGGAAACGAATCCGCCGCGCTGTGCGGCTCACGGTGGGACGGGGAAGAAACCTGGCGCGCCGGCGCACAATCAGAACGCGCGTAAGCACGGGTTCTATGCCTCTTACGAGGCGGCGGGAATCACGATTGACGCCGTGCTGGCCGATCTGGCGGCCAAGCAGGCGGCGCTTTCGGATTACATTGACCAGCACCTCACAGCAGACAATGCCGACCTTTCGGCCCTCACGCATTTGTTTGAACTCCACGCACAGACAGCTTCACGTCTGGGACGGTTATTGCGCGACAAGCGCGCGCTCACCGGCGAAGCGGCGGATGGGATCGCCGGCGCCATCGCGCAGGCGCTCGATGAGTTGGCTACCGAACTACAGGCGGATATCTGATGGGCGTGGGTGAAGAAAGGCTAAGGGCAGTCGTGAAGTCAGTTCTGCGGCGGAAGCGGGTGACACCGCGACCGGCGGGGATTCCGGCGGATTTGTACCGGCGTCTTGAAGAGGCGTTGTTGGTCTGCGGGCCGACGTGCAACCAGTCACAGACGCGGGCGCTGTTTGTGGATGAGCGGCTGCATCCCTGGTACAGCCAGGTCCCCGAGGCGGACAACCCCGCCGACCGGACGCGCTCCTTGATTGATGCGCTGTACGACCGCCAGGCGACGCAAGGGCTCAGCGCGTTGGAATTGCTCCTGTATGTGCTGCAAGAAAGGACGGACCCGGGCGACGCTTGTTACGGGCAGTTGGGCAGCCTCGTCGAGGAGCTGCGACGCAATGTGGCATGAACCAACTGGCGGCGGCGCTGCGGTATTGGCTTTCCGACATCAGTCATTTTTCGCGCCTGGTCTTGGGGCGGCCGCTGCGGCAATACCAGCTCGAACCGGCGCAAGCCATATTGGACAGCGTGTTGCACGGGCGCGGCGAGACGTTCGCGGTGATGATGTCGCGGCAGTCGGGGAAGAACGAGCTGAGCGGGCAGCTCGAAGCGTACCTGGTGAACCTCTACCAGCGGCGCGGCGGGCAGATCGTGAAAGCCTCCCCCACCTTCAAACCTCAAACGATCAATTCCATCTTGCGGCTCACCGACCGGCTGAACAATCCCTGGAATGCCAATCAGTGGCGCCGGCGCGAAGGGTATATGGTCGAATTGCATAGCGCGCGGGCGCTGTTCTTCTCGGCCGAGCCCAACGCGAATGTGGTGGGGGCGACAGCCAGCTTGCTGCTAGAGGGCGATGAGGCGCAGGACATTGATCCGTTCAAGTGGAGCAAGGACTTCAAGCCGATGGGAGCCTCGACCAACGTGACCACGGTGCTGTGGGGCACGGCCTGGACGAGCAACACGCTCCTGGCGCAAACCATCACCCAGCTACAGGCCAGGACGGCCAAGGACGGGATCAAGCGAGTGTTTCTGGCGGATGCGGACAAAGTGGCGCGGGAAGTCCCCAACTACGGGCTGTACGTCGCCTCCGAAGTGGCGCGGTTAGGTCGGGATCATCCCCTGATCCGGACGCAGTATTTCCTCGAAACGATTGACGCCGAAGGAAAACTCCTGAATGCCGATCTGCTGGCTCTGTTGCGCGGCGATCACGCCCGTCGGATGGAGCCGGAGCCGGGCAAGCGCTACGCTTTCCTCCTGGATGTGGCCGGCGAAGACGAGCAGGAGGGGACGGCCATCGAGCGGGCTTTGCTCGAAAACCCCAAACGCGATGCGACAGCGTTGACCATCGTCGAATACGAGCTGCGCGCCGGCGCGCTCCCCATTTACCGCACCGCCACCCGGTATCTGTGGATCGGGACGCCGCACGCGGCGTTGCACGACCGGCTGCTGGCGCTTTACCAGCGCTGGCGTCCCAGCCACTTTGTCGTAGACGCGACCGGCGTGGGCGCGGGCCTGGCGTCGTTTTTGCGGCGCAGCATTGACCGGTCGGAGACGATCACGTACCAGGCCGGGCAAGCCGTGATCCCCGTCGAGTTCAGCGCGGCGGTCAAAAGCGACCTCGGCTGGGGCTTGCTCGGCATCATCGGCACCGGGCGGCTGCGGGAATACGTCAACGATCAGGCCGCCGACACGCGGCAGTTCTGGTATGAGGCGGAGATGGCTGACAAAGAGATTCGGCCCGGTCCGGGGAAGTTACTCAAATGGGGCGTGTGGGAGAGTCCGGCTTACGATGGCCTGGTGGCGCGCGGCCACGATGATCTGCTGGTGGCCTTGTCGCTGTTGACGGTGTTGGAGAAACACCTGCCCACCTGGAGCAACACCGAGAGCTTCAGCGTGGCAACGCCCGATCCGATGGAGGCGATTGACCATGCCGCTTGGTGAGACCCTGGCGAAAATTTTCTTCCCCAATCTGGTGCGCCGGCTCGGCGAGGCCAACGCCAAACTCGCGAGCATCTCGGCGCGGGTAGACGATGATCCCGGTTGGAGCAATTTGAACGCGGCTCCCGGCGACCGGCCCTATTCCGAGTTTTACGCCGACCTCGAAGACGCGCTGGAGGCCTGGCGCAAGAATTTCCTGGTGCGGCGCATCGTGAACCTGACCCGCTCTTACGTAGTGGGCAAAGGCATCGCGTTTGGCAGTCGCGACGCCGGCGTGGCGGATTTCGTCGCGGCCTTCTGGACGCACCCGAAAAACCAGATGGAACGGCGCTTGGGCCCGATCTGCGACCAACTGACGCGCGACGGGGAGCTGTTCCCGATTCTGTTCACCAACCACCTCGACGGCATGAGCTACGTGCGCTTTCGCACGGCGCGGCAGATCCGCGAGATCGAGACGTTGGCCAACGATTGGGAAGATGAACGGGTGTACATCGAGACGACGCCCCTGGGGGCGGCCAAGCGCTGGTACAGCGTGGCGAATCCGGCCAGTATGCGTTTGCTGGCCAACCGCCATCTGAATCCGGTGATGCTGCATTGGGCGATCAACCGGCCCCTCGACGCGACCCGCGGTGAATCCGATCTGACGCCGGTGCTGCCCTGGGCCAGGCGTTACCAGGAATGGCTCACCGATCGGGTGCGGCTGAACCGGCAGCGCACACGCCAGGCGATGATGGACGTGGAGATTGCCGATGACACCCAGGTAGAGACGAAACGGCAACAATTGCGGCACTCCAATCCGGTCGAGGCGGGGATTTACGTCCACGGGCCGGGAGAAAAGGTGACGTACCCTTCGCTCAAGATCGAGGCCGGCCAGGCCGAGGATGACGGCAAGGCGCTGCGCCTGGCGGTGGCTACCGGCGCGAACATCGGGATGCACTATCTCGGTGAGGGTCAGGGGACGAACTACGCCACGGCCAGGGAGATGGGCGAGCCCACCGCGCGCTTCTACACCGACCGGCAGCAGGAGTTGATCTGGATGTTGAGCGACCTGGTGACGCTGGCCTATCGCCGGTATTGCCTGGTGAAGGAGTTGCCGGCAACGGCCGACCTTCTCCTGCAGGCGAGTGTGGCCGAGGTGGCGCGCGAAGACAATGCAAATCTGGCGGTAGCGGCGCGGGACATCGCGACGGCGCTGGCGACGATCGCGACGCAGGGCTGGATAGATGACGAGACGGCGCTGACGCTGCTGTTGAAGTTCGCGGGGGAGGCGTATAGTCGGGAGGACATTTTGAAGATTCTCGCTGCGGCGAAGGTGGAGCGGAAAGCGGCGGAAGCGAAAGAAGCGAAGGAAGCGAAAGAAGCGGGAAGAGCGGAAGATGAGGATGAGCGGGAATGAATTATCGTTGGGCGAATGCGAACCCGAACCCGGACACGATTTGCGCGGCGTGCGCGGAGCTGATCGGGACGGTGTGGGAGGTGGATGCGGCGCCGCTGCCTCCGGTGCATCCGGGGTGTTTTTGTCTGGTCGTGCCGACCTCTGAGCCGGTAAATCATCCGGGGGACGTGAGCGAGCTTTCGGAGGACGCGCAAAAGCATTGGTTGTATCACGTGGTTTTTCTGCTGCGGCAGGGGTTGCCGCTGCCGGTGTTTCTTTTGCCGTTGCGGGAAGCCGCAGAAAAGTACATTCAGGATCATCCGCAGGAGGGGCTTATGCCTGAAACGAACGAGGAACGAGTGAGTTTGACCGGCAGCGTGACGCCTTTACCGGGGAAGCGCTACGAGGTGACGTTCATCGAAGCCGGAAAGAACAAGAACGGGTGGGTGATGCCCGTGGAGGTGTTGGGGCGGCGCCTGGCGTTGTTCGAGGGCGTGCCGTGTTTGCTCAACCACGCCGATATGTGGATCGGCCCGGACGTGGAGAAGTGGGCGGCCACGCATCAGGACGCGGTGTTGTCCGATGACGCGGTGAAGACGACATTGCGCATTGCCAACACGCCGGCCGGGCGGGTGCTGGAGAGTATCTTTGATGCCTGGCTGGCCGATCGCGAGGCGGGACTGGCGGTCGCGCCGGTGGGGATCAGCGCGGATTTGTCGGTGCAGTGGGCGGAGCGCAACAATCCGGACGACCCACGGGTGTGCGCCGACATTCTGAAGGTTTGGTCGGGGGATACCGTTCTGTTCCCGGCTGCCGGGGGTAAGGTGGAACGGGTGCTCAATTCATTGGTAGGAGGACGTATGTCGAAGTTGGAAGGAATTCAAGCGCCGGCGGCCGAGGTCGCCGCGCCGGTTTTGCCTCAAACGGAAAGCGCTCCGGCAAAGAGTGTTCCGTCTGAGAACGACGCCGTTCTGGCGCAACTGAGCGCGCAGATCGGCGCGCTGACAGCTGAGGTGCAGCAATTGCGCCAGGCGCAGACCGACGCCGTCGCCAGCGCGGTGATTGACAATCCACCGGCTGCCGGCATCCACGGGATGCGCAGCTCGCTGGATCAGGTCGAGGTGGCTTTGACTGCGTTGCTCTCCGGCACGAGGCCTCCGGCCGACGTGCACCCGCTGACCGGCATCCGCGAAGCCTACGTCTTGCTCTCCGGCGACTACGAGATGACGGGAATGTTCCACGCCGATCGGGTATCGCTGGCAGCCGTCTCGGCGGCCACGATGCCCAACCTGGTGGCGAATGTGCTCAACAAGGTGGTGGTGAACCGCTTCAATCTGTATCCGCGCTGGTGGGAATCGGCGGTGACCGAGCAAGACTTTGGCAGTCTGCAACAGATTCGCTGGATCACGTTGGGCGGGGTCGGGGAGCTCCCGACTGTGCCGGCCGGGCAGGCTTACGCCGAGCTGACCTGGGGCGACCTGGCGCAGCGCGCGGACTTCGTGAAGAAAGGCGGCTACCTGGGAATTACCCTGGAGGCGATTGACAAGGACGACACGCAGCAGGTCGTCGCCGCTCCGGGGGCTTTGGCGCAGGCGGGCTGGCTGACGCTGGGCAAGGCCATCGCCGGGATTGCCACCGCCAATAGCAACGTGGGGCCGAACATCTACTACGATGCGAGCAATCAACGCGCGCTCTTCCACGCCTCCAACGGCAACCTGGGGAATAGCGCCCTGAGCCTGGCGAGTTGGCGCGCCACCAAGATCGCGATGATGAAGTTGGGTGAGACCAATTCCGGGGAGCGTTTGGGGGCGGTGTTGCGGCCACGGCTGTTGTGGGTCCCGATTGACCTGGAAGACCTGGGGCTGGAAACATTGGCCTCGGAAGGCAAGCCGGGGACGGACTTCAACGATGTGAACGTGGATGCCGAGGGCGAGACGCGGGAGACGCGGCTGCGCAATGCGCGCAACCGGCTGGTGGTGTGCCCGTTCTGGACCAACACGGCCAACTGGATGGCGCAGGCCGATCCGGCGCTGTATCCCAGCATCGGGATCGGGTATCGTTACGGGCGCACGCCGGAGATCTTCTCCGTCGCCAGCCCTACGGCCGGGCTGATGTTCACCAACGATGTGCTGCCGGTGAAGGTGCGGTTCTTCTTTGCCACCGGCCCAATGGATTACCGGGGACTGTACAAGCACAACGTTTAAGAGGGATTTACCGCAAAGGACGCAAAGAGCGCAGAGATTTTTTATATTTTCTCAGCGTCCTCAGCGTTCTCAGCGGTAAAAATCTGTTTGAGACTTTCAGGAGGTGTTTTGTGGATCAAATTGCGATGACGTTTACGATTCCGGGGACGCTGGCGGCGAATCATACGTTTACGTTCAAGGCGCAGCGCCCGCTGCAGATTTTGGGGGTGAGCGCGGTGAATACGACCGCATACGCCGGCACGATTGCGGTGGGGACTGCGGCAGACGCTGACGGGTTCCTGGCCGCGAAGGCGTTTGGCGTCAGTGGTGCGCCGGCGGAGTATGAGAAGAAGCAGTTCGATGGGGCGCTGTTGAGCAACCCGGGCAATGAGTACCCGGCCGTCGAGGACGGGGACGTAGTGAGTCTCACAATCACGGATCACGCCAGCCACATGGCGAATGTGTGCGTGGTCTTGTTCTGCGCGGCCTAGAGATGGAGACGTTGCCGCGCAACTTTGACCTGGCCCTGGCCGAGTTAGGCTTGAGCGGGCCGGTGTATCGCGTGGAAGAGGCAGGGGATGGCGGGCTGACGCTGCATCTACCGGGCGGGGCGGTGGAATGGCGGCCGGGGGAGAAGGAAAAAGGCAGAGGGAAGAAGGCGGAAGGCGGAAAGAAGAAGAGAGTCCCTCAGCCGGAGGAGGATGACTTCACGGCGATTCCTTATGTGGGGCCGGAGATCGCGCGGGCGTTGCACGCGGCGGGGTTCGCGACGTGCGAGGATCTGGTGCGGGCGACGGACCTGCAATTGCTGGAGATAGCGAGCGTCAGCGAGTTCACTCTGGGAAAGATCCGGAAGTACCTGCAGGAACATTACATCGTTGAAAGTTGAGTACGCGCGTACTCAAGAAAGGGGAGTGAAACCATGCGGTTGAGTTTGAAGCCAGAAGATGTGCAGCGTTTGAAGACGGCGCTGATCGGGTTGATTTTGGGGTGTCTTTCCATCGCGGGGAGTGTGGCGGTGGATTTCGTTTCGGGGATTGGGGAGCAGGGTATAAGCCCATTGCCTACCCCGGAATTTAACGCAGAGGCGCTGAGTCGCAAAGACGCAAAGGAGGAGGTGACTTCGGGAATGATCGAACGGGTTGAAATCGAGGCGATTTGTACGGGGGCCGATGGGAGTGCGGGGGCGACGGCGTTTAGCGCGCCGGTGGCCGGCGAGGTGCTGGCGGTCAATGTGAGTTACGTTGGCGATGATCCGGCCACGACCGACGTGACGCTGGCGGACGAAAGCGATCCGGCCGGCGAGTTGATTGTGAACCGGGCGAGCGTGGCCGCAGACGTAAAACTATATCCCCGGCGCGCGCTCAATGACAATGTTGGCGGCGCTTTGACGGTTTACGGCGAATACGTGGTGCACGGGCGGCTGAAGCTGGTCGCGGCCCAGGCGAATGCCGGCGACAAGATCAAAGCGGTGGTATGGCTGCGACGTTAAGCGACCTGCGCGATCGCGTGGAGCAGGTGTTGGAAGACGCCGGCAACACGCATTGGACTACCGGCGCGCTCGATGAGGCGATCCGGCTGGCGCTGGACGAGTTTTCGCAGGTGCAGCCGCACCGCGCGGTGGGGTCGGTGACGCTGGCGAGCGCCGGGCGCGAGGTCAGTCTGGCGTCGCTGCCCCCGCTGCTGCACGTGGAGCGCGTGTGGTGGGAATACATCGCGACGGATTACCCTCCGGCCTGGCGCAGGTTCGAGGAGTGGCCCGGCAAGGCTCTATGGATTGACGATGGAGCCGAACCCCAGGCCGGCGACGTGGTCAGAGTTTTCTACACCGCGCGGCACACCTTGAACGGGTTGGATGCGGCGACGGAGACGACGTTGCCCGATGACCAGGCGAGCCTGATCGTGATCGGGGCCACGGGGCACGCGGCGCGCAGCCGCGCGCTGAGCGTGGCGGACCGGGTGAACGTGGACGGCTGGACTTCGCAGCGCATGAACGAGTGGGGGGAACTGCAACTGCGTGATTTTCGGAACGGCCTGGCGCGGCTTTCGCGCCAGGCTGCCGCGCGGGCTGCCGGCATCGCCGGCGCGCCGGCGCTCGACCGATGGGAAGATGGAGGCTGGTAGCCAATGGCAGTCAAAGTCTGCGAATTTGTCCAAACGACTTTCAAGAACGCCGGCGTGACGCATTACGACCACGACGGCGACTACTACTCCTCGGAAAACCTCTACCTCGACCAGACCAAGACGCGCCTGCGTCTGGCTCCCGCCTGGTCCAACCAGATGTTGCTGCCGCAGGACTGGCTCTATAAGCACGCGGCGGTCTTCATCAGCACGGGATACTTTGGCGTTTACGTCTTCGTCGGGCAGAACTACTACAGCAACAGCG
Source organism: Anaerolineae bacterium (assembly GCA_034429675.1). Lineage (GTDB taxonomy): Bacteria > Chloroflexota > Anaerolineae > B4-G1 > SLSP01 > JAKQHY01. Next base: position 610 of record DAOUFX010000548.1, on the reverse strand, counting down.
TCCAGATTTTCTACATCACCAGCTTACTCGAAGAAGATTTCTACGTGAAGACCACCAATGTGACCGGGAACGTGACCGGGAAAGCGAAGCGCAACGCCGTGTATTACAACGGCAGGGTTTACCTGATCACTACCTCCGGCGTGTGGGCCGGCGCCCACACAGCCACGACCTACAGCCAGCTCTATGCCGGCAGCGACGCCAGGATTTTGGCCGTCGTCGAAAACGAGGTCTATCTGCTCCGCGCCAACGGCGCGGTGATGCGGTTGAATGCGGCTGAGACAGCTTTCGAAGCTTACTACACGCCGGCGCATCCGCTTGACCCGCAATTTCTGACCCACTTTCGCGGCTACATCCTCTACGCCGCCAGCCGGCCTGACGGCAGCCTGGACATTTATCGTCTCAACACTGCCGGCATCTCCGAGATCGCCAGCGTGGCGGGGTCGGGGCGTTACCTGGGGTATGGCTCGTTGTTCGCGGTGCACGACGACAACTTCTACTTTTCGCCGGGCATCCAGCGCGCCAGCGAGCTGATCTGGGGCGGCAGCAACGCCGACTCGATCATGCTCTATGAATTCAACGGCAGCCAGATTGCGCTGATCGCCGAGACCCC
>DAOUFX010000547.1:0-14529 GCA_034429675.1 Anaerolineae bacterium | reverse complement strand
GCGGGCGGGGATCCCCGCCCGCGCAAACCCTTCTTTTCGACCACAGCCCATCATACTCTCATCCACGCGCCATGCAAGCACAAAGCGTCGCGCTGGCTTGGCCTTTTCCGCACAATGGGTTAAACTTACCGATTCAACGGAAAAGATAAAAGGAGCGTGTTTTTTCGTGCCGGGGTACCCGCACGAAAAAACACCCCCCATTAACCCTCCGCCGCGTCAGCGGCGATTCCTGACTAAAGGCGAAAAGCCAAGAGCTAAAAGCTATTTTCTGAGGAGATGGTCACTATGAAAATTAAAACTTTCCTGGTAGCTTTTACAGGAATTCTGCTTTTGAACGCCTGTGCGCCGGCAAGTCTGCCGCCTACGACGGCGGCGACGCAACCGCCCACCGTAGCCACCATCGAAAAAACCAGAGTCCCCCTGCCGGCGACCTGGACGCCGACGCTGACCCCCACCATCATCCCGACAGCCATCCCGCGCAACACCGCCATCCCCACGGCGACGCGCACGCCGGTGCCCATCCGCACGCCTGCTCCCACCCGCACGGCGACACTCACCCCGACGACGACGCTCACCACAACCGTCGTCGCCACCGCTACGGAGACTTTGAGCGGGACCGAAACGCTCAGCGGGACGACGGCCCTCTCGGCGACGGCGACGCCCAAACCCGGGCCGAAAATCCTCATCGGCGAATTTGACAACGACCGAGCCACGAATCTGATCTACAACAACCTAACGGCGTCGTCTTACATCACCGGCAGCATCGCGGCGTCCTTTCAACAAGACGGCAAAGACAAGATTTTCTTCATCACCGAAATCCCCGGCGAGAGTTGTCCTGCCTGCAAAGCCAGTATCGGCGGCGCGGTGTTCGTCCAAAAAAACAATAACTGGCAAATCGAGTCCGAACAACGCCACATTACGATGATCGGGACCGGCGGGCACGTCCCTGCGGGGGAACTGATCGCAATCGGCAAAGATCGCTATGGCTTGCTTTTCTACGAAGCCTATACCGATACCCAACAGTTCAACCGCCGGGCCGTGCTAATCGCGCCGCTGGAAGACAACATCCGCATGGTCTTTGCGACCCAAACGGACGCAGGCGCATTCCAGAATGGCAAAACCGTATGGGAATACCACTCGGAAATCACGCTCGCGCCGGGCAACCACCCGCTCTACTACGAAATCACCGTGGCCACGAGCGGCAGCAAACCCATCAACAGTATCGTCCAACCCTTCGAAACCACCGACCTCTACGTCTTCATGAAAACCGAGTACCGTCTCGCCAATACGCCGTAGGACGGGGATTAAGGGATTGGGGACTGGGGATCAAAGAAATAGGTAAGAAACCAGGAAACGCTCTTCCCCAATCCCCCAATCCCCTAATCCCCCAATCCCTACCTTTGGAGAAAATCATGAAACCGACCCACCATCCCCTGGGCTGGAACCGCACCAGCTACATCCTTTTGAGCGTGTTCCTGGCGACGGTAACGCTCATTGTGATCGTCTGGTGGCCGCTGGCGGAAGAGGTGCTGAGCTACTACAACCCGGCGCTCCCCTGGTGGGCGCAGATGGATTGGCTGCTGCTGGGCGACTTCCTGGCGATGTCGCTGCTGATCATGGCCGGAGCCGATCTCAAAAAAGACGCCTGGATCATGCTGGTGGGATTGGCCGGCGGCCTGGCCATCGAGGGATGGGGCACACAGACCGAGTTGTGGACCTACTACACACTCGAACGCCCGCCGCTGTGGATCATCCCCGCGTGGCCGATCGCCAGCCTGTCCATTGACCGGCTGGTGCGGCTGCTGCGCCAGCGCCTCCCCGAACGCCCCGAAAAGGTGTTCGTTGCCCTGCGCTGGATCATCTTCCCTGCCTTTCTGGCGCTGATGCTGCCCTTCGTCTGGCCGACGCTGGACAAATCGCTCACGCTCCTCGCGCTCGCCGCCTGCGCTCTGCTCACCCTCAAGCCGGGTGAGGACCGCGCCGCCGTCCTCACCTTCGTCGCGGGCGCAGGTCTGGGCTATTTCCTGGAACTGTGGGGGACGACGCGCGAGTGCTGGACGTACTACACCCGGCAGACGCCGCCGCTCTTCGCCGTGCTGGCGCACGGGATGGCCGCCGTGGCCTTCTGGCGCGCCGGAGAATTGGTACGCGGATTGCTCAAATCCCTGTTGTCTCCGCAACACACACACAAAACCGCCCATGCTTTTACCGCAGAGAACGCAGAGGACGCAGAGTTTCTTTAATCTCTCGGCGGCCTCAGCGGTGAAAAATCCACACAATTCTCAAAACCGCCCGATGCCCCACCCCACGTAAGCCACGATCACGCCGATCAAAAACAGCGTGCACAATCCCAAAAGCCGGTAATCCCCTGCCCCCAGCCGCGCCTCGTGCAGGTAAGTGCGCTCCGCGCTGCCCGAAAACGCCCGTGACTGGAGCGCAATGTCCAGCGCCTGCGCCTTGACCAGCGCCCCCAAAATCAACGGGACGGCGATCCGCGCATAGACGCGTACTTTGCGCACCGGCCCCATCGTCTCCAACGGCAATCCCCGCAAGCGCTGCGCCACGATGATGTTCTGGATTTCGCTAAAAAGCAGAGGGAAAAACCGCAGCGCCGACGAAAACACAAACGCGATTTTGTAAGGCACACCGGCTCCGATCAGGCTCAGCAACATCGCGGCGGGATCGCCGGTGAACAGGACCAGCGGCGTGATCAACGCCATCGTCAGCGTCTTGCAGATGACGTTCACGGCGTACAGCACGCCCGCCAGCGTCAGCCGCGCCCCGCCGATCCACCACCACGACGCCGGCAACGTCAGCAGCGGCGTCAGCTCAACCTCACCCAGGCGGGTCGCCAGCAGCGCCTCCGACAAGAATCCGTGCATCAAAATCATAAAAACCGCAAAAGGCAGCAAGAGGGTAGCGACCGAACGGATGTACCCCGCCGCCAGCCCCGCCCACAGCGACAGCAGCAACGTTGCCAGCAACAGCCCGGCTTGCATGGCCGGGTTCTCCCACAGCAGCGCGGCTGCCGTGACCACCACCGCCAGGCACAGCTTGGAACGGAAATCCAGCCGCTTGAAGCGGGCATCACGTTCAACCACGCGCAGCGTCGTCTGCATCACGCCGCCTTGCCCTTTTCACCACGGAGACACGGAGAACACAGAGAAAAATCAGAAAAAATCTCCATGCTCTCCGTGTCTCCGTGGTAAAACTCTGCCCGCAGGTAAGTCATTGCAAACATTGCGCGATCTCCTCCGGCGTCAGCAAGCCCCCGCCGTCGCGCTCCGGGAAAAGCGCGCGCGCCAGCATCACGGCCTGCGGCGGTTCCAGGTAGGTCTGGCGCAACGTCTCCACATCGTGAAAAACTACCCGCGCCGGCGCATCGCGCAACACCACGCCGCGCCCCATCACGATCACGCGCGCAGCCGGCGGCGCCAGGTGCAGGTGATGCGTGACCACCACAATCGTCTTGCCCTGCCGGTGCAGTTCGCGGCTCACGTCAAGGATACGCTGCGCGCCGTCTGCATCCTGCCCCGTCGTCGGCTCGTCGAAGATCAGCGCGTCCGGCTGCATCGCCAGGATCGCAGCGATGACCACCCGCGCCCGGTCGCCGCGTGGCAACGAGAGCGGGTGCCGCGCCCCGTAGGCCGCCAATCCCATCGCCGCCAGACTCTCCGCAACGCGATCGGCGATTTCGCCGCGCGCGTAGCCGCGATACTGCAACGCGAAGGCTACTTCATCGGCCACCGTCGCGCAGAAAAGCTGGTTGTCGGGGTTCTGCGCGACGTAGCCGAGGCGGCAGGCCAGGTCGCTGAGCGCCCACTCGCGTGTGTCGCGCCCGTTGACGCACACCGTCCCCCGCTCCGGCCTGAGCAATCCCACACAATGTCGCACCAGCGTGCTCTTGCCCGCGCCATTCTGCCCCACCAACAACACGTACTCCCCCGCATGAATGTCCAGGGTAACGTCGTTCAGCGCCGGGGCGCAACCTTCGTAACTGTAGATCAAATTGCGAACGGAGATCATGGGATCGGCAGGGAGCGCTTCCTGAGGCAATAGCGGCGGCTCAACCAAGCGCGCCTGGGGCCGCAACGCCGCCATCCGCGCCAGCCCGTCGTCCAGGCGCACCGGTGGGTGCATAGGGGCATGAGGAAAATTTTGCGCTATCAGATAGAAGGTGCTTGTGACCTGCGGCGAGCGCACACGATGCGCCTCCAGCAGCGCCACTTCGCCGTAGATTTCGTCGGGCGTGCCCACCCGGCGCAGCATCCCGCCCGACAACAACGCCACGCGGTCGGCGTGCTCGGCCAACACTTCGGCAGCGTGGCTGACCAGCAGCACGGTCATCCCCAGCGCGCGGTTGAGCTCGCGCACGACGGCGAAAACCTCGCGCGCGCCGGCGGGGTCGAGTTGCGCGGTCGGCTCGTCCAACACCAGCAACGCCGGCTCCACCGCCAGCGCCGCCGCGATCGCCAACCGTTGCTTCTGCCCGCCGGAAAGCTCGTGGGGGTGGCGGTTTTCCAACCCGTCCAGGCGCACCGCCTCCAAAACGCGGGGAATGCGCGCTCGGATTTCTTCGCGCGGGACGCACAGGTTCTCCAGCGCAAACGCCACCTCGTTCTCAACCGTGGTGGCCGTCAACTGCGTCTCCGGGTCCTCGAAGACCATGCCGACGCGCCGGGCCAGGTGGCTGATGGGATGCTCCAGCGTGTCCAGGCCCATCACCGTGACGTGGCCGAAGAACCGCCCGCCAAACGACTGCGGCGCGATGCCGTTGCAGGCCAGGCACAACGTCGTCTTGCCCGCCCCCGTCGGCCCGATAAGGCCCAGGAACTCGCCCTGCCGGATGTCGAGCGTGACGTCCTTCAGCGCGAATGTCTCCGCACGGGGGTAAATGTACGAAACCCGGTCGAAGGACGCGATCAGGCCGGCGTCAATAGGCGGCATGCTCCGGCTTCGCCAGATTCAGAGCGCGCAGCCCGGCGATCACGCCCGTTCCGACGACCGCGCCGATCAGGCAACGCGCGATGTGCTCGAACGGCGCAGGAACGGCAAACATCAGCCAGACTTCATTCGGCCAGGCTTGCTGCCAATAAGCGAACATCGCGCCGCAGAGATGCACCAACCCAGCCGCCACCCACGTGCCGCCAAACAAACCCAGAGCCACACGCGATAAATTCTCCGAAGCCAGAGCGCGGGCAAACAATGTGCGCGTTGGTAGCACAAAAAGCAACAGCCCCGACCAGTCGAGAACAGAACCCACCAATACGTGAACCATATTCGCGCCGTTGACCACCACAGCGCGTCCGCCATAGAACGCATAAAACAATCCGGCGATTCCGGCCACCGGAATCCACCACCGGCTGCGTCTGCCGTCTCCGCGCATCACGCCGGCGGCCATCCCGCCCATTGCCGCGCCAAGCGCCGTCCCCAAGAGGGTGCTGCTGTTCTGTTGATTGACCAGCACGCCCACGATCGCGCCAATGGCGTTCACCAACGCCCCGGCCAGCGGCCCCAGCAGCCACCCCACCAACGGATAAATCCCCTGACTGAGCGGGAAATTCTTGCCGGTTCCGATCACCACCGTCACCGGCAGCGGAATGAGCGTCAACACGGCCACCACCGCGGTCAGCACCGCCATGTAAGCCACCGGCGCCCCGTCCACCGTCACCCCCAACGAACGCACCACCGCGCGCTCCGCGCCCTCCGGCGCCTTCCCCTCGTTCAAATCCTTGTGCTCCATCGGTCTCCTCCAAAAGAGTCGAAAGTCAAAGGTCAAAAGTCAAGAGTTGAAAGTTAAAAAGTTTCAAGTTGCAAGTTAAAGAGCGAATCAGCGAATTACCGATTACCAATTTCCAGTTTCACGTTTCACGTTTCACGCTTCACGTTTCACGCCTCATCCCCCCAATCTAAAATCTAAAATCCAAAATCCAAAATCACTCCGCCGGCATCAGCGCGTCCTGCGTCTCGACGATTTCGGCGGAGAGTTGGCCGGAGGAGAGTTCGCGCAGGCCGTCTTGGAACCCGGCGAAGGCGGCGACGGCAAAGCGCAGAGTCAGGGTGACGTCGGCGGCGAAGTCTTCGTCGAAGATTTCGCCGTGATGCGCCAGCGCCAGCAGGCGCACGCGCTCGAAGAGGGCATAGGGCACCGCGACCATGACGGTGTGGGTGGGCACGCGCTCGGCCAGCGGCAGCGCGCGCAACACCGCGCGGACGGAATCGCCGTAGGCGCGCACCAGCCCGCCCGTTCCCAGCTTCGTCCCGCCGAAATAGCGCGTGACGACCACCGCCACGTCCCCCAAGCCGCTGCCCTGGAGCACGGCCAGCGCCGGGCGCCCCGCCGTCCCCGACGGCTCGCCGTCGTCACTGCAATGCGCGATGACGCTGCTGCCGTGGCCGACCAGGAACACCGGCACGTTGTGGGTGGCGTCGGCGAACTCCGCGCGGATGCGCGCCACGAACGCCCGCGCCTCCTCCACGCTAAACACCGGCGCCGCCGTCGCAATGAAGCGTGAGTTCACCACCACGATTTCCACGCGGGTCTCGCGGGCCGGCACGCGATAGAGTTCACTCATAGTTCCAGCCGCGTCACTTCGGCCTGCGCCTCGCGCCAGCGCTCCGAGTCGGGGAACGCGCGCAGGTAACTCACCCAATCGAACTTTGGGCTAACCACCAGTCGCCCAACGCACACCGGCCCGTCCTGCGCCAACTCGCCTTCAAAGATGACCTTCTTCTTGCGCGCCTTTTCGGGGATGTCCAAGACGTAGCCGTCGCCGTTCCGGCGCAAGTTCACCGGCACGTACTCCGCCTGCAAGAATTTCCGCAGGCAGTTGGCCGCGTCGGGGAAATGCGCCGTGGGCAGGCGGAACCGTAATTCTATCCGCGAGAACGCCCCCGGCGTGAAGTCATTCACCCACCCCAAAAAGCGCACCCCGGAGGCAGTCTCTTCCTTTACAATGGATTGCAGCACTTCGACATCCCAGGCCTTGAACGCGCACACCGTCTCGCCGTACAACCCGGCGTAACGGCGGCGCTGATCCTTCGTCGCGAACAGGCTCTCTTGCGCCGACAAAAGCTGCTCGCGCAGATCGGGATATTGCCGAAGGAAACTGCGCAGCAGATAGGCGTGGAGCCACTCCGGGTCCGCGCCGGCTGTCTCAGGCGGCAACCACACCCACGCATAGAGCGGTTTGAGCCGCCGTTTCGCGTGCATCACCGACTCAAGCGTGCGCAGGTAATCCTCAGCCGGATAGCGCATCGCGTGCTGAAGGATTGCCGCGCGTTCGGACGGATCGCGACAGGCGTCGCAGGCCAGGCAATGCGCCTCGTCCCCAGCCTGCCCCACCTGCCCCAGGCAGTAACCGGCGTCAGTCCCGTCCACAGCCTGGCGGTATTTCTTGTGGAAATACTCCCGCGCCACCCGTTGCTCAAGGAACTCCAGCGGGAAAGCATACCCCGGGCCCTTCTCGCCCAGGAAAGCCTCATCCAGATGGCCGCTTTCCGCTAAACGACTGCGCAGCGCGTCCCAGTAGCCGGGCGTCAGGGCCAGGTCGTAACAGTGCCCCGCTTCGGCCAGCGCCAACACCGGCGCGCAGAGCCAGTAGCCGCCCAGCGCCAACACCTGCGACGCGGCGTACTCATCCCAAGGGGTCGCCAGGCGGAACTCGAAGTCGTGCGAGTCGCAGGCCGACTTGACCGGGCCGATCACCCGTCGCCATTCGGCCTCGTCGAGGAACAGACGATCGTAGCGCAGCGGCGTAAACGGCATGCGCACCAGCAGCCCAAAGCTGAACACCACCCGCACTCCCCGGTTGAAGCGCCGGTGCAGCTCGTGCAGATCGCGCACGAACTCGCGGAACTCGGCCAGGTCCGCCTCAGATTCGTGGCCGGTGAGGATGTAGAACAGCTTGAGCTCGCGAATCTTCTGTCGCAGCAGGCGCGCCAGCAACGACGTGATCGTCGCATCCGGCAAGCTCTTGTGCAGAAAAGCACGCATCCGCCGGCTGACGCCCTCGATCCCCAGCGTAAAACTGCGCTTGTCGGCCAGCACCTCCGCCTCGACCATCCCCTGCACCAGCGCCAGCACATCCACGCGCTGGCTCATAAAGTTCACCCGGTCGAAGAGGCGGTTCAAGTCCAAAAACAGCGCCAGAATGTCCGCGTGCGTGTTGAAATTGAAGCTGTACAGATCCACCGCCTCGGCGCCCTGGTTCAGCTTGAGCCGCCGCGCCGCCGCCAAAATCTCAGGCCGTGATACCTCACGGTACGGCTTGCGGTCGTAGCCCTCGAAGCAGAACGAGCAGAACGCCGGGCAGCCGAAGTTGAGCTGGAGCCGCGCCGTGCTGGCCTCCTCGCCGTTCAACAGCGGGTAAGCGGTCAACAAGTCGTCCGCAACCGGCGCCGGGCAGATGGCCTTGCGCACCGGCGGCGACGCTTCCCCGGCCACCCACAGCCCGGTCACGGCGCCGGCGGCGCGGAGCAGGCGCTCACGTTTGGGTAGCGCACGCTGCGCCGACAACGTCTGCAACAGCGTCTCGACCTCCCGCTCCCCCTCGCCGAAGAAAATCGCGTCGGCCACGCCATCGCCGGTCCCGGTGAGGATCGCCTGGGTCGCCAGCGCGTTGGAGCCGCCGAGCAGGATGGGCGGGAATGCCGCGTCGCGCGCGCTTGCCAGCAGCGGCGCGCCCGAATGGCGCAGCAAATAGGGCAGATTGATCAGCTCCAGCGAATAGGCGTTGGAGACCAGGATCACGTCGAAATCTTCCGGGCTACGCCAGGACTGCGTCCCGACCAGCAGCGGGATGCCGGCGTCCAGCAAGCGCTTACGGTCGTGAGCCGGCGGGAAGAAAGCCATGTCCACGTAACTCTGCGGCAACGCCCGCCGTGCCGCCTGCGCCAGGAACAAATGCGGCGTCGAGCGCTCCACATCCCGGAACGGCGAGAGCCGCACGATCAACACGCGAAAATCCGCCTGTTCAAAAGGCGGATTGGCAAACGTAGGATTGGGATGCGGCAGGTACAACGCCGCCTGCTGCATCAGCGCCCGATTCTGGTCGAAAAAGTCGCGGTAACTTGCCATGCGGGGCATTGTACCCGATTGCGGGGGGATTGTCCACAGGCAGAAGTCGGGGAGTGCGTTTTAATTTCTGGGCAAACCACGGTAGGGGCGAGGCATTCCGCGTAGGCGCCTTATCCATACGGCATGTTGTATCTCATAAATCCTGCGTATCCACAGAATCTTTTAGGAATGCCTCGCCCCTACGCCTATAGATTAAAACACACCTAAGTCGGGGAGTCGGGAATGGGGGGCGGATTCGTGGTGGCTTTTCGCCGGGGAAAATTGCGCGGGGTGTTGTCTCATGCTAGAATTATGTTAGGTTGCACAAAGATTTATCAATGGGGTGGTTATGAAACGAGAGACTCTAACTGCTGGATACGTTGCTCGCTTGTTTGATGTTGACAAATCATTAGTCAAATCGTGGAGCAAGTGGTTTGCTGAATACTTGAGCAAACCCACTGACAGGAAAGAGGAACCCCGAATATACACCCAATCTGACTTGAGAGTTTTTGCCGTTATATATGAAAACTATGACCCTTCAGATAACGATACCACCAGCGCTTATTCAGGTGTTTGGTGGGCACTAAATTCTAATAGCCAATGTGAAGAACGTTTCGCAGAGTTTGCATATCTGAATTCTCCTATATTTCAAGAAATACCAGATGAATTCGAGTATTCCGAGCCTAGTGAACACGGTGCAATTATTGGGGGTATGGGCGATCCTTCTCGGATTGACGTTGCACGGGCATATAAATTAGCGGCAGATATGTTAGTTGACACCGCTCGAGAAAATACAGGCGCGTATATGGTGTTCAATTTGTATGATGTGGTTTGGCCCATTCTCTTTAATTACCGTCATTGTATTGAAATCTATCTAAAAATATTGACCGATTATTCAAAAAAGGGCGCAAATCACAGTATCGAAAGTTTAGTCAATAGCCTTCGCGAGCGATATAAACCACTGAAAATCAACGACTGGATTGAGAACTTATTGTATGAGTGGAGTGATATTGATGATCAATCTACTGCTTTTCGATATCCTGAAGCCTTCAAAGGCGGAGAATATTGGATTGACTTCCATCATTTAAAAGCTGTGATGGGAATTTTGTGTGACAGTTTCGATAAATTAGTTGTAGAGAATACGGGAAGCGCAAGCTGACACTGTATCAGGCCGACCACTAGCCCGCTCGAATTGAAACAATGACAAATGAAAGGAGACTGATGAAATACTATCTGCTCAACATCAACCGAAACGGGAAATCCGAAGTAGATTACTGGCTCAGCGAAAGAGGTATCGCGCCAATCTTTTTCAACGAATCAACAATTGACCAAATCGTTAGAGGCGAAGGGCATCACCTTAAAGCAGAAGCGTACAAGATCGCGAAGCTGTTTGTCGACACCTTTCGCGGAGAGATTAACAGCGAGGCGATGATTGTATCGCTAGGAGAAGATTCCATTTACTTTTTCCGCCAGAAAGGACAGCTTCAAGAATTTGGATTGGATGTAGATCAATTGATCAAGGGGTTTGAGATTGAAGTAATCAAAGAAGTGCCTATCAAGGACGCCCCATTGGTATTGGGATCTATAAAATCAAACCTCTACCTCGCGTCAGGGACATTCCGGGAGTTGTCCGATGACAAATACGATGGGAACACGAACGCCATCAAGTACTTGATGGGATACAAGCCCATAGTTGTAACGCGTTTCGAAAAATACCTGCAATGCCTCTCCAGTCTCGAGTTTGAAACTCTCATTGCCAAGCACCTGGAAGAATACGGCCTTTTCGTTCCTGCCTACAAAGGCGGGTTCATCAAGAATTTCGATCTGTTCTGTAGGAATACCACAAGTAACCCGATATCGGTTTATGGGAAACAAATTCGTCCCAATGATCGCATAGCGGTGCAAATCAAACTGCGCTTGAAGAAAAACGATTTGGACAGCACCAATGACCTTTTCTTCTGTATATGGGGCGAGGAACAAGACTCCAGGATCATTGATTCTCAACAACTAGAAAGAAACTTGAAAAATCAACCCAAGACCTGGAAATGGTTGGAGGAGACACTACACTGGGTCGCGTATTCACCTGAGAAATGAGGAGAAAAGTAGAATGCAAGCAAAAGAAAAACCCATGTATGCGATTGAATTTCAAACGCACGTTAAGGACGGTACTATCCAAATTCCACCCCAGTATCAAGACCAACTCCAGGATAACGTGCGAGTGATTATTTTGGTGGAACCGTCGTCCCCTGCCCACACCTTCATTGATCAACTTCTCGCTCAGCCTTTACGCATCCCCGACTTTCAGCCCTTAAGCCGAGAGGAAATCTATGCACGCGGATAAGCCGACCGGACGCTACTTTGTGGATACGAATATTTGGCTATATGCGTTGATAGTCAGCGACGATGCCCGAAAACATCAAATAGCTGCTGAGATTGTTCAAGGCGGCAATGTTGTGGTGAGCACACAGGTTATCAATGAAGCGTGTGTCAACCTGTTGCGGAAGGCCAATGTATCAGAGGCGCAGCTTTATGACTTAATCGTGGCCTTCTATGCCAAATATGAAGTCGTCGCCACGGAAGCGCAAGTCTTATTACGCGCATCACAATTGCGAATGCGATATAGCCTGTCTTTTTGGGACAGTCTGGTAGTTGCCGGTGCAATAGAGTCTGGCTGCAACGTGTTGTATTCAGAAGATACGCAAGGCGGGTTGGAAGTGGAAGGGCAATTGACCATTGTCAACCCATTCCACACATTGGCTTAACCTTTCATTAACAGTTACGGAGTTGTTGAGATATGAGCCGAGCTTTGAGCAAGTTCGATTTTCTATCCCAAATCGCGGCTCGCCCTTGCCTGAGGCTCCACCGGCACGCTCCACCACTCGGACACCCGGGGCGTCCTTTGAATGTCCAGAACCCAGGCTTGCAGCAACAACTGAAACCCCAAAATGACGGTCAAGGCCGCGACCATGACCGTGCCGGCAGTGGCGGCCTGCCGCGTGATCTCCGAGCGTATCCAGAAGTAAAGCCCATAGCCGGTCCCAAAAAGTGAAAGCAGCACCCCCATGAGCAAAAAAACCGACGTTGCGGTGAAATCATTCCAGAAATAGGTGCGGAACACCCGCTTGAGAAAGGCGCGCAGCAGATAGGGCGGGAATTCAAAAAGCGACCGGGTGACGCTCAGCGAGCTCGTCTCGCCGGCGTAGCGGGCGAACATGGGAATTTCGGTGACGCGCGCATTGATCGCGTACAGTTGCACGAGCATGCTGGTCTCAAAAAGATAGCGTTCCTCCACCGCGTCCAGGTCCAGATGGCTCAACGCCGCCGCGGAGATCGCGGTATACCCGTTGGTGGGGTCCAGAATATTCCAGTAGCCGGACGCAGCCTTGATCAGAAACGAGAGCCCCAGATTGCCCATGCGCCGCACGAACGGCATGGTCGCGGCATTGCTGAACTGGTGGAAACGATTGCCCTTCACGTATTCGGCGCGCCCTTGCAGCAGTGGGGTCACGAAAAGTGGGATCAACGCGGCGTCCATCTGGTCGTCGCCGTCCAGTTTGACGACAATGGCGGCATCCCTCCGCAGCGCCTCGCGATACCCCGTGATCATTGCGCCGCCCACGCCCTTGTTTTGCGGGTGGTGCACCACGACCAGGCGGCCATGAGTTTGGGGGAGATCATCGAGAATTCCAGGCGTGCGATCGGGGCTGGCGTCGTCAACGGCAATCACGAGATCAACGCACGCGGGGATTTTCGCGATGACATCCTGGATGTGCTTTTCCACGCAGTAGCACGGAATGACGACGGCTATTTTCGAGGCGCCGGGTTTGGCAGCAGATTCAAAAGTTTCCAAATGCCTTCAACCTCTTACAGGATCACCGCATAAAACAACACAAAGATACACCCCAACAGCTGTGCAATTCCCGCAGACCAGCGCTGTTCCGGGAGTTCCCACCCAAACGCCGCCGTACACAACGTCCACGTGCAATACCAGGGAACCAGCGAGTTGTGCAGCAAACTCGTGTAAACCACGATGGTGACGCTCCACGCGCTCACAATCTGGAGCCAGGAATGCGGCATGGGACGCTTCAGAAGGCGCAAGCTCTGCCGCCCGATCAACAGCGCGAGCAGAATCTTGGGGAACACGACTATGCCCCAGAATTCCCATTGCTTGACGGCAGCTTGAGACAACGCCTGCCGCGCCCCCCATTGGTGAATAGCATAGCGAAGAACGGCTAAAGCGCTGGTGGTCACGTGGGTGCTCTCCTCCGCAATGCCCTCGGTCAACGTAAACAGGCCCTGCCAAAAGGGGAGATAGCTGACCACCAACACCAACAAGCCCACCAGACCGATTTTGAGCGCCAGAACGAAACGCTTCGACCAGGTTTTCTGCTGGTGCAGCCAGGCCAACACGTAGAAGCCGACCAGCAAAAGCGTGATAAATTTCACGAGCACCGAGGCTAACAAAAAGCCGTAACCCCACCAGACTTTGCCGCGCTTATAGGCCAACAAGCCGGCCAGTGCCAACGCCATCATGGTCAAATCGTTGTGCGCCATCCCCGCGTGCTCCAAAAGCAACAACGGGTTCCACGCCAGAAAAACAAACGACGCCAGCGCCATCCTCTCATGGATCGAGCGCGCCAACCGGTAGGCCAACACGGCTGTGACGATGTGGGAAATCGCCGCGACCAGCTTGAACAACAACAGAGCGGGCATCAACGTCGTCTTCCCACCGGGCACGGCAATGCCAATGGTCAGAAGGGTCCATAGGGGCCCCTGGTGCGTTGGAACATCCCACGCATAAAGCCCCGTGATGAGATCGGGGCCCATCTGCGAAGGGATGGCGCCGTAAGGATTCAAATCGTAGAACACCGCCATCCGCCCATACACCAGGTAATTGTAAACGTCCGTCGCCAGCAACGGCGGCAGCGCCAATACCATCACCAGATTGAGCACGATGGCGACCAGCAATATGATCGTAAAAACAGGGGCGTCGGCTTCGGAGGATTGGCGTGAAATCACAAAAAGCGCCCCGCCCCACAAAATGATCAGGAGCACCCATACTGCAATGAAACTATACGACATGAGTTCCGGCGACCAGGTCGGCGGCGGGGACGCTCCCCAACCTTCCGCAAACAGACGGCGCGTGGCCGGATTGTAACCGAAAATGTTGCGCAGATTGTCGGGGATGTGCCAACACACTACCACCAGGGCGACGGACAGTCCTATCAACAAAGCTCCCAATCCCAACAACATGCGTTGTCGCCTGGAATCAAGCCTGGGGGTGTACGCCGTCAGGGTAGTGCGTAAGGGGCTATGAACAGGATGCGATAATGCCATCACCTTTCTCCTGATCGGAAGACTGCGCCTATGATAGCTCAGATCTTCAGGTTTTTCAAACCGGCGCACTCAAAATCTCTGTCCGATGATTCCTGGGTTAAAAAGGGTGTTTTTTCGTGCGGAAGTACCCGCAC
>DAOUFX010000546.1:0-24794 GCA_034429675.1 Anaerolineae bacterium | reverse complement strand
GGTGGCTGTGGGCGTGTTGGTCGGCGTCGCGGTGGGGGTGGGTGTGGGCGTGTTAGTGGGGGTGGGGGTGGGGGTCGCCGTGGCTTGCCTGGCCGGCGCAGGGTTTCTGTCTGTAGAGAGAGCCAGAGCGGCGATCCCCTGAGGATTGAGTGCAACAACGGCGACAAGCGCGATCGCAATGACGGCGGCCAATCCGCCGGGAAGCCGGTTGAGTCTTTTGGGCATGGTTCACACCCCCCTGGATTTTGGCTTATTATAGTCACATATTCAATTAAGGGAAAAGCTCCTGAATTTCGTTGCTTATCTTCCGGCTTTGCGCTACAATAGGGGTGAAAATGCCACGTTTTATAACGCATTGTTTGTTAAAGTTGGACGTTTGACACACCACGTCATCGGGTAAATGTTCTAATATAGGCAAGGTTTTTTACCGGTTGTCATTCCCCCTAAAGGTTGAGGATGTTTTTATGAAGGTATTGGTCGAGTTTACCGGTGTGGCCAGGGTGCTGGCCAGAGCGCAGTCTGTGCCGCTGGAGTTACAGGATAAAGCGTCCTTTCAGGACATTGTACAGCACCTAAGCGCGATTTACCCGGCTCTGGTCGGCCAGGTGATCCAACCCGACGGTCAAACTTTGTACCCCTCGAATCTGTTCAACCTCAACGGCAAACGTATGCTCAGACCCACCCAAATGCACGAATCCCCCCAGGACGGCGATCGCATCGTGGTGATGTCGGTGTTGGCGGGGGGGTGAGGATTTTGGATTTTGGATTTTGGATTTTGGATGGGATGCGTGAAGATGTGAAACGTGAAACGTGATCTCATAAATTCGCTGACTCGCTGATTCGCTATTCGTTATTCGTAGGAGGTCGTTATGTTCGGTTATAGCGGCAAGATTCTTCATATTGATCTGACAAACCGCAAGAGTTGGACTGAAAAGAAGCCGGAGGAGTGGTACAAGCTTTACATCGGCGGCGTCTCGATGGCGGCGCGGTTGTTGTGGGAGAACATCAAGCCGGGCTGCGATCCGCTCTCGCCCGACAATCCGATCTGCCTGGCCAACGGGTTGTTTGCCGGGACGCCGGTGCCGGTCGGCGGGAAGTACGGGTTGGCTTCCAAGTCGCCGCTGACGGGATTTATGGGCGACAGTCTCTCCGGGAGCTGGTTCCCGGTCGCGCTCAAGCGCACCGGCTGGGACGGCATCGTCATCCACGGCGCGAGCGCGGAGTGGGTGAACATCTTCATTGATGACGCGCGGGTGATGTTCCGCGACGCGCGCAAGTTGTTGGGCAAGGATACCTACGAGACCGAGGAAGCCATCCGCGCGGAGCTGCTGGACGATCAGGTGCGCTCGGCCACTCTCGGCCCGGCGGGGGAGAAGCTGGTGCGCTTCGCCAACGTCACCAACGACGGGCGGCAGGCCGGACGTACCGGGCACGGCGCGGTGTGGGGCTCGAAGAAGCTCAAGGCGCTGTCGGTGCGCGGCACCCAGGGCGTCGTCGTGGCCGATCCAGGGACGTTGATGAAGATGTCGTTCGATATCACCCAACAGGCGCAGGGGCCGTACACGGTCAAGTATCGCATGCTGGGCACGGCGACCAACGTGCTCAATATGAACAAGCTGGGCCTGTTGCCGACGCGCAACTACCAGCAGGGCGTCTTCGAGATGGCCGAGCAGGTCAGCGGCGAGTACCTGGAGGAGCATCACAAGGTCAAGAAGATCGCCTGCGCCCAGTGCCCGATCGCTTGCGAGCAGGTGTCGGCGGCCAACCAGGGGCTTTACGCCGGAGCGATGACCGGGATCGAGTACGAATGCCTCTACGCCAACGGCCCGAACCTGGGCATCGGCGATATGAACGCCGTCATCAAGTTGATCGAGGTCGCCGACCGGGGTGGGGCGGATGCGATGAGCCAGGGGGTGACGATCTCGTGGGCGATGGAATCGTTTGAGCGCGGCGTCTTCAAAAAGGAAGATTTTCGCTGCGCCAAATACCCCGATGGCTTCGAGCCGAACTTCGGCAACGGCGAGGCCGCCGTCACCCTGGCCGAGATGATCCGCGACCGCGAGGGCATCGGCGACCTGCTGGCCGAAGGGACGCGCATCGCCAGCCGCCGCACCGACGAGGAGCGCGGGACGGTGTCGTATCAGTGGGCGATGCACATCAAGGGGCTGGAGAATCCCGGCTACGACGCGCGCGGCCTGAAGACCTTCTCGGTGGGGCTGGCGGCGGGGACGCGCGGCGGCTGTCACAATCGCTCGGCGGCCTACGACCCCGACATCCAGGGCGAAGTGGATCGCTTCAGCATTGACGAGACGCGCGGGAGGCTGGCCGCTGAGAACGAGGAGTACGCCGCCGTCTACGACACCCTGCCGCTGTGCAAATTCATCCGGCGCTGCTTCACCGGCAAAGCCGACCGCGCCGGCGCCTGGCCGGCGATCGCTGCGCTGATCAACGCCACCACCGGCTGGAACTTCGACTACGACGCGGTGGACCTCATCGGCGTGCGGGCGCACACCATCAAGAAGGCGTTCAACATCCGCGAGGGCTGGACCCGCGCCGACGATCACCTGCCCTACCGCTGGCACCACGACCCGCTGAAAGAAGGCGCGTCCGCCGGGCACGTCGTCACTGAAGAGGAACTGGAGTATCTCAAAGACCTCTACTACGCCGCCAAAGGCTGGACCAAAGAAGGCCTGATCCCCAAAGCGAAGCTGATCGAGTTGGGGATGGACGACGTGGCGGAGGAGATCGGGGTCTGAATCATGAATCATGAATCATGAATCATGGTAACTGCTCACCGTCATTTCGAGCGAAGCGAGAAATCTCCGCCTCACACGGCAGAGACCCTTCACGCGCCAACTTGTTGGCGATCGTTCAGGGTGACGTTGAAGCTCAACCCAGGCTGAGCAGTTACAAATCATGTTAGATACTCGTCCCTGAACTATGATTCTTCGATTCATGATTCTCTGATTCATGATTCTCTGATTCATGATTCTCTACAGGAGTAAAGCCTATGGTAACATCCACATCCCGCTATGCCTACATCGCGTGTGACGCGAGCAAGTGCATTGGCTGCCAGCTGTGCGAGTACATCTGTTCGTACAACAAGACCGGGGAATACAACACGTATCGCAGCCGCATCCGCACCATCCGGGTTGACGAGATTTTGATCACGGCGGTGGCCTGCCGCACCTGCGAGAACGCGCCGTGCGTCATCGCCTGCACCCGCGACGCGCTGACGCAAGACCCGGAGACGGGCATCATCAGCGTCAACGCCGACCGCTGCGACGGCTGCGCCTGGTGCATCGAGGCGTGCGATTTCGGCGCCATCTCCATCAATCCCGCCACCAAGATGGCCGAAATCTGCGACCAGTGCCAGGACAAAGAAGACGGCCCGCAGTGCGTCATCTGGTGCCCCAAGGACGCCCTCGAACTGACCACGCCCGACCAGCGCGCGCAGGAAGCGCGGCGCAAGTTGATTCACGAAGAGGTGCAGGGGGCGAAGAAGTGAGGGCGGGGAAGCGGGTGAGCGAGTCAGCGGGTCAGCGGGAAAGCGGGGCGGCGATAGTCTCATCTGAAAGGATTCTATGGAATGGAAGCAACCGAAATACAGAAAGTTTGCACCAAAGTCCGTATGGGTGAGCAGATAAGCGACTTTGCCTATTGGCAGACACAGTCGTACCAAATGCGTCTGGACGCTTTAGAGCAAATCCGGCGCGAATATCACCAGTGGCGATACCATGCTGAACCAAGATTTCAAAGAGTTTATCGCATTGTGAGATTATCGCAGGAGACGCCGGGCTGAAGCCCTGGCGCTAAGTTCACAAAGCCCTGCGGGCTGAAGAGGTGGAAATCTCAGTCCGGGTGAATACACTCCCAGCCCGAAGGGCTTCGTGTGTTTAGCCCTGTGGCTTTAGCCCTGGGTTCTGAGGAAGGAGAGCGAGGTTCGCTATTTGCTGAGTATGCAGGCAATAAATCAGGTGGTGCAACAAGTGGTGAAGGGTGTTGAAATACCGGATCGTGTCTTCGATGTGCTTGCCATAGCGTTTCTTGCTCTGTTGCTGGTCGCCTGCAACGGCGAGGCGACGGCGCCTTTAGCTTCTCCTGCTGCGACCTTTGTTTCGCCGGTGAGCGTAGTACCGACGCCGATATTGGCGTTTGAAAGATACACGACGACGATGGAATTGCCTGACGGCCGGATTTTGCCGATGTATTGCACACGTACAACAATGGATTCGAGCTGTTATGTTGTTTTTCCTAACGGAGAAATCATGCCTTCAACTAACTTGCTATCCTGGTCCCCGGATAGAAGGTTTGTCATGGTTTGTGGTGACCACAGTTCTCAAGATGCATCCTGTTTGGTCTATACGGTTTGTGATTTAGTGCAGGATAAGTGTGATGAATATGCTATGGGGAGTAATCTCTACGATTGGTATCCTGATAAACCACACACGCTTGTATACTTCTATCAAAGTGTATATTTGGGTGAACCTGATCAAGTTGTGATGCTTGATCTGGAGACAGGCAGCAAAGAAGTATGGCTTGAAGCATGCCCTGACTGGTATTATCCACTACATCCCAGGCTTTGTGAGAGACTTCCTACTGCAATCGTCGGTGGATATTTGACAGATTTGCCCGATGGCGCCGAAGCCCAAATAATGATCCGTAACATTGATGGCAATAACCATTTCGGGCCAATGACGTGGCGAAAGAATGGGGGTTGGCACGGCAATTTGAAAAACTCCCCCGGCAAGCTGTACGAAGTGACCGTTACAGCGGAAGGCTATACCAGCATCCCGCTCAGCTACACCATCCAGGTAAGCGGAACGAAGGCTTACGTTTTCGACGCCGGGCAGCTCACCGGTGAGGTGGCCGATCATTTGGATTTCCGTTTTGAGAAAAGCGAGTGATTTTCTATGAAACGAATTATAGTTAGATCGGAAGTGACGCTGCCGGACGACGAAACCTGGGAAGGCTTCGAAGTCGGCTGCGATGATGACTTTGCTCATGAGGTCGAGGCGACCGGACAGAACGTGGAGTTGTTCAAGTTCCTGGCGCAGCGTCGAAGCCAGGGAGAGAGAATATCGCTAGATGAGGTCAAAAAGCAACTCGGATGAGGAGGGTCATTTGTTCCAAAAATCCTTAAAACTACTGATCGGGCTGGCGTTGTTTGTGCCGGTCCTGGCTGCCTGCACCGGGCAGCCGCAGTCGCAATCGGCGCCGACGCAGTCGCCGCCCGCGACGCCGCAGCCCGAACCGACCGCGGCGCAGTCGTCGGTCAAGCGCGAGATGGCGCCGGCGGTGACGCAGGTCGCGCAGGCGGAGTTGAGCGCCGGCAACAGTGCGTTCGCGTTCGATCTCTACCGGGCGTTGCGCAGCGAAGAGGGCAATCTGTTTTACTCGCCGCACAGCATCTCCATCGCGCTGGCGATGACCTACGCCGGCGCCCGCGAGAACACGGCGAAGCAGATGGCCGAGACGTTGCATTTCACGCTGCCACCGGAGCAGTTGCACCCGGCGTTCAATGCGCTCGATCTCGACCTGACCCAACCGGATGGCGCGTTCACGCTGACCCTCGCCAATGCTTTGTGGGGGCAGATCGGCTACGAGTTCCGCCCGGAATTTCTGGACACGTTGGCGTTGAACTACGGCGCGGGCCTGCAACTGCTCGATTACGTGGACGTGGGCAAGCGCGAGCAGTCCCGCCTGACGATCAACCGCTGGGTGAGCGACCGGACGGCGGGCAGGATCGAAGACCTGATCAAGGAAGGCGTGCTCAACGAAAACACCCGCCTGGTTTTGACCAACGCCATCTACTTCAAGGCCGAATGGGACACGCCTTTCTACGGGACGCGCGACGCGCCGTTCACGTTGCGCGACGGCAGCCAGGTCAACGTCCCGACGATGTCGCGCCGGACGAGCACGGGCTATACCGAGGGGAAAGACTGTCAGGCCGTCGAGTTGCGCTACAAGGGCGAGCGGATGCGCATGGTGATTCTGCTCCCGGCTGCCGGAGAGTTGGAGGCGTTTGAGAGCGCCCTGACCAGCGAGCGTGTGGCCGAAATTTTGAAGGCCATCGAGTCGCGCGATTTGAAGGTGTACCTGCCCAAATTCAGCTACGACTCCACCTTCAGCCTGGGGAGCACGCTGGCGCAGATGGGGATGCCGGATGCCTTCGCGCCCGGTGTCGCCGATTTTTCGGGTATGAACGGCGCCCACGACCTGATCATTTCCGACGTGGTGCACCAGGCCTTCGTCGCCGTGGACGAGATTGGCACCGAAGCCGCCGCCGCTACCGGCGTCGTCATGGAAATCGTCTCTATGCCGACCGAAGTCCGCCTGGACCGTCCCTTCATCTATCTGATCCAGGACACGCAAACCGGCGCGATCCTTTTCGTCGGGCGGTTGACTGATCCGCGGTGAAACTGAAACGTGAAACGTGAAACGTGAAACTTTCCGACTTTGGACTTTCCGACTTTTGACTTTCGACCGTCTCAAGGAGCTTCTATGACCGAAAACAACGAAAACGAAGAACTACGCATCGGCGTCTACGTCTGCCACTGCGGATCGAATATCGGCAGTGTGGTGACGGTGCCGGAGGTGGTGGAGTACGCGGCGACGTTGCCGAACGTGGTGGTGGCGAAGGAACACAAGTACATGTGCTCCGACCCCGGCCAGAGTATGATCAAGAAGGACATCCACGACTTCCGCCTGAACCGCCTGGTGGTGGGGGCGTGCACGGTTTCGATGCACGAACCGACCTTCCGCGCGGTGTTGTCCGACGAGGGCATCAACCCGTTCTTCTTCGAGATGGCCAACATCCGCGAGCATTCGTCGTGGGTGCACGGCCACGAGAAGGAAGCGGCGACGCTCAAGGCCAAGGAGATCGTCGCGTCGGCGGTAGCCAAGGTGAGCTTCAGCCAGCCGCTGGAGATGTTCGAGGTGCCGGTGACGCGCCAGGCGCTCATCATCGGCGGCGGCATCGCCGGGATCAGCGCGGCGCTCGACCTGGCCGACATGCACATCCCCACGTACCTGGTGGACAAGTCGCCTTCGATCGGCGGGCGGATGGCGCAGCTCGACAAGACCTTCCCCACGATGGACTGCTCCATCTGCATCGAGGCCCCCAAGATGGTGGACGTGGGCAAGAGCAAGTACATCACCCTGATGACCTACTCTGAGGTCAAGGAGGTCGAGGGCTACATCGGCAATTTCAAGGTGAAGGTGGAGCGCAAACCGCGCTACGTCCTCGAAGACCGCTGCACCGGCTGCGGCCTCTGCACCGAGGTCTGCCCCATCTCCGTGCCCAATTTCGAGTTCGAGGAGGGGCTTGGCCCGCGCAAGGCGATCTACGTGCCGCTGGTGCAGGCCGTCCCCGCGATCTACACCATTGACCGCGACGCCTGCATCGAGTGTTTCAAGTGCGTCGAGGCGTGCGGCAGCCTGCAGGCGATCAGCTTCTTCCAGGAGCCGGAGACGGTGGAGCTGGAGGTGGGGACGATCATCGCGGCGACCGGGCTGGATATGTGGGATCCCACCCCGCTGGAGGAGTACGGCTTCGGCGTCTTCGACAACGTCACCACGATGATGGAGATCGAGCGTTTGCATTGCGCCGGCGGCCCGACGGTGGGCAATTTCGTCCGCCCCTCCGACAACCGGCTGCCCAAAACCCTCGGTCTGATCCAGTGCGTCGGCTCGCGCGACAAGCGCTATAACGAATATTGCTCCGGCTTCTGCTGCATGTACACCATCAAGAACGCCATGCTGCTCAAGTGGCTCTATCCGGAGATTGACATCACGATTTTCCGCATTGACATCCGCACGCCGGGCAAGACCTACGAGGAATTCTACGAGCGTGCGCGACAGGCGGGCATCCATTTCGTGCAGGGCCGCCCCGCCGAAATCCGCGAGGACCCCGTGACGAAGAATCTCACGGTGCAGACCTACAACGCGGCGTTGGATCAACAGATGGCCTACGAATTCGAGATGGTGGGGCTGGCGACGGCCGCGATCCCGTCGGCGGGCGTCGAAGAGCTGGCGCGCGCGCTCACCGTGCCGCTCGACACGCACGGCTGGTTCCTGGAATCGCACCCCAAGCTCAAGCCGATTGACTCCTCGACCGAGGGCGTCTACCTGGCCGGGGCGGCGCAGGGGCCGAAGGATATCCCGCAGAGCGTGGCGCAGGGCAGCGCCGCCGCCGGGCGCGCCGCGCGCGTGCTCAATGCGGGGAAATGGGAAATTGACCCGATCGTGGCTTACGTGGATCCCGCCCGCTGTCTCAACGCCAATCCCAAGGGCAAGTGCACGCAGTGCGCGCAAGCGTGTCCCTACGGCGCCGTCTTCAACCAGCCGGGCACGGGCAACCCCAGCCAGATCATCCCGGCAAAGTGCCACGGCTGCGGAACGTGCGTGGCCGAATGCCCGGCCAACGCCATCACCCAATGGCACTTCACCGATGGGCAAATCCTGGCGCAGGTTCACACGCTGCTGGCCGACAAGCCGGAAGAGAAAGTGCTGGCCTTCACCTGTCGCTGGTGCAGCGGTTTGGGCGCGGACAACGCCGGCGTGAGCCACTTCCAGTACCCGGCCAACACCCGCAACATCATGGTGATGTGTTCCGGACGCATTGACCCGGACTTTGTCATGGAAGCGTTCAAATTGGGCGCGGGCGCGGTGTTGGTGTCGGGCTGTCACGTTCAGGACTGCCACTACATCACCGGGCGACAGAAAGCCGACGTGCGTCTGGAGAAAATCCGCACGCAGTTGGAGCGCATGGGCCTGACCGCCGGACGTTTCCGCACCGAAGAAGTCTCGGCGACCGAAGGCGCCAAGTGGGCGCGCATTATGACCGAGATGAGCGCAGTGGTCAAGGGGATGGGGCCGGAAGGCATCAAGGCCGAAAATGAAACGCTGCGCCCACAACTGGAAAAGCGCGTGGCGCGCATCCGCGAGGGGTTGGATGCCGCGCGGGTGTTGGATGTTTTTGAGGCGCGGCTGCAAGGCGTGAAGACCGAGGTGCAGCAGGCGCAGGAACACAAATAGAGAGGAGTAGGGGAGGTTGTTATGGAAGCGATTCGGGAGATTCGAGTTGTTGAACAAGGGGAAGTCACGCTGCACTTACCTCAAACACTTTGGGGACAGCAAGTTGAAATCATTATCCTTCCTGTGTCTGAGCAGACTGCTCAATCTGTTCAGAAAAGAAGCTTGCGCGGTTGCCTGGAGCACTATGCACAACCTGAGCTTATTGAAACCGAATCCGAAGCGTGGGCAGAGGCTATAAAGGATCACTGGGCATATCACGCTGTAGAGCAACACCAGGTGATGACCTTTGACGACAAATTGTGCAAATGCTTGAATGCGGAGTAAGGTATGACTTCAGAAATACACCCTTTTCTCGCCGAAGTGCTGGCCGTCCGTGGCGGCCAGGATGTGTTGGAGTGCTATCAGTGCGGCACGTGTTCTGCCTCGTGCCCGGCGCTGCCGGATATGGCGCACGGCCCGCGTCGCCTGATGTACATGATCCAGAACGGGATGGAGCAGGAAGTGTTGTCCAGCCCCGACATCTGGCGCTGCGTCTCGTGCTATTCCTGCATGCACCGTTGCCCGCGCGGCATCGAGATCACCGTCTTGTTTTCGGAGCTGCGCCGTCTTGCCATTCAGAAGGGCTACGTGGAAGACAAGGAGGCGCAGTTCGGGCAGGCGTTCACCGTGACGCTGGCGCAGCACGGGCGACTGTTCGAGCCGGAGCTGCTGGCGCGTTATTATCTGCACGTGTGGGATATTGTCAGCCTGCTGGGACTGGTGCCGTTGGGTTTGAAGATGTTGGTGAAGGACAAACTGCCGTTCAAACCGGAGCGCGTCAGGGAGCCGGAGGCGTTGCAGAAAGCCGGCGTCATTCCGCCGGCGGAAGAATTGCCCGGCGCCGGCTGGATCAACCGCGTCATCTCGCTGATGATTACCGTGATGGGAGTCGTGGCCGCGTTGAGAACGCTGGCATTCGGCAAGCAGGAGGGGCGCCATGGCTAAAAAGTACGCTTACTTTCCCGGCTGTAGTCTGGGTTCGATGGCGAAGGAGTACGACATTTCCACGCGCGCCGTCTTCGCCCACCTGGAGCTCGAACTGCACGAAATTGAGGACTGGAACTGCTGTGGCGCGACCCATTCGGCTATCTACAATGCGGACGCGCGTTTTCTGCTTTCGTTGCGCAACCTGGCGCTGGCCGAGGCGCAGGGGTTCGACACGGTTATCACGCCGTGCAGCGCCTGCTACAAGAATCTGCGCCGCGCGGCCAAGCTCTCCGAAGCCGACAAGACGATCTGCACACGGGTCAACGCGGAAATGGAGGAGCAGTTCAGTTGTCAGGGCAGCGTCACTGTGCTGCACCCGCTCTATGCGTTGTTGACCGACTTCGGGTTGGAGGCGCTGAAGAAGCGCGTGGTGCGGCCGTTGACCGGGATCAAGATTGCCAGCTACTACGGCTGTATGCTCACCCGCCCCAAAGACGAGTTCGACAGCGCCGAACGTCCCACCGGGCTGGATCGTCTGGTGCACGCGCTGGGCGCCGAGCCGGTGGACTACGATTACAAGGCCAAGTGTTGCGGCGGCGCGTTGGCGCTTTCGCATACCGGCTCCACCGTGCGGCTCGCCAGCCAGGTGCTGTCATCGGCGCACGATCGCGGCGCGGAGGCCGTCACGCTGGCCTGCCCGATGTGCCACATGGCGCTGGATATGTACCAGGAGAAGGCCGAGCACGCCGTCGGCAAGCCGTTGAATCTGCCGGTGCTGTTTTTCACGCAGTGGATCGGCCTGGCGTTGGGGCTGGAACCGTCGCAGTTGGGCCTGGCCCGCCACATGACGCCCACTGCCGGCGTCGTTGCCCGCGTCATAGGATGAAACTCACGGCCTTGCAGGCCAAGAGGTAAAAGGGAATTTTTTTGCGGGCAGGTGTACCCTGCCCGCAAAAACACCCCTTATATCCGGCTAAAGGCTAAAAGCCAATGGCTAAACGCTATTTCCCGAGGAGATCAAATTTGAAACGAGGCACAACCTTAAAACATCGGACCGATACGGCGCTTGTTTTGGAGCGCAAGATGGTCACGCATCATGACGTGTTGACCTGGGATTTGGAGCGCTGCACCGGCTGCCAGTTGGGGCCGTTGGTGTGTTCCAAGGAAGCCATCACTCACGTTGCCGGCGCGGTAGAGAACGGGCGCATGGTCACGAAGCTGTTGGTGGATGTGGACCCGGCCAAATGCGTCTTCTGCGGGATGTGCGTCGAGATGTGCCCGATGAAGGCTATCTCGTTGACGTTGAACGGCGAGCCGTCCAATCCCGTGGTGGAACTCGGCGCGTTCCCCAAGTTGCAGCAGTTCACCCGCTTCAACAAGGAAGCGTTCGACTTCTCGCTCAAAGACTTCGTCATCGAGAACTGCTCGGCGCAGGTGATCAGCTACGACGCCGAGAATCACACGATGCAGGTGGATCAGGCGCATTGCATCCGTTGCCGCCAATGCGAGGTCGCCAGCAACGGCGCCTTCGAGGTGATGCAGCCGTGGCAGGGCACCGTGTTGCTGCGCCGCGAGAAGTGCGTCGCGGGCTGCCTGGCCTGCGCCGACGTCTGCCCGACGCGCGCGTTGCACATCAACGACGCCGGCGAGCTGGTTCACGCCGATTACTACTGCATCAAGTGCGGCGCGTGCATGCAGATCTGCCCGATCAAGCCGGAGTGGG
Source organism: Anaerolineae bacterium (assembly GCA_034429675.1). GTDB lineage: Bacteria > Chloroflexota > Anaerolineae > B4-G1 > SLSP01 > JAKQHY01. Next base: position 13,066 of record DAOUFX010000546.1, on the reverse strand, counting down.
AGGAATACGAGGTGCACTTCGATTCTCAGGGCGTGACCTATACTCGCACCCACAAGCGCATCACCAACGGCGACGATTTGCCGGTGCTGGTCGAACGTTGGCGGGTGCGCCACAGCGAGGTCGAAAGCGCGGCGTGGCTGGAAGCGCTGGCAAAGCTGGCCGACGAGAAGGCCAGCCAGGTGGAGATTGACTACAAACGGGCGCAGAACCGGCGTGAGCTGATTCTGGCACTCAAGGGCGGCGGCGACAAGGTGTAGGCGCGAGTTTGTTGGGCGAGGCGTAAATGCAATCCTGCGGAAGATGGTTGATGTAGGGAAAAACGATGCAACCTGAGCTGTTCTACTTTTTAATGCTCCTATTCTCGTTGTTGGTGATCACGGTGGTCGTGGTCTATGCCTGGCGCCACCGTCAATCGCCAAGCGTTTTGACGTTTACGTGGCTTATGGCGTGTGTATGGATCTGGTCATTGGCTTTCATTTTGCAGCTGTTGAGTATTCAATTGGACGCCGTTTGGCTGTGGTACCGGGTCCATTTTAGTGCGATCATCTTGACGCCGGTATTTTGGATACTCTTCTCGTTAAGTTATGCCGGAGGACAACGGTGGGTGACGCCCCGGACGATTGTCGGGATATCCATTCTGCCGGCGTTTAGCTTGTTTTTTCTATGGACTAACCGTCTGCATCATTTCTTTTTCAGTGAGGATGTGGTCTTTACGCGGGTGGGGTTTCTGTTTTTTGCCAACTGGGTTAACGGCGTCTGGATGTGGGTTCACACTGTGTACAGCTACTTCTTAATTGCCGCCGGAGTGCTCGTCTTGTTGTGGGTGGCTTTGCGTTCATTCCGGTTATATCGCGCTCAGGCTGTTGCTGTCCTGGTGGGAGCTCTGGCGCCGCTGGTGCCGAATATTCTTATGACATTTGGCTTATCCCGTTATCCATTGACGATTTTTGGATTTGCCATTACCGGGTTAATCTTGGGGTGGGCCATTTTTCGTTACCAGTTGCTCAATCTGGCGCCGGTGGCGCGTGACCGGGTCGTTAATAGCATGAGCGACGCGATGTTGGTGTTGGACGCTCAACGGCAAATTGTGGATATAAACCCGGCGATGGCATCCCTTTTGGAGATGCCGGAGAAGCACATCATTGGACAGAGCGCCGATGTAGTTTTGAAATCATCCCAGGATTTGATGAAGCATTTCTCCGGTGAGGCGCCGGTTCAAGATGAAATTTTGTGGGACCGGGGCGGCGAGGCGCGCGTGTACGATCTGCGTTTGACCTCGCTCACCGACAAAGGCGGCTCTGTGACCGGGCGGTTGGTCATCCTGCGGGACATCACCAAACGCAAGCAATCCGAGGAAGCTCTGCGCCGGTACACGGAGGAACTTGAATCCAGCAATGCGGAACTGGATGCCTTCGCCCATACCGTGGCCCACGACTTGAAAAATCCACTTTCGACGATCTATGGCTTTGCCAGTTATCTCGAATCGCGCACCGAAGATATCTCGCCGGAAAAGTTGCACGAGAACCTGGAGTACATTTCACAGACAAGTTTGAAGATGACCAACATCATTGATGAGTTGTTGTTGTTGGCCCGCGTGCGCCGGGTGGACGCGGTGGATGTCCAACCGTTGGATATGGCGCGAATCGTGGCCGAGGCGCAGAAGCGTCTGCGTGCTGTTATCGCGGAGCATCAGGCTGCGTTGATTGCACCTGCCGAGTGGCCGCCCGTTTGGGGATATCCTCAGTGGATAGAGGAAGTGTGGATCAACTACATCAGCAATGCTTACAAGTATGGCGGAAACCCCGATCTGGGAATCGCTCCCCATGTTGAATTGGGTTATGACAGAGACTCCGGCTCGCTGGTGCGCTTCTGGGTGAAGGATAACGGCCCCGGTTTGACCGACGAACAACGCGGACAGTTGTTCACGCCGTTTACTCGCTTGCACCAGACCCGCGCTCAGGGGCATGGACTGGGACTTTCGATTGTGCGCCGGATTGTGGAGAAGCTCGGCGGCGAGGTGGGCGTGGAAAGCGTCCTCGGAACCGGTAGCACGTTCTGGTTCACGCTGCCGCGCTACGAAGCGTAAGATGAAATTCAGAATCCTTGCGTGGGCTTCCCACCGCCCAGATCGCGGTAGGGTAGGGTGTATTCGCGGGTTTCCGGCCCGATGGCGGGTTTCTCGGCAGCCTGGGATTTGAGCAGCTTCAGGCGGAAGACTTCCTCGCGTTCACGTTCCTCCAAAGCGCTTTCGATGAAAGCAATCGTTTCCTCGTATTGCGGGATGAAGATGTATTGCAGCGCGTTGACACGCCGTTGCGTCTTTTTCAGTTCGCGCGCCAACCGCCATACCGTGGTCATCATCTCTGAGAGCGCCGGAATCTCCGTCAGGACGCGGCGAAATTGCGCCATCGCTTCGTCGAGCGGGACGGAGGTGTCGCCCAACCCGTAGGGCATTTCCGGGGGCGCGCCGCGCGCTTCCACGCGCGGAATCACCACTCCCATGACGCTGCGCGGCAGGATTTCCACCCTGACGCTGGCGTTGACGGAGAGTGCGGCCCATTCCAACTGTTCGCGCCCCATCGCCAACCGCGCCATTCGCAGGGCGCGATAGGCTTCCTCCAGCATCGCCCACACCCGTTCTTGCTGCGCCGCAGCGTCGTGCGCCATGCGCACCAGCTCGGAAGTGAGCACTTCTCGTTTCTTGTCGAGAATTTCATACCCGGCTTTCGCCAGCGAAAGCGACTGCCGGGTGCGGATCAAATTACTGCGCGTAGGCGCAATGGGTAGATGGGCCATGAGTCTTTGAGTCCTTGTGCGTTCTGTGAGTCATGAATCGTGGTTGTAAAATAGGGAATTCGCCGATCCGCCGATTCATAATTCTTGCTTCTTGTAATACCCCTCAATCTCCGCCTCCGAAACGCGGGTGAGTTCCTCGCGCGGCAGTTCGGAGAGGATTTGCCAGCCGCGGTTCAGGGTGGCTTCGATGGTGCGGTTCTCGGTTGCACTTTGGCCGATGAATTCGCGCTCGAAGGACCGCCCGAAGTTGAGATAGCTCCGGTCCACGGCGGTCAGTTCTTCTTCACCGATGACCGAGGCCAGCGCGCGGACGTCCTGGACGCGGGCGTAAGCTGCGTAGAGTTGCGCTGCCAGATTGGCGTGGTCGCCGCGAGTGCGGTCTTTGCCGATGCCGTCTTTCATCAACCGTGAGAGCGAAGGGAGAATGGCGATGGGTGGGTAAATACCCTGCTGGAAAAGTTCCCGGCTCAGCACGGTCTGCCCCTCGGTGATGTAGCCGGTCAGATCGGGGACGGGGTGGGTGATGTCGTCGTTGGGCATGGTCAGAATGGGCAATTGGGTGATAGAGCCCTGGCTGCCCTTGATGCGCCCGGTGCGCTCGTAGATCGAGGCCAGATCGCTGTACATGTATCCGGGATAGCCTTTACGACTTGGCACTTCGCCGCGAATGTTCGAGATTTGGCGCAACGCCTCGCAGTAGTTGGTCATGTCGGTCAGTACAACCAGGACGTGCAGGTTTTTTCCGAAAGCCAGGAATTCGGCCAGCGTGAGCGCCGCCTTCGGTGTGATTAGACGTTCGATGGGTGGATCGTCGGCCAGATTAAGGAACATTGCTACGCGCGTCAGTGCGCCGCTTTCGACAAAGGAATCGCGAAAGAACTGTGCCACATCATGTTTGATGCCCATGGCCGCAAACACGATGACGAAACGCCCGATGTCCACATCCTTTACGAGCCCCGGCAAGGTGGCCTGGCGCACAATCTGTGCTGCCAATTGGTCGTGCGGCAAACCGCTGCCCGAAAAGATGGGGAGCTTTTGGCCGAGCACCAGCGCGTTCATCCCATCCAACGCCGAAATCCCCGTCTGAATCGTGTCGCGCGGGTAGAGCCGCGCCGTGGGGTTGATGGGCTGTCCGTTGACGTCGGACCAACGTTCCGGCAACGGCTCCGGCCCGCCGTCTATCGGCTTGCCCAGGCCGTCGAAGGTGCGTCCGAGCATCTCCGACGAAACCGGCAACATCAGGGAATGGCCCTGAAATTGCACTTGCGTGTCCTGGATCGAAAGCCCCGTGGTTCCGGCGAACACTTCGACCACGGCCATATCTTCGCCGACTTCGAGCACCCGTCCCCGGCGTGTCCGTCCCTGTTTGTCTATAATCTCGACGACTTCGTCATAACCGATGCCGCGCACACCCTCCACAACGACGATGGGGCCTTCAACGCGCGCCGCACCCAAAACTTCCTGTCCACCCAATTCTGCGAACTCGCGCATTTACTCGTAGCTCCTTTCGACCTTGTTCATCTGCTCGTCCAGCATTTTGCGGATTTCTGCGAACTTCTCCGGCTGATCGTTGGCGACCGTGTTTTTCATGCGCACCAGGGTGTTGACCACCGGCAGTTCGTGCAGCACGTAGATCGGGCAGCTTTTGGCGACAATCCGCGCCGCCCGCGTGTGGAAGTAGAGAATCAGGTCCAACATCAGCAGTTGCTTCTGGCTGACCGAATACGAGTCTATCGGATCGAGCGCATTTTGTTGCAGGATACCCTCGCGCAGCAGCCGGGCCGTTTCCAGAATGAGGCGCTGGTCGTCGGGCAGCGCGTCCGGCCCAACGAGTTTGACGATCTGCTGGAGTTGGTTTTCGCGTTGCAGCAGGGCCAGGGCCGTGGCGCGCAATTCCTGCCAGTTCAGCCCGCTTTCCGTCCCTTGCGTGCGCCACCATTCCACAACCTCGTCTGCATACTCGCTGTAACTGTCCAGCCAGTTCACCGAGGGGAAGTGGCGCGCCGAGGCCAACGACTTGTCGAGCGCCCAGAAGCAGCGCACGAAGCGCTTGGTGTGTTGCGTCACCGGCTCGGAGAAGTCGCCGCCGGGCGGGCTGACCGCGCCGATGACGCTGACCGAACCGGGCCGGTCGTTGAGTGTGGTCACGCGCCCGGCGCGCTCGTAGAATTCGGCCAGCCGCGCGGCCAGGTAAGCTGGATACCCTTCTTCGGCGGGCATTTCTTCCAGACGCCCTGAGATTTCACGCAGGGCTTCGGCCCAGCGTGAGGTCGAATCGGCCATCATCGCCACGTGATAGCCCATGTCGCGGTAGTATTCGGCCAGCGTGATGCCGGTGTAGATGCTGGCTTCGCGCGCGGCCACCGGCATGTTCGACGTGTTAGCGATGAGGATGGTGCGCTCCATCAACGGGTGCTTGCTGTTGGGATCAACGAGCTTGGGGAATTCCTGGAGCACATCAGTCATTTCGTTGCCGCGCTCGCCGCAGCCTACGTAGATGACGATGTCGGCGTCGCTCCACTTGGCGATCTGCTGTTGTGTGATGGTTTTGCCCGCGCCAAATCCGCCGGGAATGACGGCTGTGCCGCCCTTGGCCAGTGGAAAGAATGTATCCAGCACGCGTTGCCCGGTGACGAGCATTTCGCTGGGGCGCAGCCGGCGGGCGTAGGGGCGCGGGCGGCGCACCGGCCAGCGTTGCATCATTGTGAGCGATTGCTTGCCCGTGGCGGTTTCCAGATGTGCGATGGGATCGAGGATGGTGTATTCGCCGGCGGGCGCGATCCAGGTCAGCCGCCCCGTCATGTCGGGCGGCGTCATGATCCGGTGTTCGATCAGCGGCGTCTCCTGGATGGTACCCAAAATGCTGCCCCCCTGAAGTATCTTGTCGTTCTGGGCTGTTGGCGTGAATTGCCACATCTGTTTGCGGTAGAGCGGCGTCGTTTTGACCCCACGCCCAATGAATGTGCCGGTACGCAGTTCCAACACCGGCAGCGGGCGCTGGATGCCGTCGAAGATGCTTTGCAACAAGCCCGGCCCCAATTCTACCGAAAGGGGCATGCCGGTACCATAGATCGGTTCGCCGGGCTTCAGTCCCGATGTCTCTTCGTAGACTTGGAGCGTCATCACGTCACGTTCCAGCCCGATGACCTCGGCCACCAGATGTTCGTTTCCGACCTCAACCATTTCCAGCATACCGATCTGCTGCGAACCGCGCGCGCGGATGACCGGGCCATTGATCCAGATGATTTCGCCAATGGTTTGACGCTCTAAGTTTTCATTCATAGGTTTTCCTTGAAGTAGGCTGGGGTGGGGATTGGGCAATTAGGGGATTGGGGGATTGGGTAATTAGGGGATTGGGAAAGTCTCTTGATCAATTTTTCAGTTCCTCAATCTCTCAATCTCTCAATCCCTCAATCCCTCAATCCCTCAATCCCTCAATCCCCACTCCCTAATGCGAGTTCCCTCGCAGTACGTGGTAGATGTCGGCGCGCAGGGATTCCTGGATGCGCTGCATCCGGGTTTCCAGCGTGTTGTCGTAGCGGCGATGGCCATCGGGCGTTTCGAGTACCACGCCTGAGCCGCTGTGGAGTACTTCTCCCCTGACCAGACGCACGGCGAGCGTTGTGCTTAACTCTGACAAGACAGCATCGGTCAAAATATCTTGGGTTGTCGCGTCAGCATGGATCAACAGTTCCACCGCGTTGAGCTTTGCGGCGGCTTCTCGAATGAGTCCGCGGACGATGTCGCCGTATTCCGCCCACCGCGTGACTTCGCTCAACCGTTGCTGGGCGGCGTTTAGCACGCTGGTGAGCAGCTGTTCGCGCCGTTGCAACTTGAGGTTTTGCGCCTCCAGTTGCGCCGCTGCCGCCGCGTGCCCCCGCAGCATTTCGGCTTCTATCGCCGCTTGCTGAACGATGGTTTTGCATTCGGCTTCGGTTTCCAGTTGCGCCTCTCGCTTGATGCGGTCGGCCTTTGTGCGCGCCTCTTCCAATATCTGGCGCGCTTCACGCTTTGCCTCGGCCATGATGGCATTTTCGAGCGCCTGGATGTTCCCTTGTTGCGGACTCATATCTTCACTCCAATGGTCTGACGAATAATTTCTCCGAGCGGAGGCCGCTGTGGATCCGGCCCATCTGGCCCCGGAATTTCCACAATCAGCGGGGTGTTGCTGCGCGCAATGCGTTGATCCATTGGCAGGCGCGCCAGATTGGCGACGTCCTCTGTGACCAGCACGATGCCGATGGTTTTGTCGCCCAGGGTGGCATCCAGCGCCTTCAGCAGTTCCGTCGCTGTCTTGACGACGTGGCCTTCAACGCCGGCCAGCGAAAACCCCCACACGGTCTCTTGGTTGCCGATAACGATGACTTTCATGGTTAGTGAATGGGTGACTAGGGGATTAGGGAATTAAGGGACTGGGGGATGGTTCTGCTTCCCTAATCCCTAATCCCTTCCTACCGCAAAATAATGAACGCGATGATCAGCCCGTAGATGGCGACACCTTCAGAGAGGCCGACGAAGATCAACGCGCGCCCGAAGACTTCCGGTTTTTCGGCGATGGCTCCGATGGCGGCAGCGCCGGTGCTGCTGACGGCGTATCCTGCGCTGACGGATCCCAGACCGACGGCGATGGCGGCCGCGATTGACGAGTATGGATCGCTGGTGACCGTCTGCGATAATCCGGCAGCAACTGCAATGCCCGGCGAGACAAACATCATGATTCCCATCCCGACGACGGCAAGCGCGACGACCAGATTGAATCCATTCAGTCCCATCATCAATTCGCGGGTGAATCGCGCCGGAGCCTTGTGGTTCTTGATGGCAAAGAAGATGCCGGGAATGATCGGCAAGATGCCGACGACGAGTGTAATGAGTACCAGAGTCATAAGAATTCTCCTTAAAATAGTCTAAAGTCGAAAGTCAAAAAGTCGAAGAGTCGAAAGTCAAAAAGTCGAAAGTCAAAGATTGTCTGGGTGGGGCGGATGGCCTTGTCTATTTAAAAGCTCATACCTATTCTTGCATCTTGAACAACCGCCGCAATCGCCGGTATCGTTGTCGCGGGCCGGAGTCGCGCCATTCTGGCGCGAGCAGTGACAGGGGGCGGTAGCGGCTGCCGCCGCCGGCAAAGAATTTGCTGAAAAATTCGTAGTATTCCAGCCTCAGGGTTTGAATGCCGACGATCATGCCTTCAAATCCGATGACGAAGAGGTTCCCCAGCACCACGACGATCCAATATCCGAATCCACGCGCCGGGCTAACGATCTCGGCGATGATGAAGACGACCAGGCTGAGTGCGCCGTGCGCGACGGCGAAAGCGCCCATACGCACATAAGAGAGGGTGTTGCTCAATAGGCCGATGACTGTCTCGAAAAGCTCGAAGAAGGCTTCCATCAGGTAAGTGCCCCAGTCCTCGATGAGCGGGCGTTTGCCTTCTAGCAGGCGTTCGAGCAGAGTGGAAAAGGTGATGCAGATGCCCGAAAGGACGGCGAGGATCGCGCACACGTTGGCGCTAATCGGGAAGGTGTCTATAAACATCGTCGCCGCCAACCCCAGCAGCGCCCAATAGAACAGAATTCCCGCCAGCCCGTTGCGATCGAACAGCATGCGCCCCCAACGCCTGGCCGATGCATGGTTGATGACGTTGTACAGCATTCCAAGGTTGAGCAGCCCAACGCCGACGCCCACTGCCGTCATCAAGATGTCCATGATGTTTTCCAGGGGTTGGATCCACAGCGGTTTGAGCACATTCTCGAAGCCGAAAATGCTTCCGTAGAGAAATCCAAACACCATCGCCGACACACCGCAGAGCGCTATAACCGTGCCCATACTGCTGAACTTCCGTAGCGAGCGGATTCTACGATTGAGCGCGATGAATACGCCCGCCGCGGTGAGCAGGAAGCCGTGTCCGACATCGCCGAACATAAGGCCGAAAATCAAGGGGAAGGTCAGCGCCACGATGGTGACGGGATCCAGTTCCCCGTAGCGTGGATAGCCGTAGGTCGTGATGAGCCCCTGAAAAGCGCGAATCACCGGAGGATTGTTGAACGCCACCGGGATGTCTTCTTCGACTGAGCCGTCTTCGTGGGGCGCGTCCGACTCGCGCTGCGGCGCCGTCACTTCAATACTGATGTGCTGTGAAACGGACTCCAATTGTTGTTTGAGCAGTTCAACCTTGTTCGCGGGAACCCATCCGGCGATGAGATAGGTGTAGCGCAGTCGTCCGTATTTGAGAATCGTCTCAACGAGTTTACGGCTGGCGCGTACTCGCCAGAGTAAGTGGCGCAGGTGCCGGAGATAGAGCTTTTGCAACTGCTCCAATTCGGCCTTTTGCTCGACGATGTGCTGGCGTGTGCGTTCGATGCCGGCGTGCAACGCCGCGATGGCTTCGGCGGGGGCGCCGCGGTAAGTTTCTGGCAAATTGAGCGGGTTCAGATAGGCGCTGCGGGCGCTCCGATCGAGAATTTGCGCATCGCGTTGCACTCCAAAGAGCACCACCACGGTCAGATGCTCGTTGCGCTGCAGGGTGACCAGTCCAAAGGGGATGTGTTCCAGGCTGCTGCGCAGCCGTTCGATGTTGGCCGTCGGCATCATACCCAGCGTCACGTAAGTGTACCGCAGCTTGCGCAGAACTCCCAAGTCTACGTCCAGGTCGCGAATCGGCTCCAGTTGAGTGCAGTAGCGCTCCAGTTGGGTGAGGCGGCGTTGCGCGGCCTCCAGCTCATGCAGGGGCGCCTGGATTTCCTGTTCCAGGTGTTCGATGTCGCGTCGCGCGACCTCCGGCTCGATGAGATGCGCCGTCTTGGGCGGCGATCCGGCCTTGACCTCCAGCGCCTCGAAGACCGAGAGGATGCGTCGCTCAAGCGCCGTGAATTCAGCGACCCAGGCATGCCACTTGTTGTCGCTGTTGAGAACATCGTCTCCGGTGAACTCGGATCGGGTCAGGTGGAAGATTCCGGAGGCGGCCAATGCCTCCGTCACCGGGACGACGTCCTGCTCCGGCGCCACTAATTCGACTTTGCGCATAATTTGAGATCGAAACAACGATAGCCTCTTCTGAATAGTTTAGAACGTATCCGAATGGCCCCCTACACCTCAGCAATTTCCAACTGCGGCGTAAAGAGCGTGCTGGGCATCTGGGATGCCTTCGCTTCAATAATGGTGGTCAAATCACGAATCTCATGCCCCATCAGGTGCAGGTACGCCAGCGGGATTCCAATTTGGAACGGATTCCCGATGAAGGCCTGGCGGCAAATTTTGACGTTATACCGTTGCAGGGTCAGCTCCAGCGCCCGCAGCCCCTGGGCGCCGTCCGTCAGATTATCCGGGATGTGGGCGGCAATTCCAGGGAAGATGCGCGCGACTGCTGCGCTGATTTGATCGCCGGCAGCAATCATTCGGATATCCGCGTCGCTTACCCGTGGAGCGAGCGATAGTGTGTAGTTGATGATTTCCTCTTCTGAGAGCCGGTGGTAGATGCGATAACGCAACGCCCACAACACATTGTTGGCGACGACGTGGGCGCCGGTGATGCGCATGGCGTGCGCTTGATCGGGTTGGGGAAGCTGTTTGATGCTCTGCCATAATTCGCGCGAGTAGGCCAGGTCCAGCGCCACTTCCAGGGGGAATAGATTATGTTCGTTTTGATAACGTTGGATGGCGTGCGACAGAGTATCGTAGTAGGGTGTGTTCTTGAGCCGCTCGATGGCGCGGACTATTTCACCGGACTGCAACATCCTTCCCATATCCGCAATGGACAGTCGCGCGTAGCTGGGAACCGGCGAGAGCAGAAAGAGCACCTGTTCCCACGTCGCTCCGGTTTCGATGCCGCGCAGGATTGCCTTGATGTTGCCCACTTCGTGAGATCGCCACAATTGCGCGATCAAATCTGCCGTTGGCTTGGGAGCGAGGTGAATCAGTTTGCTGTAGCGGTCGGCCAGACGCCGTTTGATCTGGTAGGTAACCCGGCGCGGGGTGAGCATACGGCGATCCAGTTGTAGATACGGGCCATACGCCGTCTTGGTCAACTCACCCAGCAGCGCGTCGAAATTCTGCGCCTGGATGAGGGTATGCCATTCCGCATCCGACAACATTTGCGAATAGAGCGCGCGGGTGGTTGCCTGGATGAGCGCATACATTCTTGTGGACATAAGATATTCCCGGGGTTATGCGCGGTTGGCGATCCTGTTTAAGACTAGCGCCACGGCCTCTTCGAAGTGCCGTGAACTGACGGTTTCCAGGTTTTGCGCGTCGGCGCCGGCGCGAGCAATGATGTTGGCGCGTTGCGCGTCGGCTGCCTGCCGTCCCTCGGACAGATTTTGTGTGGCTTTCTGTTGCGCTTCGGCCAATGCCAGTTTGCGTTGCATGGCCGCTTCTGCTTTCGCTTCCTCAATGATTTGCGCCGCCTCTTTCTGGGTGCGTTCATATAACTCTAAGGCGTCGTGTTCTACATTTAAAATGCGATTAACTGTTTCTTCGCGCATCGTTTCCCCCTCTTTATAACACAATAGGCCGTGTTCCTGTTTTACAGAACCCGGCCTATTGCACAATGGTTGTGAGTAGAGGCGCTATTGAATTAGTGTTGCTCTGCCTTAACCGCCGGGACTTCATCCCACAATACTACCGGCTACCTGAAAGCATGCCAAACGTCAGAAATTATAGTTCAAAGGATGGAGGTGTCAAGGTAAGTTTTTTCCCTACTCCATAGCCCAGCCGTCTATTTCTTTTGGGACGCATCCAGCATGGTTTGAAACCCCTGGTTAATTATTTGTACATAATTTTCCAGCGGCAAAAGGGTGCGGCTGACTACGTTCAGGGTTTCGGACGACATTTCTCCGGTCCCCGCAAGTTGGCGCCCGGCTTCTCGTGCTGCATCGAGAACGTCATTGACCGGCATGCCCGCCTCTATCATCCTTCTTAAGGCCGGACCGTGCGGCCGCAACAGGGCCCCGGCGAATTCCCGCTCGAAGTTCTTGCTCATCGCTTTTAGATGGACCATCAATGGGTCGAAGTTGTCCAGTTCCCAGAAGCCGGCATTGGCGACCAGCACCATTTTGCTGGTCTTGACTCCTTCACGCCTGGGGTGACGGCAATGGCCGTCGCGGAGCTCGAAAAATGGCTGTACCAGCGGGAGCATTCGATCCAGAAGATTTTTCATTGGCCCGTTGATCCCATCTACATAGACCGGCGTTGCGAACACCAAAACGTCCGCTTGCGCTATTTTGGGAAGAAGCATGGCCATGTCATCCTTCTGAAAACACTCGCCCGGCGTCTTGACCCAGCAATGAAGCTCACCCTGGCATGGTTTTATGTCGAGCTTTTTTGTGTAGAATATCTCCACCTCTGCCCCTGCGGCCTCCATTCCTTCAAGAAAAGGGGTGAGTATGAGGGTTGTGACGCTCTTGTCCATTTTCGGACTGCTGTTGATGGCTACAACTTTCATTGCATATCTCCTTTTAGTCTTGCGCCGGTGTTTTGGCAATATCGCGAACTGATTATATCCGCGTATCCTTGTGGGTCAATTGCATTTTTACGAAGCGTTGTGGGTTTCAACGTTTGGGTAGGGTGGGGAATGAAATTTTTCATCGGTTTTGCTTATTTGGCATTCTTCATTATGATTTCAGCGTTGCCCAAATTCCCTCTCGGAGGTCATAGTGAATACTCGTACTAAAGTTGCATTTGTTCTGTTTTTGTTGGCCTATCTGGTGTCGGCGGTTTTTGGCTTGATGTACGCGACGCGCAGCCAGTTTATGCCCTACCACGCCATGGCGATTGATACGGAATGGTCGGCGTTGCCCGCTTCGTATCAGGTGCTCTTCCTGGCTCTGTTGAAGGTTGGCGGCGGCGGGATGCTTGCGACGGCGGTTGCCGGCGCATTCCTGCTGGCGATTCCCTTCCGACAGCAGCTCGACTGGTCGCGGTGGGCGCTGTTGGCGATCATCGTGACGACCAGCGTGTTGACGCTCTACGGGACGTTGACGGTGGATTTGCAGACGCCGGCGAACCCGCCGACGATCGCGCCGATCCTGACGATCTTGCTCGCGGTGGTCGCCGCTGCGCTCACCAAATTCGAGAAGGCGGGCAAGGCGGCGTAACCTTCTGTCAAAGGTTAGCCAAAGCCGCTGCGCCGCCGGAAAACGGCGCGGCGCGTTTTTTTTTGTTGTCACATTTGCGCTATGATCGTCATATAGTACACGTAATCGTCCGATGCGGGGCGCGGCCTGGCAGGCCAAGAGATAAAGGAAGGGTTTTTCGCGGGCGGGGTACCCCCGCCCGC
>DAOUFX010000545.1:0-6623 GCA_034429675.1 Anaerolineae bacterium | reverse complement strand
CCGCCCGCGAAAAACCCCCTTTATGTCTCCGACATGTAAGCCGTGATTTTCGTGCTGGCATGGAGTGCGGCAGCACCGGCATCTCCTCTGAGAATAGTTTATGGCACTTCAACGCGCCAGTGTTGTTGCTCCTCTTTCCAACTCTCAAGAGCATCAGGAGGAGGACAAACAATCAGCGCGTGAGCTTCGACGGTCACGATGCCATCGGGCAAACGGATTTCCCCGGCCACTTCGGCGGCGGTTTCACGGCGTTTGACGACCCAACCCACTGCCGTCAATGGCGTCTCGGTGGGCGTCGGCCGGCGGTAGCGCATCTCCAGCTTGGCCGTAACCCAAAATTGCTCATCGTCGCGCCCAACGTTCAGCGAGCGCCCGGAAACCTCATCCAAAATGGTAGCAAGGATGCCGCCATGCACGATGCCCGGATAACTCTGATAATGTTCTGACAAAGTGATCGGCGCGATCAGGCGTTGGTTTTCCACATCTTGATAGAACTGTAAATGCAATCCCACCGGATTCTCACGCCCACAGATAAAACATAACCGCGATGTCGCCTGCGGTTTCCAATTGGGTAAAATTTCTGTCATCCTTGCGTCCTCCGAAAATCGTAGAAGTGGTTTTCAATCGCTATTCTTCAGGTATTGAGCCGACGACGCCCTCAACCAGAAAACGCATCTTAAACATATCGGCGTCGCTCATACAGACACCGGCAGCGATGATTTCGTAACCGTTCTGATCCCTGATCGGGCCACAGAAGACGTCCCTGCCGTCGAGAATGGCATCGAACGCCAGCTTGACCTGGTCCCTGACATCCTGCGGAACCTTTGGGCTGTACTCGCTTAAGGTCACGACGCCTTCCTTCAGGCCGCCCCAGTACTGATGGCTGGTCCATCTGTCTTCGAGGGCGCTTTGAATGGTGGCGACATAGTAAGGCCCCCAGTTCCAAACGGCGCTGGTCAGCACCGTATCTCCGATAAAAACGCGCATATTGGAATTGTAGCCGATACTCAGTGCGCCGTGCTCCTGCGATACTTTTTGTGGTTCGGTGGAATCCTGATGTTGAGCGACAATATCCGCCCCTTGATCAAGCAACAGAGCCGCCGTTTCACGTTCGATTTCTGGGGCATTCCATACCCCTGTCCAGAGCACGCGCACTTCAACTGCCGGATTAACCGAGCGGGCTCCAAGGGTGAAAGCATTCAGCCCTTGAATCACTTCCGGGCGTGGATCCGAGGCAACGTAGCCGATCACGTTATTTTGGGTCATCCTCCCGGCCACAATGCCGGAGAGGTATCGCGGCTGGTACATCCGCCCAAAATACGTCGCCATGTTGTTGTAAGTTTTTGTGCCGGAACAATGTTCGAATTTCACATCGGGGAATTCTTGCGCGACTTCGTACATAGACTCCATATACTCGGCCGATGTGGCGAAGATCATGTCGTAGCCTTCTTGAGCATACCGGCGAATGATACGCGCCATCTCGGTATGATTGCCGGCGCTTACCACATACGTCGTTTCGATCTTATCGCCCAATTGCTCCTCAAGAAATTGGCGACCACGCTCGTGCTCGTGAACCCATCCCAAAGTCCCCGGTTCGTCTATGTAGAGGAACACCACCTTATACCGGTCGGATTCAGGGGCGCTGGAACCACTTGCGCTGCAAGCTGTTACGGCCAACAACGCTAACAGCATGAACACACTCCATCTACGCCAGGCGCTTTTAGTTCTCGCTCCCCTATTCACCTGATTTCCTCACATATCCCCTTCAACGGTCTCTTCCAATAAGCCTGCATCCAGTACTAAATCCTCTTTCAGCTCTTCGTTCGACACTGCAATTTTGTCCCGCGTGACGGTTAGGCGGTCGAAATCTCGCGTGACGAGGGTCGGCTCAAAGATCGGATGGGTTTCATCCAGAATGTCGTTCACGCGATAGCGTTGCGAGAGATGATTAAGCGCCAGCATCCGCACTCCGGCGGCCTGGGCCAGTTCAGCGGCCTGACGCGCAGTCAGGTGTCCGAAGCGCTGGGCCATCTCCCGGTCGCGTTCAAGGTAAGTCGCCTCGCAAACCAGCAAATCCGCCCCGCGAACTTCGTCCAGCAGATTGTCCACGCGGGCGGCATCGCCGATAAATGCCACCGAGACGCCGGGACGATCAGGCCCCAACACATCGTCAGGGCCAATTACCCGCCCATCGGCCAAAGTGACGGGTTGCCCGTTGACCAGGGCGCGGCGTACCGGCCCGACAGGCACCCCAAGTGCCGCCGCTTTCTCCGGCAAAAAGGGCCGGCGAGATTTCTCACGGAAAAGATAGCCAAAACAATCCGGCCCACGATGCACGACCGGAAACGCTCGCACCAAAAATTCATCGTTTTCCAACAAGATACCAGGATGGATGTCCACCAGACTAATCGGCACTGGTAGCCGTGCGCCGCGCAACACTACCCGGAAGACCAGGTCTTCGACGCGGTCCAACGCATGCCGCCCGCCATAGATTTCCAGACGCTCCACAGCTTCCCATCGTGAAAACGTTGAAATCAGCCCGCCCAACCCCAGAATGTGGTCGAGATGTCCGTGGGTGAGCAGGACGCGCTGTAGATGGCGAAATCCCAACCCGCTGCGCAAAATTTGCCGCTGCGTACCTTCGCCACAGTCAATCAGAAAGCGTTCGTCCCGCCAGAGCAACATCTGGGCAGGCAATCCGCGTTGAATGGACGGCGCCGAAGCCGCCGTCCCCAGAAAAATTAATTCGAGCATGCTGTCTCCTGGGAATAGATTCTACGCCTCATAGTTCAGACTCGATCACGATAGCGCCGGGTTCATCTTCCGCTCCATCCACGCGAGCAGTGGCTAATCCAAACTGCTGAATGACCCAAAGATTGGTGAGCAGATGTTGCGTGATGCGCGAAACGGTCGCGCGCGAGACTCCCCCGGCTAAAGAGAATGGCAGCGCCAGTTGATCGGCCAGATGCGGCCCTACGGCAGCGCCGGTGCGATGGTGAGCAAGCAACTCACGACATGCCATCTCCGCTACCTGCTCTGAGGCTAATCCGCGACGTCCCAGCGCATCGAAACCGGCGCGCGTTGCAGAATCATAGCGCGCCAACAAGAAGATACCTGTCCCGATGCCCCTGGCAGGAACCTGGCGTGCCTCAATATTCACGTTTGGGCAACCGGCCTGATGCAAAATTGTCGTTGCCCGGTCGCCCATACGTTGGGGAATATGCGGCGGCAACTCCGAGACAAAGGCTAATCCATCCACCCCTCTCAGCGCGCCACGTTCGGAAAGATCGAGGGGGTGCAACTGCGCCTGTCCGGCAATTTCGACTTCCAGTTCGCCGCCGCCCTGGGGCGCAAATCCCCACATTTTATGGGCCAGGCGCGCCCGGACGCCCATCTCGAAAAGAATCGGCAAGAAAACCTGTTCGAGGAAAATTGCCGGAGGGCTCATCGGCACATGCGTGCCGCCATGTAGCGTCACTTTTGAGGAGCCGGCAGCCAGAGCCAGCGGCAACAACACCGTCTGCAAGATGAGCGTCGTCGCTCCCGCCGAAGCATAGGTCGCGGCGTCGTTGACATCGAAGTCGTACACTCCGGCCTGCGGCGGAGTTTGCGGCGTAAAGGTCAGCGATTGGCTGTTCAACGCGGCGTTTTCGACGTGCGCGTTACAGATCCGCGCCGCCGCCCGCACTGCCGTGAGATGCTGCGGGCGCAGACCGGGCTTCGAGCGATTGGCGCGGATGTTTTTTAGTTGTACGGCCTGGCCGGTGAGAGCCGCCAAAGTCAAAGATGAGCGGAGGATTTGCCCTCCGCCCTCGCCATAGGAACCATCAATCGTAATCATGTCCCTGATTATAACCAGCACGAAGGGGTTGACAAATGCCGGGAACAAAAAAAGCGGAGGGTGGATTGCGTCCACCCTCCGCGCCGGAAGGGATTCTGAGCCGTTCGAGTTATTGAATGATGTCGAATACCACCTGAACATCCACGGTCACATTGTAGGAACCGCTGGCGACAGAAATTGCTTCGCCGGCCCCACTCAGTGCGCTATCCCGCATCATCATCGGTACAGGAGCGTACCCAGAGATAGATTCGCTGATCTGCCGCACTTTGCCGATCTTGACGCCCAGCCCGGCGGCCAGTTCTTCGGCCTTAGCGCGCGCGTTTTCCAGAGCCTCTTTGCGCGCCTGGCTTTGCAGGGCAGTGGTATCGTCTACACCGAAGCTGACGCCGCCCACGTTGTTGGCGCCCGCCTGCAAGACATTTCCTAGCAGCGAACCGACCTTGCTGATGTCACGCACCCGCACAACGAGTTGGTTGCTGACGTGGTAACGCATCTCACCGGTGGGAGTCCCCTTCACCTGATCGTAGATTTGCTCAATCCACATATTGTATTCGGCCGTTTGCACATCTTTGTCTTCGATGCCGAGCGCTTTGACGGCGGCCAGGATGGCGCTCATCTTCGTGCTGTTTTCGCTAAGAGCGGCGGCGGCGTCGCTATTGATGCTCTCGACCCCAAAACGAACATCCGCAATGTCAGGGGTGATGCTGGCATTCCCAGAAGCACTCACATTGATAAGGTAAGGAAGCTCGGTGCTATCGGTGTTGTAGGATTTGCCTTCCCCGGCTTGCGCCAGTCCACTGCAACCCAAAAGCAAGGCTGCAACCGTTACCAAAAGCATCGCTACCATACTCATTCGGGAAATTTTGCTGTTCATTTCTATTCTCCTTTATTCTGTTAAATGATTTGTGGCCCGGCCACCGGGAGCGAACGCCATAAAGGAGAAGTTTGTTCCACCAATCATGAAGATAAAGGCTGGATAGACTCTTTTGTCCTCCTGTATTGGCTCAGAACCGTGCACATACGCTGCTCGCTTTGCCCGGCCAGTTGGATGATATGGCGCATCAAGCATTCTGAAGATTCATGCACGTAGTCCCAGTTTTCGACCGACCCGTTGAAATATAGCGGCTGCCCGACAGTAATGTAATAGGGACCGTGCAAATACCACGTACCAACTTCCAACTTACCTTCGATTTCTGTTTCGATCAGGTGAATGCGTTCACGTTGCAGATGAATTCCTACCGGGATAATCGGTGCGCCGGTGCTCAGAGCCAGCCTTGCTGCGCCTGTATGCGGAGGATGGACGCCGCCTTCGAGTGGGCTGATCGCGCCTTCGGGGAAGATCGCTACGGTTTGGCCGGTTTCGAGATATTGTCGGGCGCGCTCATAAGCCAGGCGCCCGTACTGACGGACCACCGGGATTTGTCCACTGTTGTGCAAAAACCGGCCGAATCCCGGCACTTTGAACAACCGTTCGTCAATGAGGGTGTGGACAGGTTCGGAAAATAACGCGGCAATTAAAAACGGATCGGTTGTGCTGGGGTGGTTGGGCGCAATAATTTTCGGGCCGTCGGGTATAGCCGCATGCCACGCCACATCCAGATTGAAAAGCAGTTGAGCCCCCAGATTGACCAGAGGCCGCCCCAACTCATAGATGAAATTTTCCCAAGAAAGATTCGTCCTCGCGAAGGGACGTGGATAGGTCTGATTCTGTAAAAGCATGGGTTCCTCCATAGCGGTCTGATAGTTGTTCGTTGAGCGAACCAATCAACACTTTCAGCATACCGGCTACGGAGGTGTAATGTCATCCTTCCAAAGGTACATTGTAAGGCGCAGTTTACCCACTCTGCGAGGCGTCGGTTGTGTGAGCAAAGAAAAGAGTAGCCAATTCAGCATAGCCATTGGATTGCTAAATGTTAGCGATGTGCGGGGTCGATTGTCTGTATTGATACAAACTGCTACTTGAAAGGTTAAGAGTTTATCCGTATAATTCGGAACAGTTCGGGTGAGGTCTCCTCTGAACAGACTACATGGCGCCGAATAGCGGCGCAAAATTGTGAGATAAGGAAAAATTTGGAGGTAACTATGACACAAAAGGTCTGGCTGGGCATTCTTACGGTTTTGGTGTTGATTTCGTTGACCTTGAATATTGTTTTCGTCGCCGGCCTGTTGATAGCACGCAGCGCGGCGGCGGAGGTGGTCACTTCTATGCGTTCAGCTTTAGATCGAATCAGCGATCAGCCTTTTTCGACCATTGTGCAGGTAAACCAGGATATACCTTTCAATGCGGTTGTTCCTATCAACCAAACGGTGACGATTCCGCTCGACATCCAATATCCTCTGAATACCGTTGTCAATACATACATTGAAATTCCCGTACTGGGACGGCAGGACATATCTGTGCCCATTGATACCATCATTCCCATTAAATATGATCTGGTTGTGCCGGTAGCGGTTGACGTTCCTATTTCGTTGACCTATCATTTGCAGGCGGATGTGCCGGTCTCGTTTGACGTCCCCGCCGAGATCCGCACGCCATTGTATCTTATGCTCCAACAAGCTGAATCGGTGTTAAAATAGCCCATTCTGGTGAGTTCGTTGGGGGCAGATGAAAATCACGCCTTACATGTCAGAGATTGAGGAGGGTATTTTTTTGCACGCGGTACCCCGTGTGCAAAAAATATCCATCCTTAACCTGGTCGTCAGAGATGGTTACGGACTTTAGCGATATATAGGAGGGGGGGACGCGGGCGTGTACCCCCGCTCGCGTACCCCCCCCCGTGTG
>DAOUFX010000544.1:0-4678 GCA_034429675.1 Anaerolineae bacterium | reverse complement strand
CCCCCAATCCCCCAATCCCTATTTTTGGAGACACCCTTGACCAAACGCGAATTCAAGCTCGAAAACGAATATCCCTACAACCGTTCCGGCCCGGTGCGCTGGATCATTTCGCACATGATACGCTATCCGCTGTTCCCGCTCCTGCTCCTCGCGAGCGCATTGGTGAACAACACGGCCTACAGCTACGTGCAAATCAACGTCGGGCGCGGCTTCGACGTGATCACGACGCCCAACTGGACAGCGCAAGCGCTGTTGGCGGTCGCGCTGGGCACGCTGACGGCGGCGGCCACCCAGGGATTCACCGGGCTGTTCCGCAACTATTCCGTGTCCTTCATCGCGCAACGCATCGAGCGCGACGCCCGCGACGAGCTCTACGTGAGCCTGCTCGGCAAAAGCCAGACCTTCCACGGGCAACAGCGCATCGGGGACATCATGGCGCGCGCCACCAACGACGTGCGAATGCTCAATACGATGTTCAGCCCGGGGATCATGCTCATCACCGATTCGGCGATGGCGCTCGTCGTGCCGATCTTCCTCATCGGGCGGATGAATCCTGCGCTGCTGCTGGTGCCCTGCATCTTCGCCGTGCTGATGGCCGTGACGATCTACGACTACAACCGCCGGCTCAAGCCGGTCAGCATGGCGCAACGGGAGCAGTTCGGCATTATGAACGCGCACCTGGCCGAGTCGGTCAGCGGCATCGAGGTGGTCAAGTCGAATGCGCAAGAGGAACAGGAATGGGGAAAATTCGTCTTCAACGCCCGCCAGTTCCGGGATTACTACGTGATGCAAGGCGCCATCGAAGCGCGTTACTGGCCGCTGTTCGTGTTCGGGATCGCCTGGGCCGGCGCGCTGCTGCACGCCCTGTTGCTCTGGCGCGGCGGCGTGGTCACGATGGGCCAGGTGGTCTCGTTCATGGGCTTGATGGGCGCGTTGCGCTTCCCCACGTTCATCTCGATTTTCAGCTTCAACCTGGTGCAGATGGGCATCGCCAGCGCCGAGCGCATCCTGGAATTGATCAACACCGAGACGGAGCTGGACGAAAACCAGGCCGGAATCGCCCGCCCGATTCAAGGGGCCGTCACCTTCGAAAACGTCTGCTTCGGATACGGCGACCGCTGCTCGCTGGCGAACCTTAGTTTTACCATCAACCCCGGTGAAACGGTGGCCATCGTCGGCCAGACCGGCTCCGGCAAGACCACCCTCACTCGCCTCATCAACCGCATCTTCGATGTGGATTCGGGGCGGGTGCTGGTAGACGGGGTGGACGTGCGCGACTGGAGCCTGGAGTCGTTGCGCTCCCAAATTTCGACCATCGAACAGGACGTCTTCCTGTTTTCGCGCACCCTCGCCGAGAACATCGCCTTCGGGTGCGCCAACGCCACGCAAGCAGCCATCGAGGACGCCGCCAAAGAGGCGCAAGCCCACGACTTCATCACGGGATTCCCGGACGGCTACCGCACCGAAGTCGGCGAGCGCGGCGTGACGCTCTCCGGCGGGCAACGCCAGCGCATCGCCATCGCCCGCGCCTTCCTCACCGATCCGCGCATCCTCATCCTCGACGACAGCACCAGCGCCATTGACAGCGCCACCGAAGACCAGATTCAGCGCGCCATGCGCCGCATCAGCCGGGGCCGCCCCGACGCGCCGCGCACCACCTTCATCATCACGCACCGTCTCAGCCAGATTCGCTGGGCCGACCGTATCCTGGTGCTGCGCCGCGGCGAGCTGGTGGATCAGGGGACACACGACGCGCTGATGGAGCGCTGCGCCGCCTACCGCAACATCTTCGCGAGGTACGAAGGATGACGCAGCCCACGCGCATCTCGTTTGTCCGGCACGGCACGGTGCACAATCCGCAGGGCGTCGTCTACGGGCGACTGCCGCACTTCCCGCTCGCCGGGATGGGGCGGGAACAGGCGCGCTGCGCGGCGCAGGCGGTGCGGGAGTGGCCCATCGCGGCGATCTACAGCAGCCCGTTGCAACGCGCCCAAGAGACGGCGCAAATTCTGGCGGAGAGTCTACCGGATGCGCCGGTGCAGACCTCGGAATGGCTCAACGAAGTGCGCTTCTTCTATGAAGGGCAACCGCTCCAGGACATGGCCGCGCGCAACTGGGATTTGTACACCGGCGTGCCGCCGGACTACGAACAGCCGCCGGACGCCGTGGAGCGCGTGCGCGCATTCCTGGCGCACGCGCGGCGCGAGCACGCCGGGCAGCACGTCCTCGCCGTCAGCCACGGCGACGTGATCGCCTTTGCCACGCTCTGGGCCTTCGGCGTCGCCCTGATTCCGGCCAACAAACACACGCTGGATCGCCTGGGCCTCGCCGAAGCCTACCCGGCCCCGGCCTCCCTCACCACCTTCGTCTACCCCACGGACAACGGTGAGAAACCCACTTCCGTGGAATACCTGCGCCCGTACGGCGCGGAATTGCTCGACACAATCTCGCCCAGGTAGACAGTAGACAGTAGACAGTAGACGGGGAAGAGGGATTCGCCCATTCGCTGATTCGCTGATTCGCTGATCCGCTGACTCGCTGAGGAGACCGTTATGCGTAAACTCTGGTTGTGCCTGGTACTGCTGCTTCTTTGCGGCTGCAACACGCCGGCGCCTGCCGCGCCGCTGCGCATTGCGGTGCTGCCCATCCTCGATGCGTTGCCGCTCTACGTGGCCGAGGCCGAGGGATACTTCGCCGCCAACGGCGTGAGCGTGGAACTGATCCCGGCAGCGTCGGCGGCGGAGCGCGACCAGCTGCTCCAGGCCGGCCAGGTGGACGGCGTTATCAGCGATCTGGCGGCGTTGGCGCTCTACAACCGCAACGCGGAACCGGGCGCGCCTGGCGTGGTCGCCGTGCGCTACGCGATGATGCCCACGCCGGAGTTCGCGCAATTTCGCGTGTTGGCGTCGGCGCAGTCGGGCATCCAGACCCCGGCGGAGCTGCGCGACGTGCCCATCGGCGTTTCCGAAGGCACCGTCATCGAATACGTGACACGCCGCCTGCTGGAAGCTGAGGGTGTGCCCGCCGCTCACATCGCGACCCTGGCCGTGCCCAAAATCCCCGACCGCATGGCGCTGCTGAGCGCCGGTGAACTTCAAGCCGCCACCCTGCCGGAGCCGCTGGCAACGCTGGCCCTGCAACAGGGCGCCGTCCTGGTGATAGACGACACGCGCCATCCCGAACTCGGCTGCAGCCTGTTCGCCTTCCGCCGGGAGACGCTCGACGCGCAGCCGGAAGCCGTGCGCGGATTTCTGGCGGCCGTCTCCCAGTCGAGCGCTGCCATCAACGCCGACAAAAGCCGCTGGAACGTCCTGCTTACCGAAAAACAAATCGTCCCGCCGGCGCTGACCGGCAGCTACACCCTGCCCGACTACCCCGGCGACGCCCTGCCGACCGAGTCGCAACTCGCCGACGTGGCCCGCTGGCTCCAGGAAACCGGTCGCCTGACGCAAACGCCGGCGTATAGCGACGTTGTCAATGCGGAGTTTCTGAAGCGCGAGCCGTGAAACGTGAGGGGCGCAAATGGCAAATCGTAATTCGTAATTCGCTGATTCGCTAACCCGCTGACCCGCCCAGGAGGACGCCATGTTCAGTCAATTCATCAAACCGGCCGAGTATCTGGAACCGAAGGTACTGGTCATCAACTTTGCCCCGCGCTTCCCCGATCGCAGAGGGCAGACCTTGCGCGAAGTCTGTGGCTGGAACGACCCGCAAGAGCTGGCGCAACGCTACATCACCGACATTGAGGAATGCAGCGGCGGCTACGTCCATTACATCATCGTGGACGGCATAGATGTGGACGCTTACCCGGTCAAAAAGGACGGATTCCGCTACACCAACGCCGAATACATGGCCTGCCGCGCCGGAAAGACGCCCTGGCACGAACCGGACAACGCCGACTACCGCGCCATCTTCCGTGAGTTCGACATAGCGCGGCGCGTGACGAGCGGCGAAATTGACGAGGTGTGGCTCTGGGGATTCCCCTACGGTGGGTTCTGGGAATCCACCATGGCCGGACGCGACGCCTACTTCTGCAACTCCGCGCCGGTTGACGGCGTGGATACCCCACGCATTTTCGTCACCATGGGATTCAACTACGAACGCGGCGTCGGCGAAATGCTGGAGAACTTCGGCCACCGCGCCGAATCCATCCTCACCCACGTTTTTGGTTCGTGGGATCGCGGCCAAGCCACGCATGCCTGGAACCGCTTCACCCTCTACGATAAAGTCGCGCCGGGACAGGCAGCCTGCGGCAACGTGCATTACGCTCCCAACAGCAGTCAGGATTACGACTGGGGCAATCCACGCGTCGTCTCCAGCGATTGTGAAGATTGGCTCGACTACCCCGACCTCACCGGACAACGCAAGCCGGTCAACTGCGCCGAGTGGGGCGGCGGCGACATCCGCGAACATCACCGCTGGTGGCTCAGCCACCTGCCCCGCGCCGAAGGTCGCAGCAAAGGCAAACTGAATAACTGGTGGGCTTACCTGGTGGACTTCAACCGGTTCCCGGAGAGTCACTGACGCCTGACCCCCTTCTCCTTTCTCTACATTATTTGTATTTCACAAAAACCGTAGTACATTTTGGCTTATGCATTGGAAATGTATGCTATAATGAAAAAGTTGTTTCATCTCAATAAAAAGGAGTAGGGGTTGGGGGCGGGCTGTATCCGCCCCC
>DAOUFX010000543.1:0-1928 GCA_034429675.1 Anaerolineae bacterium | reverse complement strand
CCCCCCCCACGCAATCGGCCCACCCCGAAATCAGGCACGAGAAGCCCGTGTTGAGGGTCAGCGTGTTGCCGGAGGCGGCAGTGACCTGGCGATCAATCATAGACCAGCGGATATTCTTGAGATGGACGATGGCGCCGGTCCAGTTGACGGCGGGCAGCTCGTTGTCGGTAATCTGCGCGCCGTCTTTGACGTGTGCATCCACGAAGGTGTAACCGCCATTGCCGGCGTCCACATTGGGCCAGCGGCCCAGAGTCAGGCGCAGGCCATCGCGGAAGAGCTGGTTCAAACCGAGCGGGAAGTCCGCCGCCGAAAGGTCGGCCACGTAGATGGCGCCGGAATACTGCGTCCAGCCGGACACCGGACGCGCGCCGGAGAGGATTGGCCGGTTGGCGCAGCCCTCCGGGTACGAGCTGTACGTGATCGGCGCGGACGCCGTCCCGGACGGGCCGAGCACCAACTGTTCGGTGCGCCAGACGTCGCCACACTTGAACAGAACCGTGTCGCCGGGCTGCAAATCCAGGGCGTTGACCTTCGCCAACGTCTGGAACGGCGTCGTCTCCGTAAGCCCGTTCCATTCATCGTTGCCGCTCGTCGAGACGTAGTACGTCGTCGCGTTTGGGCGCGCCGGGGCGGCGAGAACGCCTGCCGGCAAAAGCAGAATACTGAGCAAAGCGAGAATAGCAAAATAGCGCATGGGAACCTCCGTCAAATGAGCGAGTCTGCGGGTGAGCGAATCAGCGAATTACGAATTAGTTACTGTCATAAAATATTCGCCATAGTTTGTCTCAGCGTACTTGAGCAAGTTACCCCCCCTTTAATTCCCCCCCGTTGGGGGGAAGAAAGACCCTATCGCGCGCATTCCCCCCAATGGGGGGAAGAAAGACCCTATCGCGCGCATTCCCCCCCGTTGGGGGGGATTAAGGGGGGGACGCCTTGGCGTCGGGCGAGGCTGATGGCGACATGAGCGCGGTTTCATCCGATGCAGCACCACGCGCCTGTTATTCTATAAAGATGAGCTCCCTATTAAGCAATTTTCCCTCAAAAGGATGTGTGACGACGGTGGTCATAGAAGCCAGACCACGCTCGCGAAACAGCGGCAGTAGTTGGAGATTTTGCCGCGCCAGGGTGTAGTCCGGATCAACCTCCAGTGCGCGCTTGTACGCCGCCTCGGCCTCGTCGTAGCGTTCTTGCCACAAATAGCAGCCGGCAAGATTGGCCCACGGTTGAGGCAGCACATCCCCCATTGCAATCACCTGCTTGAAAGTCGTCTCTGCCTCCGTGGAATGTCGTTCCTGGAGCTGGGCCATTCCCTGGAGGAACAAGGTTTGTTGTTCGAGAAGCTGTTCCGCCGTGAAATCCGGCCCGCGCAACGCCAACTCCTGGGCGACAGCCTCGCGCATGAGATCGAGGTGTTTGGCATAGGTAGCCAACAGCGTCTCATTCTTTTCCAGCGCCGCTGCCTTTTCAACATAGGAAAGACTCTCCACTGAGCGCATGGTAAAACACGCCGCAAGGCTGAAATTGTACCAAAGGTCGGAACGCTCCGGTTGCAGCGAGACCGCCTTCGACGCAGCCTGATAAGCCGCCTCGAACTCCTGCAACATACCGAGCGCTACGCTCAACTGCTCCAAAGCATATTTGCCCGCCGCAGAGACGACAGGAACGTGGCGCAGGATTTTCTGCGCCAGTTGTTTGGCGAGCTTGAAGTCGTGACTGTAAATGGCATCATCCAGTTCGTCCTGCCAACGATTCACTTGCGTAATGGAGGCTTTCCAATTGCGCGGCATTACTGATTTCTTGGCGCGATCGCGTTTTTTGGCCATAGTTAGCTCCCTTGAAAATAATCAAAAGTCAAAAGTCGAAAGTCCGTAGCCGCTTCTAACGACCAGGTTAAAGGGGGGTGTTTTTCGCACACGGGGTACCGTGTG
>DAOUFX010000542.1:0-7830 GCA_034429675.1 Anaerolineae bacterium | reverse complement strand
GCGCCGCAACGGTGTGCGGCGCCCCACAAAGCGCGGGTGCGTTTTTGGTGATCAGCGGTTGCTTTTGCCAGAAAGACCCTCTTTACATTCCATAAATTTACCGCTGAGTATTCTCGGAAACCACCGTCTTGATGCTGTAGGTATCAACCGGATAGCTGGCGGCGGCAACGAAATTCACGATCTGATCATCTCTCAAGCCGGTGATCACCGCAGTGTGATGGGTCAGCGGGGTTAGCTTTAACACGGTGTTGAACGGATATTGGAAGCGATTGATGATCACGACGGGCATGAAAATCGTGTCCCCCATCAACATCGTTCCCGAAACCGGCGCCCCAGGCGGATCCAACACGGTATACCAGAGCTGCGTCGTGGTCGAAATCGTCGTGTCCCAGCTCACCTGGACGGTGCCGCCCGTGCGGGTGGCCGTCAAGTTTTTGAAAATGGGAGAAGCCTGCCAGGTCGTATGGCCTGTATCTCTTCGGGTCGGAGAAGTGACCGTTTGAGAGAACCCTTCCGACACACACTGCGTGCCCGAGGGGTGATAAGCGACCGCCCCAAACAACACCGCGTCGCCGGCCTCCTGAATGCCCGAAATCACGGCCACGTGTTGGGTTGAAGGAGATGCCTCCATGGCGGTGAAAGACTTGAAAGTGCTGCCATCGGTGGGTTTGTGGGTGTACCAGACCTGCCCGTAAGAAGGTTGAGGGGTGGTCCAACTCACATAAAGTTTATCCAGCACGAAGAAACTCGACAAATTCTGAATATAGGTAGAATTCCACGCCTGCGGCGCCGGCAAACTGTCGCCGGGGAACGGAGCCTCGACAAGGGTGGTCGAATCCCAGTATGCGGAATGTGAAGCCATATCGCTCCGCGTGCTGGCATACGTCCACACGGTAATGGTCGAATTGAGCGCCTGAGCCGTGACGCTAAGAGGGTGCCAGGCTTTCGCCTCGGTGATAGCCGACCACACCATGGTGGACGGGAAAACGGCTTCGCTGTCTATCCGTGGATCGGGGCACTTGGCAGAGCCGGTGGGCGGGCAGTTCTGAGGGGGATTGGCCTTGGTGAGCACAGGCAACTGCCATCCGGTAGGTTCGATGCCGACCTTCGTGCGCATTCCTTCATATTCATTGGTATTGTAGGCCTCGAAACGATAGTAGGTGCAAGGCGTAACGTTGTTGACCACCTGGTAAATCCCGGCGATGAAATAACCGCCATAGCGAATGTAACCTTGCGAGTGGTAATTGTAGGCATGGCAAAGCTGACCCGCAGGAGCCGGTGGGTAACAGTTATTGTGATGGGGGTGGCCGCCGTCAATGAATTCCGGGAGTTGATCCCCGGCCCACCATTCATACCACATGCCGGCCACAAAATGGTTGGTCGGGCGCCAGTAGAAGGGATAAGCCGTATCGTCCATACTGCCGTTGATCAACAGATCGCCGGCCTGGGCGTCGGATTTAGCCAGACAGGGAACGATCAAGGGAGAAACGGAAGTGGAAAGGGTTGGTGTGGTTGGCGGAACATCATCAGCCGCGGCAACCGGGGCAACGAACAGGCACAAACTCAAAACTACCAGGACAAAAAATACATGCTTCATACGCAAACAAACTCCTTCTATTTTTAAGATTGTTGGGTGTGTGGCGCCCCCAGTTTGGGGGAACCGAGAGTAACCGAAGAAACAAACTTAAAAAGCGATTATACCATAGGGGAAATTTCTTGACACGAGGGCATCTTTCGTTATAGTGTGTGCATTCACCCCAAAAGAGGGAAAAAAGGAGGTTCTTGCATGATTTTGAGGAAGGTAGAAGGAATAAAAAAGTTGGCGATGGGCCTGATTCTGCTGGGCGTCCTCGCCGGTGGATTGGGCGCCGGGGCGGTAAAACGGGCAGCGGCATTGCCTGACGCGCCGCAAGCGGGCACGTTGCACAACCCGACCTTTGACAACCACATCTGGTACGAATTCAACAACCGCTACGGGAAATGGTATGCCGGGTCGTGGGTGCCCGACGACGATGTCGCCAACGGGCCGCAAAGCTGGCGCCTGTGGTATATGCGTAACACACGGCTTCTCAAGTCATCGGCGGAAAAAGTGGTGATCCAGTCGGTGGAATCGGTGGAAATCCACGCCTATGACGGCAACTTGCACGAGGGCGGGCTCTATCAGACGATTTACGACGTGGTGCCGTGTCTACAATACACCTTCCAAATTTATGCGCTTTCGCGCCCCGCCGACAGCGTCCCCGACAAGACGGCAGTTCTCAAGGCAGGCATTGACCAGGTCGGCTGGGCGCCCGATCCGGCTACCGATCCGGCCTTTCCCGGTTACTATCCGTCAACCATCGTGTGGGGAGAAGCGCACGACTACAAATACCCCAACTGGGGTCTGTTGTCGGTCTCGGCCGAGGCATTGGCCAACAAGATTACGGTGTACACCTATGGCTATTTGTTCGGCGGGACGCAACACTCCTCAATCTGGGACACCGCTTCGCTCAACGAGACCACACCGGCAGTGATTCACCCGTTCAACACCCTGCCGGCTCCGGGCGGTATCACGGGGCCAAGCATCGCGGTTGGCAGCAACCAGGTGCAGATAACCTGGCAAACTCCGGGGCATGCAGCCGTCGGCCAGATTTATTACCAGTTGGAGCCGCAAGCGCGCATCCCGACAAACTACGCCCACAAAATCTATCTGCCGCTCGTGGCCACCAATGCGCCCAAAACCTGGATGGTCAGCCCGCTAGACAAAATCTCCACAGAATCGCACGCGATTCTTCTCACGGGATTGCTGCCCGGACGCACTTACTCCTACATCGTCGTTTCCCGTGGGTTGGACAACGGCCAGTGCGCCACCTGGGTATCGAGCCCGCAAACATTTACCACGATGCCATAAAAATCGAACGACCTGTCCCAAAACGGCCGGCGACAAGGAAACTTGATCGCCGGTTTTTGTTGGCATGGCGTGATACACCGGGGTTATTTCACCCGTGATGGGGGAGTTTTTCCAGAAGCGGAGGGGGTGAGGGATTGGGGATTATGGGCGAGTGTGGCGCTGCCTGCGGCGCATCAGGACACCGGCAACGAGCAGCAGGGTCGCTCCGGTTGTTAGACTGACATCGCTGCGCGCTGCAAGGCGTTGGAGGGACACGGCAGTCGGGTCCGTAAGCCTCACAATCCCCGGTTGCCAGAATGAATCATCCGGACGGAAAAAGTTCGTGTCCAACTCCGTATCGGTGATAACGGCAAAACCAAACTCCGCCGCCTGGTTCACAGTAAACATAGCCGATCCCAACAAGATGGGAGTATTTGTTATGGAGTGCCCGGACAGGTTCAGATCACCGACATAAATGGTATTTGCAGCCTGGCTACAAGTTGTAAAAACGAAGGTGTCGCTAAACCATACCCCTGGGTTCAACCAACAACTATTGGGGATAAAAGTTAGAACGGTAGGGTTGAATCCCAGACGTACTTTCCAGTCGTAGAATGCCTCTTCAGGGTCCATCGTGTCAAGGGTGAAGGTCACGGTGATAATATCGCCCACTGCGGGAGTACGATTGCTGACCGTCAAATGCAAATTTGCGTTGGAGGGATCGGCCTGGACCAGACAAGATATGGACAACAAACCAGCGACAGCAATAAAAATGCTACTGACCAGGCACGCAATATGGTTCTTGAACATATTTCTCCCCTCAACGTAGCCCGCCTTCCAGAAAATTGAGTATTTTCTGGAAGGCGGATTGACCTACGGATTACAGTTTTCGCCCAAGTGAGATTTCATCAGCAGAATGTCTAATACCGACACTGTTTTATCATGATTATAATCGAATTGCTTCGTAGCGCTTCCCACATATTTATACAGCAGCACCATGTCCGGCGCTAAAATTCCGCCGGGACTGCTTGCCGTTTCGATATCGAAGCGACAACCCACCCAACGGCCCAACAGCGAATTCCAAACCCCGCCGGTACTGGTGACAAAAGCCGACCGGCGACTCTTGCCGTCCTTCTGCGAGGTAGCAAGCAGCCCAAGGGTGTGTGTGACCCACTTGACTTCATTGGCAGGAATTAAAACAGTGATGGTCAGGGAGGTGCTGCCGCCGGGACCGAGGGTAACGGACGGTTGGGAGAGCAAGACCTGCCATTCGCACAAGTCAGGGACGCCGCAACCACCCAGAGACCCGGTCGTGGTGGCGATGGTGGTGAAGGCAATCGTGCTCGTTTGCACGTCACGGTTGCCAATGGCGAACGTGTAAATTTGCTGCGCGTAAGGCGTCTGCGCATAGCTAAGGGTGGGCGTCAGGACAAAGGTCGGGCCGTTGTCGTGAAACCAGCGCCCGGAAATTTCGATTTCGCCGTCCACCTGCGCGCCGCTATCGTCGTCGCCCTGCCAGACGGCCAGCACCTTGCCGTTTTCCGGGCTGAGGGCAACGGCCGGACGATCTGCGTCAAAGGCCGGGTCCTGGTCGTGGGCGCCGGCGTCACTGATACGCATGTCGTCCTCGCCCACTTCGTTGCCGGCGCTATCCAGCCATTGCCCGAAAATCTCGTAGGCCTCGTCCACCAGCGGGCCGTCGCCAAAGTCGCGATTGTCATCACCGCGCCAGAGAACCAGATATTCGTTCAGGACAGGGTTATAGCGCACGCTGGGATCGAACGTTTTAAAAGCGGGATCGCCGTCCGGGCCCATCGAACTGATGCGGAAACCGGTCGCCCCCGTCGCCAGGCCGGCGGCGGTCAGGCGTTGTCCGTAGACCTCCGTTTCACGGATGCCGGGCATGACATCGGCGTTGCCAGACCAGACCACCAGGTATTCCTGCGCGATGGGATTGTAGGCGACCGAAGCCTGACCGGCGGCATAGGCGGCGTCGCCATCCGGCCCCATCATGCTGATACGGAAATCGTTGGCGCCGATTTCACTGCCTTGCGCATTGAGCCGTTGTCCGAAAATCTCCATTTCGTGCGGGGCCAACGGCGCGATGTCGTCGTTGCCCTCCCACACGACCAGATATTCGTCCTGAAGCGGGTTGTAGGTCACGTCGGCGTTTTGTGCGCGGAAGACGGCGTCGTCCGGCTGAGTTCCCATGTCGCTGATAACAAAGTCATCGGCGCCGATCTCGGCGCCGGTGGGGCCCAGACGTTGCCCGTAAACTTCAATGACGTTGTTGTAGGTATCGTCACCATGCCAGACCACCAGATACTCGGCGTTGAGCAAGTTGCAGGCAACGGCCGGGCTTAGCGCGCTAAACGCCGGACTGCCCTCGGCGCCCATCGTGCTGATACGCGCGTCATTCTCGCCAATTTCTACGCCGGCGGCGTTCAAACGCTGCGCATAGATCTCCAACTCGTTATCCACCACGTCGTCGCCGCGCCACACGACCAGATACTCCAGGGTGCGGGGATTGTACACCACCGCCGGTTCGGTAGCGCCCAAAGCCGGATCACCATCCACGCCCATGTCGCTGATACGGATTTCGTTGCCGATGAGCTTCCCCGTCTGCGCATCCACCCGCTGCCCGTAAATCTCCATCTCGTTGTCTACCGTGTGGGCATTGGTGTCGCCTGCCCATACGACCAGATATTCGTTGTTCGTATTGTTGTAAGCCACGGCCGGACGCAGGGCGTAGAAACGGGTGTCTCTGGCCGGTCCCATGTCGCTGATGCGAAAATCCTGTCCGGAGACCTGGAAGTTGGTCAGGCGCTGTTCAGAATATGCCGGCGAGTACGGGCTGGCGCGCCCAACGGGGGGCGCGCACAGGCACACAGCCAGGGCCGCCAACGCGGCCAGCCTCCCGAAAATTTTGATCTTGCCCATGGCTTAATCCTCCTGTGCTGCAAGCAAAGCTTCGACCTGCGCTTCAAGAAGGTCCAGCCGTTGTTCCATGGCCGCGTTGTCCTGTTCAAGGCGCTGAATGCGCGCTTCCTGTTGTTCGGACTGCGCAATGAGCGTTTGCATGCCGACCAGCAGCACGCCATTGACATCCAAGGGGGAAATGTGCGTGTCGTCGCGGCCCAGCCCAAAAGCGGCGTAGAAATCTTGCGCCATCGGGCCCATGTGACGCACCGACGGGTCATCGCTGATATAGTTCCAGGTGGTGACAGACAGTCTGGCGATGCGCTTCAGAACGTCGGCGCCGTCCACCGGCGCGAAATTCTCTTTCACGTTCACGTCCGAGGCCTCGGTCAGCGCGCCGCCCATCGTCACATTGCCGGCTTCATCCAGCGCAAAGATCACCACATCGTCGCCGTTCCGCACCCGCAGCGGCATGACGCCATTGACGCCTTCAACCTGGAGCAGCGCCGCCGGCGACCCCGTGCCGATCCCCACTTTGCCGTCGGCAGACACAACCAGACTGCTCGACGGCGCGCCGGCGGCAATCCGCAGCGGCACGCGGTTGCGGGTGGCATCACGAACAGAAAAATTGCCGTCGCTGCCAACGATATCCCAAAGCTGCGCCGGCCATCCCGAGCTGGCGTCTTGATCCAGACGGATGCTGGGATTGCTCCCGCTGACCAGGTGCAGTTTAGCCATCGGGGCAGCGGTTCCGATGCCCATGCTGCCCGTGGCATTCACGTAGATCGAATTTGCGGGAGCGCCCGCGGCCAGGCGCAAAACCTGCCGCGCGGCGTCGCTATCCTCGATGGCAAAATAGTTGGTGCCGCCATTGTCACTGTCGTTGATAACAATGCGCCAATCTGTGGTGGGGTACCCGGCAACCTGGCTGGTGTCGCGGAAATAGATGCGCAATTTGTCTGACTCAAGCTTCACGACGTTATATTCAAACACCTCGCCATCGGTGCAGTACTCTCCCACACACAGATTTCCCGTGATGATGACATCGTCGTCCTGCACCAGGTCCATGGGCGAAATACCAGAACCCTCGTCCTCGGACGATTTTCCCGTCAGTGCGGCTTCGCTCAGCACAATGCTTCCGGCCTGGATGGTGAAATAGCCGCTGAGAACCGTGCTCTCCGCGAGCATGCCCGACTGCTGCAAGCTAACTATCAACGATTCGCGCTCTTCAACCGGCGCACTCTCAATAGTCGCCAGCGCCTCCGGCGAAAGTTGTGGATACAGACGCAACTCGTAAGTGTACCCGCCATCAGGATAGGGTTTCCCCTGGGAATCGGCCGGAGCAAACGTGGGCGCAACGTCTGCCGGGAATTCCCATTGGATGGTCAGCGTCCCCGGCCCGACAACGGTGAGACGGGCGCTGCTATAGTTCGGCAAAGATTGCCAGGCAATTCCGGTTGGATTGACAACAGCAAGAGGGGACGGAGGAGTGGAAATTTGGGCGCCGGTTTGGGTGTAATTGGATCCGATCAGTATCATCAAAGCAGCCAACAGTAAAACTCTCAAAGCTATTTGTGGCAGGACTCTCCTGCGCATGTTTTGCGTATACATTTTTTCACCTTCCTCTTATACATAGCGACATTCCAGTATTTTTTAGTTTGTAGTTAGATATGTCCAGAAGTAATCTGGGATTTTTTCCGCTTTCCGTTTTTTAAATTTTATTTACGGGCATCCGGCATAGCCTCCGGTTGGCCGCGCCCCGGCAAACCTTTGTGCTTTGCTTCTGCTCCTATTCTATTGTATCACCAGGATGGTTAATATACAAAGGGCAGTTTTCTAACCAAAAAGACTAGAAAAGTTAAAATAAGCAGGAGTTTACTGAACCCAGAAGGTAGGAAAGGAACAAACTGTTCACGAAAGTCCCTCGGCGAATTTGAAAAATCCGGGAGACATTCTACACTACATTAACCTGCGGTTGGGTGAAAATCGCAATGCGGTGTCGGAGGCTTAAAGGAAGGTGTTTTTCGCACACGGCGTACCGTGTG
>DAOUFX010000541.1:0-3774 GCA_034429675.1 Anaerolineae bacterium | reverse complement strand
GATGCCGCCAATCGCCTGACCGCCATCCACCATCCAAACTCCACCATCCAATCCCACACCTGGGACGACCGCGGCAATCTGATCTCTGACGGCGAAAACACCTACGCCTATGATTCTGCCGGGCGAATGAGCCGCGCAGCAACAGCGGGCGGAACGCTGGAATACGTGTACAATGCCGATGGCCTGCGGGTGAAACAAGATACAAACACCTTCACCTGGGACTGGGCGACCGGCGTGCCGGAGTTGTTGCGCGACGCAGATTCGGTGTACCTCATCGGCCACGACACACTGGGCTGGCAGACTGGCACGGATTGGACTTATGTGCTCTCCGATGCGCTGGGTTCGGCGCGACAGGAAACAGATGCATCAGGAAACGTGGTCGCCATCCGCGAGTGGTCGCCGTACGGCGAAGAGCTCGGTGAGGCGCAAAATGGCTTGGGATACACGGGGGAATGGTTCGACGCGGATGTGGGGCTGACGTATCTGCGAGCAAGGTGGTATGATGGCGCAACGGGAAGGTTTACTTCTCAGGATACATGGGAAGGTGACCACTACAAACCACAAACCCTCCACTTTTACGTTTACGTTGAAAACAATTCCATCAACCTGGTTGACCCTTCTGGGTTATGCCCACCTTCTCCGTCTTTCCCACCGGATGAATGTGGTGACGAATTGCCACCAGCTAGCTTTGCCGAACGTGCAAAAATCGAACCTGGAGAATTGCTCGATAAAAGTTTAAGTCAGTATTACCATACCGAACCTGCAGAATGGGTACTAGCGCGAGTGATGTATAGCGAAGCTTTGCTAGAGAAAAGCAATACGGATGACGAAATGTATTACATTGGATGGATTGTCAAGATAAGAGTGGAAAGCAACTACCTGCGCTGGAATGATAGCATCGGGGAAGATGGGCAGAAAGGGCCGACGGCTTGGCATGATCAAATGTTGAAAAATGATCAACAATTCACAGGATTGTGGACGACTAAAGCGCAAAGCCCCGATGTGTTCAAATTCAGTTTCGCCATGATATTTGCTAAAAATGTTATTAATGCTCCTATCACTTCTGTTCCTGAGGAATTACGTGGGTACGACAGCTGGTTGTCAAATAGTTCTACTGGCATAATCGGCGAAGTAAAACCCACGGGTGGAGGGAAACAAAACAAGCAATTCCACACCTTTCAAAATGTTTACCTTGATGTAGTCAAGACAGATGAAAAGTTATGGAATATTGAGACCGGGGAATGTAGTCGTGTGATCCCCTTTTCCTGAATGACGGAGAAAAAAAAATGGAAAAGAAATGGTTGTATAGCCTAGTTATTACATCCATGTTGTTATGGAATGGGGTAGGATGCGGCCAACACATTGATTCAACACCAACCTCAGAAGATATCGTTCAAGAACACTCAACCTCAACACCAAATTTTTCAACGTCTATATCTTTGCCAGCAACTCGAACATCCGTACCGGCTGGAACATCAGAGACAGCAACTCCCTCCGCCACTGGCACAACTGTGTCTGACGACAACAAAATCACCTATCGTATCGCCAATAATCTCGAACTCCTGATTACTCCTGATATCGAAACGCAACTCTATCTCGCTACCACACATTCGGACTACATAAAACTCTGGCGATACACATTGACACAAGGCACATTGGAGTTATTAGTTCAATGGCCAACGGTTAGCGATCAAAATCTAAATGAGAGTGTGTCGCCAGAAGATTTCCCTGTTTTGGCCGCAAAATTTGGTATATCTCAAGATGAATTATCCAAATGGAAAGAGGAAATCTGCGGGATTGACATCAGCCGGTCTCCCCAAGGACGGTATCTGGCAATCTCCCTTAGTGTGTTTTTGAGTACATCTGAATGGGTGGGGACCTCTACCTGGGCAGCAAAGAATATAATATATTTGTTAGATTCCCAAAATCAGGATTCCCCCAAACTGATATGGAGTCAATGGGAATCGGGCAATGTTACAGATTTTCGCTGGCCTGTGGACGAAAGCAAGTTACTTTTTCAATTCATCCATCCCGGTTACACAGATCCCGAGGTATGGGTCTACGATATTGAATCTTCGCAAATCATAGTAACGACTCCTGGCGAACACGCGACCTGGCACACCGACAGCAATTACATCAGTTTTCTCTCTCAACCATCTCAAGAAAATCCAGATGATTATTTCTGGACAAATACCAACGTCGAATCCCAGGAGAGTCAAACCATAGAGTTACCGGAGGTAAAAGGGGACCCTTATGTGTTAGTCGACGCTATAGGCGTAATCCGGCTTTTGTATCTTGGTATGGGCAAAGGGTACTATGTCATTTCGGAATTGGAAGAAGACGGACTGACATTCCGCGAAGTAGCCGGGATCAACAATCTGTTTGTCTCTGATCCGCATGTCAATGCCACAGGTTCGCAGCTGGCCTACCAAGCTACCATGCGTAATGGCGAAAAAGCATTGGGATTGTATGACTTGCGAACTGGTGATCAAAGCTATGTTTCACTGAATGGATATGATATAGGCGATTTAGAATGGTCACAAACAGCGGATGTGATTCTCACTACAGGATTCGCTGAAGGAATAAGAGGGCGACAAATTATACTCCTGGATATAGAAAAACGAGTGATGAATGTACTACCTAAGTTTCCGGAACTCAGCGAAGATGAGCTGATTACTGGAGTGACCTGGTAATGGAACTCCCTTTAGTGAAGTACAAGTCGAGACTCTTTCAATGTGCAAAATATCTCACAGCAAGCGTGGGGCTATTCCTATCTGCGTGCAAACTCTATCCCATCTACCAAATCTCCACCCCTTTGCTATCACCAACCATACAAGCAACACAACAAATTCCAACACCATCGCCAACATTGTCGCAACCGTCACCGATGCCCTCAACCACTATACTGCCCGCCCTAACGTCAGAACTAACGCCTACACCTGGCATTACGCCGCCCCAAACCCTGACATTGGAGCTGAGCGCATCACTTGGCGGCGCAACAACAGCGGCGGATGTGCAAGGCGACTTTATTTACGTCGGCATCGGAGCGGAATTGGTTATCCTAAGTAAAAATGAGGGACATCTGACACAACTAAGCAGTACAAGAATGCCCGCAATTGTGGAAGATGTAAAAGCTGTGGGCGACTATGTCTACGTCGCCGCAGGCGCCAAAGGGTTGCAAGTCTTGGATATTTCGACCCCTTCAACCCCTGTCGAAATTGGCTTCAATCACGATTTGGGTGGATTCCGCTCCGATCCCGTTGCGTCAAGCAACTATCTATATACCAGCGGCATGGAAATCATAAGCCTTACAGACCCCACATCGCCCACATTGCTAAGCGATCTACCCGTTTCACGGAGCGAGGGCGATACCGCCATAGTCGTGGCAGATCACTATGCCTACATCGCCGCCGGCGATCAAGGACTGCGCATCATAGACGTCACCGATCCCACAGCGCCCATCGAAATCGGCGCCTTCACCCCATCCTCGGTCTGGTTTGCGGACATTGAACTCGTGGACAACCTGGCCTACATCGCCGGAGGCGATCTCTACGTCGTGGACGTTTCCGATCCGCATCACCCCGTGAGCGTCGCCGTCTTCGACACGCCGGGGTCTGCGAACGGTGTATCGGTAGCCGGAGACTACATCTACGTGGCCGATGGCAACGCCGGGCTGACGATATTGAGCATTGTAGTGAAGCGATAAAAACGGTCATCAACGCCACTCCATCGCTCCCGCGATCACTTTTTGCACCAACGAAAAAGCCCACCGCT
>DAOUFX010000540.1:0-4809 GCA_034429675.1 Anaerolineae bacterium | reverse complement strand
GCCCCCAAGCCCCCCACTTCTCCCCTCTTTATTGAGATGATACCCAATAACTAACTTGAGTCGCGGCCTAAACCTGTCAGGTCTTTTTCTCAAACTGCGCGCGCGGAATCAATTCCCGCGCTTCGTTGCCGTAAATATCCACGAATACTGCCATAACCTGCGCGCCCAATCCCTCCAACGGGAACCACGCGCGCCAATCGGCTGAAGCCAGTTGTTGCGCAAAGAAGACCGTGCTAAAGTCGAAAACCGGCGGGGTCGCCGCAGCATCGTAGGCAAAATCCAGCATCAACATCGAGAAGGTTTCCAGTCCGCCGCTGGTGTCCTGCCCGCGAATATAGGCGCGGCTCTCAAATTCGCGGAGATCAAGGTAAGCTTCGGGGATCAACCGGCCCGCGCGCGCCGCCGTTCCTGCCTCCCACACGACATGCGGCGGGCGGATGAAATCGAAGCCCACCGCGTCCATCAGCTCATTGACGGCGTTTTCGTCTTTGGGCTGGTGCAGTGCGGCGAACTCGCGGCGGTGCAGCTCGCCGATGAAGGAATAGGGAATGCGCAGCGCGTAATAGCGCACATCGTCGAAGGTGAGATAGTCCTGCTGGAAATCAAAGAGGTTGCGCGGCGCGATGATATAAACACGGCGGCCCACCTGCCGGCCCACGGCCCGGTGAATTTCGAGAATGGAGGCTTCGTCCACGCGCGCGTCGGGCGTGCGGTGAAAATCGAAAACTACGGCGCTGCTTCCCTGCCGTTTCCCGTCAAAATGGAATCCGCCGATAGTGTGCGGCTCGTCTTTACATTCAAACAGTTGCAAGGCAAAGAACCGCCAGTCATCCCAGGGCAACTTGCGCAGCGTTTCAAAATCGTACAGCCCGGCGTTGTAGAGCGTGAAAGGCCGAGGCGCAAGCGCCTGGCCCTGGTTGCCGATTTGCTCCCGCAGATTGAGCAGCCGCTTCTGGATGGTGTAAATTGCCAGCTTGCCCGCGTCAATACCGATCCAGCGCCGGCCCGACTTTTCCGCCACGGCGCACGTAGTGCCGGAACCGGCGAAGGCGTCCAGGACGAGGTCGCCGGGTTGAGAAGAACTCTGAATGATTCGATTTAATAACCCTTCTGGTTTTTGTGTGGGATAACCTGTGCGTTCATTTTTGGATATAGCCCAACTAACATCTTCATCTATACCTTCGCCAGAGTCGAGGTATATCCCCTGCGTATATGGTTGGTAAGCCCATAGATCCATTAGGTAGTTACCCACTTCGCCAGTTAGTAACCGCATGATCCGGGGCTGCCCGCCCTCTTTATCTGGGATGTAGACAAGGCCTTTCTCGTAGAGATAATCGAGTTTCTGCATCATTGGCCAATCTTGAATATCTTCATCAAGCAAATCATATACAAATGAAGCGATTGCCCAATGCCGTCCTCGATCAGTAGGATTGTATCCTCGCCAGGGTTCACCCGATTCTCCGCTCCGAACGCCTGATGCTGTTAAATCCGTTTTTGAGTAGAAATTGCCATTTTCCTCTTCCTGAAAGTTCTGTTCAACATATTTTCGGAAGGGCGGGCGGCGGTATTTGAAAAACTTAACGGAAGTAGAGCGCGAATACAAATAAATGGCTTGATGTATGTTGCCAAAAGTTTCTGCACTGCTATGTGAGTTAGTGTTCCGCCATATTATTTCGTTTCGGAAATTGTGCTCACCGAACACTTCATCCATGATCACCTTTAAATAGTGGGATTTTCTTTGATCAAGATGAAGATAAACACTGCCGTCTCCGCTCAATAATTCGCGCAACAAGACCAACCGTTTGCGCAAATACTCCAAGAATGCGGCCCCGGCGATCTTATCCTGATACGCTTTCTGCTCCTGAGCGCCGCGAAACTCCTGCCGGGTGGCAAACGGCGGGTCAATGTACACCAGGCGCACGCCGGGCGTCCCGTCGGCGT
Source organism: Anaerolineae bacterium (assembly GCA_034429675.1). Classification (GTDB taxonomy): domain Bacteria; phylum Chloroflexota; class Anaerolineae; order B4-G1; family SLSP01; genus JAKQHY01. Next base: position 2,868 of record DAOUFX010000540.1, on the reverse strand, counting down.
TGCACAGCTTCCCGCTTTGTTTCATCTCCACCAATCGCCGGAGCGCCTGCAAGTTGTCGCCGAAGATGAGCATATTGGTCCAATCCGCCGGGTCTGTCGGGTTTAAACCGGCAAACGTGTTCACTCGCTGCAAGGGCACGGCCATCGTCCCGGCCAGAATATCCTCCTCGCGCTCCTTGCCGGCGTACACCAGCTCGTACTCGCGTTTCTCGGGCGGGAACAACGCGCGCGCCCACTCGCGGGGCAAATCCTCGCCCCGGCGCAGCGTTTCGATCACTAAATGGCGGAGTTCATCGTCCATCGGTTAGCCTCGCGTGTGGTAGTTTCAAACGCAAAGTATACCGTGAAATGCGGGGTTTGAATAGCGAGATTATGGGAGATGGCAATGGAAATGAGGATCAGGTCAAAGGTAGTGAGCCGTTTGGGTGGCGGCTCACTACCTTTGCGGTGTTTAGTGCAGCAGCTTGTGGAAGAAGCGCGCCAGACCTTTTGGGCTTGGCGCTGGGGCGTCAGGAGAGGAGGGGAATTGGGTAAGTGGTCGGGGAGGCATCAGGTTTGGTTGTTGGTAAGCAACGGCATAACTGAAACTGCGCCACAATTCACGTTCTTTCTCATAGTCTTCTATGTCTTGGGGACTTGTGTTTTGAGAAGATACTCCAGCTTTAGTTTTCGGAATGGCTGAAAAGCCCAAAGTATTGCGCAATATAGGCATATAAAGATCAAATGCGGTCTTAATCCACTCCCCCCATTCCTCGGCAGACTTTCGCACTCGTCTATAACTGATTACCACGAAGAATAGTATAAATATTGGGAGTAACCACCAACCCACGACTATGTTTTGTTGCTTGATAATGGTTATAAGCGCCAGAGCCAGGAACTCGACAAGCGTAAGTGCGCTGAGTACACATACATTCATCCAGAAGTCCATGTCGGCTTTAGCTTTATTTACAAGGGCGCGGTAATTGTCCGGCAATACGCCCTGCAACCTTTGCCACCCACAACTTGGGTCTAGTCCATACATAACCGATGAATACATTTCAAACGCTCGTAGGGTGTTGCCTAGTGGCGTTCTCATCAACCACTCCGCAGAGGGAGGAAATTCACCAGAATTCGGAAAATCCTTGGCCAGCTTATACAACAATTCATTGTATGTTTTGTGATGTTCATGTGCAGGCTCATCCGCCGATATACACTGGTGATAGGCTGTAGCTGCTTCTTTCATCTTGTTTATTAAGTTCTCAAAGCGCTTGCGTTCGCTCTTTTCCCACAAAACTCCCAATAGATTACCTTTCCCTTCTCCTGCCATCATCCTCAGAATGTCATTATTCAAGGCTAACAACAAGGTGCTAATCAGCCAACAGACTAGAGCGACAATAACAAGCGCCATGAAGATACGCATAGTGTCCGCCGGCTTTGCGGATTCTGTTGGGGCGACATTGGATTGGATGGTTAAGGCGAGACTTAGAGTGGTTGTGAGTGGTATGTTTGGTGTAAGCACCCGTGTAGATGTGAGGGGAACCGTAACTGTAAAGGGTGGTGTGGAATCAAACGGAATGGTTGGTGTGGGTTGGGGAGAAATCAACGGTTCAGGCATTACGCTCCCCAGTAATCCGAGCTGCACGCCAAAGGCGTTTAACATCAGCAAGCTGGCGATGACAAATCCTACCGCTGGCAGTACATAACTCTTTGTGTGGTCATTACCTGATAACCCGGGCAGTTTCCCAAACAGAACTTCAACAAGGTCCATTGTGAATACCCCTATTTATCGCGTTTTGTGGGATCTCTTGGATTTCTCACGGTTTTGGTGGTGGGGGGCCACCAACCGGCGGTTTGCCTGTAATTCCTCGTATAACTGGATCGAGCTCATTGAACTTTCGCTCGAACTCAGAACGCAAGCCATACTCCTGACGGATTTGGTCAAGCTCGTTGATTGCTTGCGTTATTGTTAGATCAAATTCCCCGTTCTCGGCTCGTTGGACTGCATTTTCAAAGACAGTCTTGAATTTTGAGCTACCAATGCCGTCGGCGGTTCTTATATCTTTTAGACTTTGCCATATATCTCTTATTGTCTGGTTCATCATTATCTCCTTTCGCATGAAATAGGTTCTTTGTCGCGTTCAAACAACTTGGGTTCTACTGAGGTCGAGTGATTAGTCATACCAACTGCAGCACATCCATGCTTAAAAGCAGTTTGGATATTCCAGGGTTCTTTTTTGATCTCCTGATAAAATGCTTCGGCAAAACGAATGGCGGCATCGTCATTGGCTTTCTCTTGTGCTATACTAACAACCCAAGGCACGTAGTGAAGTAATTCACTAACATGAGATTCCGCGTAACAAAAGTTCAATACCACGCAGCGAACATTGTTTAATGATAATAAGTCTCCTAGCGCGCTCCATTTGACAAAATTCTTTCCCACTTCAAAATCTGTCTTGGCGTCACCATGTCCGCAAATGTGTACAAGATTGGGACTAAAGACATCAAAATCGTCTTTCAGTCTGTCATACCCCAGAAGCCCGGCAAGGTGTATACTGTCATTGCCCAAGATTTTTTGCACCATTCCGTATTCTCTTGGTAAGTCTAGCGGACTTTGCTCACTCTGGTTAATAGGAAGAAAGAGTAGCTTAATGGTGCCGGTATTATTCAGTTCGTTGAGTTTGTAAGGTTGATATTTCTTCCAGAGCTCTGGCCTTTGTCCCTTAATCCAGTTCAAAAGTCGCTCAGTCTGTCGTTCGCCTCGCTCCCTGGTATATCTTATCAATATTCTGATTGCTTCTTCACAAGTAGAATTTGGACTCAATTTGGATTCGAAGTTCTCAAAGCCGGAGACAAGACCTATGTCTAGAAGGTCTCCAATTTGAAGAAATC
>DAOUFX010000539.1:0-5692 GCA_034429675.1 Anaerolineae bacterium | reverse complement strand
GGGGGCGGGCCACACCCGCTCCCCAAACCCCCACTCCCAGATTTTGAGAAGATACGATTTCTGCTTCATGTAGTGGGTGATTTGGGTTCTTGTATCGAACCAGTATGTTGAAATTTTATCACGATTCTTTGATCGTTACAAATTTGTCGGATGTCTGGAACTTCGCCGTCATTTGGCCGGCCCGGTTGCGGTTGGTAACGCGGCGCCTCCGTATTTTGCACGCATTATAGCAGGAAATTTACCGTCTGTGGAATTTTTGTCCCAACGCCGCCGGCGCGCGTCCTCGCAGCAGGTGTTCCAGCCGGCGGCGTGTCGGCGGCGAGAACAGGCTCAGGACGCGATCCAGCAATCCACTGCTGGTAAAGGCGAGGAAGAGGATCATGAGCGCGAAGGGTGCAGTGGAAAAGATTTGCGTGGGGACATTGACGAAAGCCGGGTTGCGCTGCAAAACGCTGCCCAACGCTTTGAGCATTCCGAAGAGATAGGCGCCTCCGGCGACTTTCCACGGATTCCAGCCGCCAAAAATCACGATAGCCAGAGCAATCCAGCCGATGCCGGCCGTGTGGTTGTAGCTCCATCCCAGTTTGACGACCAGTGAGTAGGTCGCTCCCGCGACGCCGACCAGCGCGCCGCCCAGAACCGTGTACAGGTAGCGCACCGCGCGCACGTTGACGCCGCGCGCGTAAGCCGATTCCGGGCGCTCGCCGACCCCCTGCATGTGCAGGCCTGGCTGCGTCTTGTGCATCCACCACCACGCCACGACGATCAGGAGGTAGCTGGCGTAGATCGCCAGGTTGTGCTCAAACAGGATCGGTCCAAGGATGGGGATTTGATGAAGCAGGGGGATGGGCATTTGTTTGAGGTAGGGGCCTGCCTGGTTGACGTAGGGGCTGCCCAGGAAGGAGCTCAGGTCGGTGGCGAGCAGGGTGAGGATGAAGCCCACGGCAACCTGTTCTAGCTCCAGTTCGATGCTGGCGATGGCGATGATGAGGGCGATACCCGCCCCGACGAGCGCCGCCGCCAGAAATCCGAGCAGCAGGTTGCCGGTGTTGAAAGCAACGGCGAATGCGGTCATGGCCGAAAGCAGAATGGCGCCGTCCAGTGAGAGGTTGGTGACGCCGGATTTTTCGGTGAGTGTCTCGCCGACGCTGGCAAAGACGATCGGCGCAGCGTTGGCGATGATGGAAGCCAGGGTATTAATAATGAAGGGATCCATCTATGGCTCCGTTTGTGGAACTTGCGTGGAATCGGTCTTGGGGCTGATTCGTTTGCGCAGGCCGGACGCCAGCAAGACCAGCAGGACGACGCTGCCTTCCAGGACGCCTCCCAGAGATGCGTCCAGGTGCATGTTCAATTCCAGACGCGGGCTGCCCACTCCGATGATGGCGAAGAAGAGCGCTACTGCCGGCACCCATTGTGGGCGGAATCCGGCCAGCAACACGATCAGCATGGCCGTGTAGCCGAACCCGCCGGAGATGCGAGGGATCAGCCGGTGGTAGATGGCGGTCGCTTGCAGCGCCCCGGCCAATCCGGCCATCGCACCGCAGATGAGAAAGGCGGTCAACAGGTGCCGTTGGGTGGGAACGCCCTGCAAGAAGGCGGCGCGTGGATTCTTGCCCATGGCGCGCAGTTCGAGCCCGAAGCGCGTGCCGCGCAGCAGGAGATAGGCCACGACGATGGCCAGGGCCGCCAGCACGATCGCCAGCGGCGGCAGGCGCGTGTTGCCCCAACGCGAAATCCAGGATGCCGCCGGGAAGGGTTCCGTCCCGGACATCGTCGCGCCGCTTTCCGGTTTCCAGGGGTTGAAAATCAGCCAGATGACGAAGGCCGTCGCGACGAAGTTGAGGCCCAGTCCGGCAAAAATCTCGTGGACGCGGGCGTAGACGCGCAGCGCGCCGGTGAGCAGCCCCCAGAGCGCGCCGCCCACCATTCCGGCCAGAACGATGAGGGCAATCAGCGGTGTGTGGGGCAGCGCCACGTTGCGGGCCACCCACGTTGCAAAAATCGCGCCGACTACAATTTGCCCCTCGGCGCCGATGTTCCAGAGCCCCGCGGCGAAGGTGATGGTCAATCCCGCGCCAACCAGCGCCAGTGGCACCCACGCCGTCGCTACGTCGGCCCATTTTTGCGGGCTTTCCAACGCCCCCTTCGCGATTTCCCAGAGGGCTTGCAGGGGCGGCGCGCCGCTCAGCAGCGACAGTCCCGCCGTGCATAGGATGGCCACCAGGATCGGGGCGATTGCCCACAGCAGATTGGTAAGAAGCGTTTTAGTACGTTGGCTCATGGGTGGCCTTCTTTCCCCCGATTTGGTATCCCAAAGATTCGACGCTCAGCCCGGTCACGGCGGCCGGCGCCTGCATCGCGCCGTTGAAAAAGACGACGACCCGGTCGCTGTACGTCATAATTTCGTCCAGGTCCGCCGAAGTGAAGAGGATGGCCGTGCCGCTTTCGCGGCGTTTGAGCAGTTGCTCCCAGACCCAGCGGGTGGATTCCATATCCAGTCCGCGCGTGGGGTGTTCGAGGATGAGAATTTTCAAGTTGGGCTGTTGCAGGGCCAGCAGCACTCGTTGCTGGTTGCCGCCGGAGAGCGCGTCCACTGCGCTGTCGGGTTTCCCCTTGATGTTGTAGAAGGCAATCTGTTCTTCGGTGTAACGGCGATTCTCGTCCCAGTCAATGAAAAACGGGGTAGGGCGGCGCAGTGGGAAGTGCTCGGCGATGCTCATCCCGCGCACCAGCCCCTCGTCAATGCGGTCGGACGGCAACAGGCTGACGCCGTGCGCGAGGAATTCGCGATAGGGCCGCCCATCCATGCGCTGACCGTCCAGCCGGATGCGCCCGCGCTTGGGGCGCAGCAGTCCGCCCAGCATGCGCAGGTAGAGCGACTGCCCGCTGCCTTCCATCCCGGCAAAGCCGATGACTTCGCCGCTGTGGATGGTGAGCGGTTGCCCCGTCACGGTCAGCCGTTGGTCCTCCAAAATGAGCGCATCGCTTTCCAGGAGCGCTTTGCCCGGCGGGATGGCGGGTTTGTCGGGCATGGCCACGGCTTGACCGAACATCAGCCGCACAACCTCGGCGACGGGGATGGGCATAAGGGCATGGCCGGTTACTTTGCCGTGACGCAGCACCGTAATTTCGTTGCAGAGCTCCTCGACTTCTTCGAGCTTGTGCGAGACAAAAACAATGATTTTGCCGGCTTCGTCGGCGAGCTGGCGCAGGGTTTTGAAGAGCTGCACCTTTTGCGGAGCCGAGATGCCGGTGGTCGGTTCGTCCAAAATAATAGCATTTACGCCCAGCGCCAGCAGCCGCACGATCTCGAGTTGTTGGCGTTCGCCGATGGTGAGGCTTTCAACGGGCGCTTCGGGGATGAGCGGGAACTGGAAACGTTGCGCCAGCTCCAGCAGCATGCGCCGTCCGGCCTGACGGTCGGGAATGAATTTGCGGTCGAAGGCCAGGAGAAAATTGTCAAGGGTCGTGAGCGGGGGAAAATCCAGCGGTTCCTGGTGCAGCATCCCGACGCCGGCGCGGAGGGCTTCGGCGGGCGAACGGAAGGCGACGGCCCGCCCATCCAAAAGAATGTCGCCGGAATCTTTCGATTGGTAGCCGGACAGGATTTTCATCAGGGTGGTCTTGCCGGCGCCGTTTTCACCCAATAATCCATGGATGCGGCCCGGTTCCAGCGTCAAACTTGCGCCGTCGTTGGCGCGCAGGGCGCCGAAATGTTTGTGGATATCGCGGAGTTCTATGCGCATGGCGTTTTGAGGTAGGTTTGTGAAGGGGGCGCTTGAGCGCCCCCTTCACAAACTTTATCGCATTTACTTGCTTGAGCCGGTCATGCCTTCCAGCAGTTGGCTGGCATTCCAGATGGCGTCCTCGGTGGCGACTTCGCCGTCTTTGAGCCAGACTGTGCCGTCCTGCCAGTTCAACGGGCCGACAAACAGGCCGCCCCAGCCCTCTTTGCCGAGGTATTGGATGTATTCGTCCAGGTTTTTCTTCATAGCGTCCGTGGTGGCATTCCCGTAGATGTAGCCGGCGCCGGTGGTGTCGGCGTTGTTGATGTCTTTCCAGTCCGGGCTGTCCCACGTCCAGTGCGACTGCCATTTGCCGTCGCGCACCTTCTTGACGATGTCCACGTAACCGGGACCCCAGTTGAAGTAAGGCACGCCCAGACAGATGTCCGGCGCTTGTTCGCAGGCGTTGCGGTAGTCGTAGGGGATGGCGAACACTTTTTCGCCCTGATCGGCGTGTTGCTTGGTGACGACGATGCCTTCGGTGGTGTCAATGCCGGAGATCAGCACGTCCGCGCCGGCGTTAAACAGGTCGTTGGTGACCTCGGTGGGGTCGAGCGTCACGCCGGGGATGTTGAACCAGAAGCCGATCCAGGTCACGGTGAATTTGAGGTCATCGGGGTTCAGTCCGCGGTATTTCTCGTAGCAGTAACGCGCGCCCAGGTAGACCGAGTCCACCAGACGGCGGGTTTCGTTGTTGATCAGGGGGCCGAGGTAGCCGATGTGGCCGGTTTCGGTGGCCAGCGCCGCGTTGCAGCCGGCGACGGCCTTCATAAACTCCATCTTGGTCATATAGTTGCCCAGGTTGGGCAGCCCTGCGCCGCCTTTGGCGTGATCGCCGGAGATGCTGATGAAGGTGACGTCGGGGTATTTTTCGGCGACGACATCGGTGTCGTCCTGGAAGTCGTCCGACGTGGTGAAGATCAACTTCGCGCCCTGGTTGACCATATCGTCCACCATCTGTTCCGTCGTGGTTTCCGGGCGGTCGGCGGAATTCATTTTGTCCAGGGAGATCATTTTCGCGCCGGGCAACTTCGCCTCGACGTACTTTCCGGCTTCGTAGTGAGCCTCACTCCAGCCATGGTCGTTGTAGGGGCCGACCATGATCACGCCAAAAGTAAAATCTTTCGCCTCTTCCTGTCCTCCGCCGCACGCGCTCAGGAGCGTCGCCAGCAACGCGACAAGAGCGAGGCATGCAAACCAACGTTTGTGTGACATATACAGTCCTCCTTCAAGGTAGATATCGGCAGGCGGGATTGGGGGGCCTGCCGAGTTTCAGTGTAGCACAACTGAAAAAATGTACAACGATTGGCGGGGTGTGAAATTCCGTAGAGACGCAATATTTTGCGTCTTCAATTAAAAAATGTAGCCGTGATGATCCCGGCGACGATCGTCAGCCCGACCATGGTGGCGTAGCTGGCGATGTTGGCGATCAGGGTGGCCCACCAGATTTTCGGGATGGGAGCGCGCTTGAATTCCAACGCCGTCAGGATAACTCCCTCGATTCCAACCGATAACAGGCACGTCGCGCCGATACAGAGAGTCCAATAGAAAAGCACCTCGCCGATGGACCCATAGTCGGGATCTGTGTCGAGTATAAATTTGGTGAATTTGTATACGCGCTCCAGGACACTCATGGCGCTCACGAACCCTATGGCGGTTGAGACAACGTTCACGATGAAGGCATAAAGGAGCGCCCGTTCCTTGTGCAACTTTTCTTTTAGTACGGCTCTTTCGACCAGGATAACCGGGATGATGAGGAGAATGGGGGCTACGTGATCCCAATATATTATGATTAAACCGATACCAAAATCTGGGAAAACTGAGTAGGCCATAGCCGGCTCCTTCTCTGAAAATAGCGTTTAGCCGTTAGTCGGATATAAGGGGGTGTTTTTTCGAGCCGGTAC
>DAOUFX010000538.1:0-24889 GCA_034429675.1 Anaerolineae bacterium | reverse complement strand
CCTCTCTACTGAAAGAAAAACTGTTCTGATGGATAGGCCGAACCCCCCCCAGCGGTATACCTTGCCCTCGGCGGTTTTGCAGTACCTTTAAACTGCTGTTTTTCTAAATTCCAGAAGGAGGAAAAAATAATGAATAAGCATACGTGGATATCCCTGATCGTGGTTGTTTCCTTGCTCCTCTCCGCTCTTCCGGTGCTGGCGCAAGAGGCGCCGCCGCTGCTTGAGTCGGAAGGCAACTGGTACATCGTCGAGCTGGAAGCGCCGGCGCTGGCCGTCTACGCCCATTCTTCGGATGCGCGATTCCGGGAGATGGCCGACGGCGGCAGGCTCAATGTGCACACGCTTGCCAGCCAGGCGTACATCCGCCGGTTGCAGGCAGATCAAGCCGTCTTCCGGGCCGCATTGGGCAAGCTGATTCCCGCTGCGCTGGTCGCTTACGATTACCAGATCGTCCTGAACGCCGTCGCGGTACAATTGCCCGACAGCAGCTTCGCGACGCTGGCTAAGATCAAAGCCTTGCCCGGCGTCAAGCGCATCTCGCCGCAACACTTCTACGAAGCCGATATGGATTACAGCCTGCCGCTGATCCAGGCGGCGGCGCTGTGGGGACAACTCGGCGGGCGCGCCGACGCCGGCGCCGGCGTCAAGGTCGCCATCATTGACAGCGGCATCGAACCAACCCACGCTTTGTTTAACGGCGCGGGCTGGGATTATCCGACGGAAGGACAATGGCCCAAAGGCTACTGCAGCGAAAACGCTTCGTTCTGCAACGGCAAAATCATTGCCGCGCGTTACTATACTCCTACCTCTCCCGTCAACGAAAACGAGGTCAATACGCCCCTCGACATTCACGGCCACGGCATGCACGTCGCCGGCACGGCGGTCGGCAACATTGTGACGGCCACCTACGGCACCAGCTCGCCGCAGATCTCCGGTGTCGCGCCAGGCGCTTGGGTGATGGCGTACAAGGCGCTCTTCAAGACGGTGGACGGCACGCAATCCTCCGGCTCCAGTATCAACCTGGCTGCCGCGATTGAAGACGCCATCGCCGATGGCGCCGATGTGGTCAATTGCAGTTGGGGCGGCGACGAATGGGAATACGATGACGCGCTGGCCTCTGCTTACGACGCCGCCGTGGATGCCGGCGTCACCGTCATCTTCTCCTTGGGAAACTCCGGCCCCGGCTATAACACCGCCGGCAGCCCGAACTCCCCCAAACTGATCGAAGTCGGCGCAAGCCAGACTGTGCGCGCTTACTACAACTCGATAAGCGTCACTGCGCCCACGCCGGTTTCGCCGACGCTGCAAAACTTCCCGGCGGAACAGTTTAACGACATCGCCCCCTCGGCTATTCCCACGCAGACCGTCGGCCCGCTGCCCTACATCCCCTGCGATCTGCTCGGCAATCCGGACTTCACGTTGCCGGGCGTGACGGTGGGAATCACCGAGACGGAGCCTTACGCTTCCGGTTGGATCGCCTTGATTCCGCGCGGTACCTACAACTTTAGCCTCAAACTGGACAACGCCATCGCGCAGGGCGCCGATGCGGTTCTGATGTACACCGATAGCCGGACTTGGAAGGGCGGATTTACCGCCGCCAATCGCGCTATCTACACGGCTATCTCGGCCAACGCCGTGGGGCTGGACGCCCGCAACTGGTGGAGCCTCGTCACCGACACTGCCCGGATGCAGATCGGTTATCCCGTGTCCCCTTACGAGAGTGAAGTCGCCGACATGATTTCCGATTTCAGCTCGCGTGGCCCGAACCTGCACCTGCAAATTCAACCCGACCTGGTTGCGCCGGGCGTCAACATCCTCAGCGCCGCGCCGGGTGGAGTCTACGCAGCGCACAATGGCACCAGCCAGGCAGCGCCGCACGTCACCGGAGCGGCTGCGCTCTTGTTGGCGCTGCACCCCGACTGGACGCCGGCTCAGGTGAAGAGCGCCCTGATGAACACGGCCAGCCAGAGCGTGCTGGACCTGGACGAAACGACCCGCGCCGACGTGATGACGCAGGGCGGTGGGCGGATTGATCTGAGCGAAGCCGGCGATCCCGGACTCACGTTCAGTAAACCCAGCCAGAGCTTTGGCATCGCCCGGAAAGGCACGGTGACGCAGGTAGCCATCGTCGCCACCGAAGTCGCCAGCACCACCGAAACCTACGCGGTGGGCGTTCAGGAATGGGTGACGAACACGCAAACACACGTGACGGTCAGCCCCGCCACGCTCAATGTCACGCCCAACGGCACAGCCGTCTTCACGGTGACTTTGGAAGTAGGCGCGGGGGCGGCGACCCAGGATATCGAGGGAAATATCATCATCAGCGGAAGCACACATCTGTTGCACATCCCCTACTGGGCGCGCATCAGCCCGGCTATCACCCATACGATTTTGCTGATTGATGACGATATGAGCGGCGCCGATCCGGAAGTGGCAGACTATCGCGCTTACTATACCGGGGCGCTCGACGAATTAGGACTGGTCTACGACGTATGGGATACCTCGGCTCAGGAAACAGGCCCCGGCTTCCCGACACATGCCGATCTGGCCGGCTATGACCTCGTGGTGTACTTCTCCGGCGACGATGTAACCTCCCTGGTTTACAATGCCTTTTTGGGTTGGGGCAGTGGAACCGGTGACGACCTGCGCGTTTACCTGGCCGGCGGCGGCAAAATGATCGTTTTCGGACAAAATGCCGCCTGGGGATTCAACACGGCCGGCGTAAACCTGGCCAACCTGTTTAGCGTCGCCTACGATAGCGACAGCATCTTTGGCGAAGCCGCTGCCCCGCGCCCCGGCGCCGTTGGTCTGGTGCCGTTCCTGGACGGAAAACAGGTTGACTTCAGCGCCGGCGGAGACGGCGCCGGCAATATGACCTCGGTGGACGGTTTGCTGTCCGGCAACGTTGATGGCACCAGCAGCACGCCGATCTTCGGCCTTCCCTCCTCTGCCGTACCACTCGGCGAGGGATTCATGGGAGCGGTGATGTCATCCGATCCGACGCTGGAACGGCTGGATGACCCTGTCGCCAACTGGTTCAAGCTGGCGCAGCGCACCACCTTCTGTTCCTTTGGATTGGAAGGCGTGAACAACAATACCGGCTATTACACACGCACCGCGTTGTTGGGCGATATGGTCGCTTACGTCAACGACGATCTGGGTGTAGGGTTCGCCCAAATCGTTCCCGGCGCAGATCTGACTGTGGCCTTTACTGCGACGGTGACCTCCAACGTCGGCGGCGAGGCCGTGCGCTATCGTTGGGATTTCGGCGACGGCAGCGACTACATCACCACGACCTCCAACACCGTCTCACACCAGTACGCGCAACGCGGCGCCTACCAGGCGCGGGTCGAAGTGACCGACTCCTACTGGCACAGCGCCGTCAGCGCGCCAACCCCGGTGAGACTGGGTATGGATGTCTTCCTACCGCTGGTGCTGCGCAACTATCCGGCGCCCTGACATCGGCAAATTCTACAGCACAGGGGAGAGCTGCGGCTCTCCCCTGTGTGCTATCTGGGAATTTTCTGGTATTCTATTGGGTGATATACTAGCAGCACGCCCGCCGTTGCGCCGCTTATCGAACGAATTGACTGTGAGGTTACGATGAAAAGAATGAAAATAGCGCTTATCTCATTAGGGTTGATCGCCATACTGGCGTTGCCGGTGCAAGCCATGCACAAAAGCGCCGCCGGGGAATCGCTCTGGCAACGGTTTCTCTCTTTGGCTGGCTGGGACGCCGCGACGGAGTCCCTGTTGCGGACAGCCGCCCCCAAGATCGCAGATCAGGTCTGGGTCACGCTCCAAAAAGATACGACGGCCGACACGCTGGTTCTGCTCGCGCCTCAGGGCGACCTCGCCGGCGCCGCCGCCTTCGCTCTCAAGGAAGACCGCGGACGTTATGTGTATGAAAGCCGTTACCAATTGGCGCAGCAAACCCAGGCAGCTTTGCGCGCAGAATTGGACGCGCGCGGCATCCCCTACCGCGCGTTCTACGTCATCAATGCCCTCCAGGTTCAGGCCGACCGCAAGACGTTGCTGTCGCTGGCGTTGCGCCCCGAAGTGGCGCGCATCGTCGCCAACCCGCACGTCAATTCGGCGTTACCCCTGTTGGCGGACGACTCCGTCAAACCGCTGGCCACACAGAGCGTCGAGTGGAACATTGACCGCGTCGGCGCGCCGCAAGTCTGGGCATTGGGGTACACCGGCCAGGGCATTGTCATTGCCGGACAGGATACCGGCTACGAGTGGGCGCACCCGGCTCTGCAAAGCCATTACCGTGGCGCGCAGGGGGGAACGGTAGACCACAACTACAACTGGCATGATGCGATCCACAGCGGCGGCGGCACCTGCGGCGCAGATGTCGCACAACCCTGCGACGATCACGGGCACGGCACACACACCATGGGTACCATGGTCGGCGACGACGGCGGCGTCAATCAGGTTGGCGTCGCTCCGGGCGCGCAGTGGATGGGGTGTCGCAATATGAACGTTGGCTACGGCACGCCCGCCACGTACATCGAATGCTTCGAATTCTTCCTGGCGCCTTACCCGATCGGCGAGACCCCGGCGGACGGGCACGCCAACCCGGCGCTGGCCCCGGACATCATCAACAACTCGTGGAGCTGCCCGCCTTCGGAGGGTTGCGACTGGCAATCTTTGCAGGATGTAGCCGCGGCGGTGAATGCCGCAGGGATTATGGTGGTCACCTCGGCCAGCAACTACGGGCCGTCGTGCAGCAGCGTGCGCGAACCGATCGCGCTCTACGAAACGGTGTACAGCGTCGGCGCCACCGACTCAAGTGAAGCTATCGCTTCGATGAGCAGTCGCGGCCCGGTGACCGTTGACGGCAGCGGGCGGCTCAAGCCGGACCTGGTCGCGCCGGGCATCGCCGTACGCTCCAGCACGCGCGGCGGCACTTACGGCAACAGTTCGGGCACATCCATGGCTTCGCCGCACGTGGCCGGCGCCGTCGCGCTGCTCTGGTCGGCGCGGCCCGATCTACGGGGACACATCACCGAAACTGCCGCCATCCTCAATGCGACGGCCATCCCGCGCTACTCCACGCAGTGCGGCGACGGGGCGGACGCCGTTCCCAACAACGTTTACGGCTGGGGACGATTGGACATTGCCGCCGCCGTCAACCGTGCGCTCGACTACGGTTCCCTCGCCGGCCAGGTACAAACCACCGCCGGGGCGCCGTTGTCTGACACCCACATCTTGCTCGGCGACGGCAACGGAACGGACCTGCACACCGTCAGCGATCTGGCGGGGCTGTATAGCTTCCGCGCCATATCCGGCGTCTACACCGTGAGCGCAACGCTGCCGGGGTACGAGCTCCTGTCGCTGGGCGGCATCCGCGTCACTGCGCAACAAACCACCACGCTGCCGCTCACCCTGACCGAAGTCTGCACCCAGGTCGCCGGCGCCGCCCTCACCGTTTTCCCGCAAGAGCCGTGGGCCGAGTCGCCGGTCACACTGACCGGCAGCATCACCGGCGGGACGTCCCCCGTCAGCTACACCTGGCAAATTGCCGACAGCGCTTCCCTGGCCGGCAATCCCATCAGCTACACCTTCCCGGCTCGCAATGAACCTGCGAGCGTCTATCCGGTCACCATGACGGTGCACAATCGGTGCAGCCAGGAAGTCGTCACCGGCCAGATCGCAGTGCACAATCCGCTCACTCCTTGTACCGCCATTGCCGGATTCAGTATCAGCCACATACCCGCCAACCCGTCGCCTTATACCCCAGTCAGGTTTACTGCCGTGGTTCTCACCGGCACACTGCCGATCACCTACGTGTGGAATTTTGGCGATAACAGCGGGTGGTTCGCGGGCAATCCTATCACCCACACTTTCCAGACGGGGGGAAGCGGTACCATGATGGCGTATCGCGTCAGAGTGATTGCGACCAATTCGTGCGGACAACAGCAGCTGGTCACCGATGTGGTCATACAGCCGTATGGGATTTACTTGCCGCTTGTTCTGCGATGAAATGTGAGGAACTCACGAGGCTTTAAAAAAATTACCTCTCAGGGTATGATCCTTTGGCTGATACTCAGCTCGGCTTGCAGAATCCACCTGTGTGTTCTCTGCCTGTTGACCAAACCCTGAGAGGGGCCCATTTCTATCTTCATTATAGTGAAACTCTCGGACGCTGTCAATAATTTTCCCTTGCTCAAAATCCCATTTTAGGAAACAGGGAGTGCGCCACAGGTGACAAATCTATGAAATCAATCCTGATATTTTTGGGCGGCATCGCGTTGGGGTTGGGGCTGGCGTTTCTGATCGGCTGGCAGTTATTCCCGGTCGAGTCCGATGGCACGACTCCTGCGGCGCTGCGCAGCGATTACAGGGACGAATACATCCGGCTGGTCTCGCTGACTTACCAGGTTGAGGGGAGCAGCAAGCGCGCGCGCTGGCGGCTGGAGCGACTGAATCCGCAAGCGCCCACCGAACCGCTGGTGACGCTGACCGAGCGGTGGATCGCCGAGAACCGATCGGAGCAACTGATTGTGCCGTTGGTGCGACTGTCGCGCGATCTGGGGGCCGAAACTCCGGTCATGACCGGCTACATGCAGCGAGGTGCGCCATGAAAATTTGGGGGCTTCTCGGTGTGGGGATTGTCATCGGGTTGATCGTTGGATTGGTTTACACCTGGGTGATTGCCCCGCCGGAATATTCCGATGTTGTGCCTGTGGGTATGCGCGAGTATTTCCGCCAGGATTGGATTCGCATGACGGCATTGGCTTACGGCGTGGACGGCAATCTGGAACGCGCCCGTTTACGTCTGGAAGGGTTATCCCCGGATGAAGTCCGCCAGAGCGTCGTCCAAACCCTGGACGACGCCGTTGCTGCCGGACGCCCCCTCTTGCTCCTGCAACGTTTGTCCGAACTGGCGCAAAGCTACGGCGCCGACGCGCCCGTCGTCGCCATCTATACATCCCAGACGCCGGTCGGGCCAACGGCGGCGGCGCCTTCCCCGACCGTCACCGCCACACCGCCGCCGCCGACGCCTACGCCGCAGCCGACCCTGACGCCGTTTTTCCTGCCATCGCCGACGCCGGACCTTTTCTCGCCCTACACCATTATTTCACAGACATTGACGTGCACCCCCAATTCCGGCGTCGGAGTCTCGCTGGTCTTCTCGCAGACGACGCGAGTGCGCGGGCGGGACCGGGTGGAGTACAAACCCATACCGGGGCACACCGTCTGGCTTCTCTGGGAGGACGGCGCCGATCGCGCCACGACTGGGTTCAAACCGGAACAGGGGCTGGGGTATGCCGATTTTGAAATCACAACGGGCCATACCTACAAATTGTACATGGATACACCCACCGGATTGCCCCTCTCGACCATCCAAAGCGCCCCGTGCACACCCGAAGAGGGCGAAGGATGGATCACGCGGGTCTTTACGGTGTTGCTCGAAACCGAAACTACTGATTTGGAGGAGAACCGATGACTTTGCACACCACGCCCTTTGCGCCGGGCTGGTTGTCCTTTGACCTGGGGCACTACCGACCATGCAACTCGACCTATTGCCTTTTCCCGTACAACAAACTGCCGGATCTGTCGCACATCGAGTGGCACGGAGACTTTCGCTGGCTGTCATCTTTGGACGACTCGATGAACAGCCTGATGGAAATCTACCGGCCGGACGAAAAAACCCGGCAGGAGACGGCGAAGCGATTGACTTACCTTCAGGACGAAGCGCGCTCGTTGGGGTTGTCGCTCCCGCCGGCTTTTGTGACGTTGATGAGCTCCTGGGAATTGCAGACGAGGATTCCCTCGAGCACAGCCTGCTATTTCGAATTGGCCAAACATTTTGTACCCTGTCCAGGACAGAAAGGGGCTTATTTGTTGAGGTTCCTCAACGACCAGCAAGGGGTACTGTTGTGGTATCTGTACCTGAACCGGCAAGGAGATGAGGCGGTGGTGGTTGCGCCGGTTGGCTTTGACACCTTCGATATCAATGAGCTAAGCGAAGAGGAACGACAAGGCGTCATTGACGCGACCTACTATTGTGGTGCGGGGTTTGAGGAATTCATCTACCGGTTCTGGCTTGAAAATGTATTATGGTTTGCCCTGAACGAGAGCGACGAATTGTTAACGGTGGAGCAAACATGCTATCTGGCGCACTATTCCGCAATCGGCAAAGCCACTGCATAGACGACCCACGAGTTGGACTTGCTGCCGGGCGCCCAGCCGCTCGTCGTTCCGTGGTGATGAAGTAAGTTTCTATTTCAGGAGTGATCTCATCAATCCGGAGGGGGCGTGAAGCACAAAACGCTCCCTCTCTTGTTGTGTCATTCTGGTCATGAGTGCCGCAAGAGGTAATCCAACTCGTCGGCGAGGCTGTGTAAGTGCTGTTGCTCGGCGTCGCCTGGGTCGGTGCGCTCGGCGAGCACCCGCAACAGCAGCACCAGCGCCGCTTCCTTGCGCGTGTTGCGCCGGTCCTGCAAGGTGACCACGAGTGCATCCACCCGTTCATCGGGCGTCACGGAGATTGGCAGCATGTGCCGCCAGGGGTAGAGCCGCTCGTCGGAAAACAGGGAACGCAGACGGGTATCGCTGACACAAAAGTCGGAGCGCAGCAGGGCCGTGCGCAGGCGCATCGCCAACGTTGGCGGCAGTCCGCCCGGCGGAGCGGCGATGGCGCCAACCCCGGCCAACAACTCGCGCACGTTGACCCGCTCCCGCAACCCCGGCGGCACGAACGTAGCATCCCCCAATTCTTCGAGAGTCAACAGATGTTCGTAATCTATCGCAATGTCGGGATAGTTGGGAAGCGGCACCTGTTCGGTGACCTGCAACCCGGAGATGGTGCGATGAATGCTGCCAAACTGTGAGCGGATGACGCCCAAGAGGCCTCGTCGCCCCGGCACCGGTCCGGCCACCTGAACATAAATGCGCTGAGTGCTCAGATCGGCCCGCACCAGAGCCTGGTTATCTTGATAATGCAGCACCGTCCCGGTGCGCCAGGTGCGATTGATGTCCACATACGGGTGCATTCTGACCATAAAGCGGGTCAAGACGCTGCCCGGCAGCACCCGATATTGATAGCGAAATCTCAACGTGTCATGCCAGTCGCCGATGTCCGGCGCCTCTTTGGGAAGCAAATCCGGCACCAGGAAACGTTCATCGTTCTGTCCCTCGAAATCGAAACACAGCTCGAATCTGCGCATCATATCAATAATGAAGAGATGTTTGTGGGGGGGGTAGCGCCACGGGTCGAGAATATTGCCCAACATCTCACGCGACAACACACCGCCCTGTTTGAGCAAGTCGGGATGGTTGAGGATGGCGTAGACTCCCTGCGTGACCCATTCGGGGTTAAGAATATGCGTCGCGGCCAGGCGTGGATCGTCTTGAAAACACAGGACAATGCCCAGATCGTGCAGAAAACCCAGCAAAGTGCGCTGGCTGTGGGTGTCCTCCACATTCAGATCGCCGCACATAGAGATGTACTGTTCATAAGGGATGTAGTCCTCATCCAGCGTCTCCAGTTGTGCTTTGACATCAAACCACGTCGTGAGAAGTTCGTCGTTGATGTGGGGAAGCGCCCCGATTTCGCGCGCGATCGCCTGGCGCAGCTCCTCGATCCCGGCCCCGTTGACACATGAAGTCTCGACGATCGCCCTGATGTTAGGATATCGCCCCCTTAAGCCCAACCGGTCAAGATCAAGCCGTTGCTGATCCATCTTGTTGCCGACGACAATAACCGGAGAATTTCCCCCGAAACTGCGGATGATTTGCAGCCAGTAATCCAGGAAATTCTCCGCTTCTCCCAAGCGCGTATCCAACACCAGCAGGTAGAGCGAGCGCTTGGTGAGGAAGAACTGATGGGTGGCGTGCATAATCTCTTGCCCGCCAAAATCCCAGATGTTGACACGGATCGGCGCAGCCGCGTGGGTGAGTTCCGGTGTGAGCTGCCAGCGGGTGATGGCGATGCCCTCGGTCTTGTTTTCCTGTGGATCGAACGTGTCATAAAGCAGACGGTTGACGATGGATGTCTTGCCCACGCTGCCCTGACCCACCAGGACCATTTTCGCTTCGTTGAGAGGGCGGCAATGGGTCGAAAGGTATTCCTGATAATAACTGAGAATCGCCGCAGGGTCGCGGTAGTTTGCCAGGATTTCCACTGGCATCGGCAGCGCCGTGTTGCGCAAATCCAGATGGCGCAGTTCGGTGAGACGCTCGATCTCCGAAGGGAGCGCCGCCAACCGGCTGCCGTTGAAGTTCAGATGCTGCAACCGGGTCAAGCGTCCGATCTCCGGCGGCAAAATCGCCAGTTGCGTGCCGCTCAAATCCAGGCTCTCCAGCTGCGTCAACTGCCCGATTTCTGGCGACAAGTCGCTCAACGGGCAACCATCCAGGTACAAATGCTGCAACTGCGTCAACTGTCCGATTTCCGAGGGCAACGCCGCCAGTCGCGGCGATGTGATGTACAAACTCTGCAATTGTTTCCATTGCCCGATCTCGGCAGTCAGCGTCGTGAAGCGGGGGGAGCTCAGATAAAACTCGCGCAACTGGGACAAGCCGCCGATCCCCGGCGGCAGCGACATCAACTGCGTGTTGCTCAAATCCAGCCGTTGTAGCTGCGAAAGCTGGCCGATTTCGGGCGGCAGCATCGTCAGCGGCGTGTGGCGTATGTCCAGGCGCTCCAGCCGGGTCATTTGCTTGATTTCGCCGGGCAATACGGTCAATTGCGTCGAGCTGATTTCCAGATATTGCAAATGCTCCAGCCGGGCGACCGCTCCCGGTAACTCGGTCAACGGCGTGTGGCTCAAATACAAATGCTCCAACTGGACCAGCCGTTCGATTTCCGCAGGCAGGCTCATAAGTTGAGTATGACGCAAATCCAGACGTTGCAACTGCGCCAGTTGCCCGATCTCCGGCGGCAGCGTGGTCAGGCGTGTAGAATTCAAATACAGGCGCAGCAGCCGGATCAACTGGCCGATTTCGGGCGGCAGCATCTCCAGCGGATTAGAGCTGAGGTCCAGGCGCTCCAACTGCGTCAGTTGTCCAATCTCCGGCGGCAGTTCGGTCAACTGGCTGGAACTTAGATACAGACTTTGCAATTGCGCTAATTGCCCGATCTCCGGCGGCAACGCCGTCAGTTGCGGTGAACTCAGGTACAAACTCTGCAAGTGCGACAGACGCACAATTTCCGGCGGCAAGGCCGTCATTTGTGGCGAACTCAGATACAGGTTTTGCAGTTGGGTCAGCCGCTCGATCTCCGGCGGCAGCGCCGCAAGTTGCGTGTTTCTGAGATCAAGGCTTTGTAGTTGCGATAACTGTCCGATCTCCGGCGGCAACGCCGTCAGTTGTGTGTTGCGCAAATCGAGACTCTGCAACTGCGCCAGTTGTCCGATCTCTGGCGGCAAAGTCGTCAGCTGAGGTGAGCTCAAATCCAGACTTTGTAATTGGGTGAGCCGTGCAATGTCGGGCGGAAGCGCCGTCAATTGTGTGGAGCTCAAGTCCAGCCGTTGCAATTGCGTCAACTGCCAGATTTCCGGCGGCAGGGTCGTCAATTGGGGAAAACTCAGGTAGAGCCCCCGCAACTGGGTCAGCTCCCCGATTTCCGGGGGCAACTCCGTCAATTGCGAAGAACTGAGATACAAGGTTGTCTGCCCGTTTTCTTTGGTTTGAGCAAGGATTTGTAGTCGTTCGCTGTCATTCATAGGCGCCTCGCATTGCATTCTATGACCGCCGGATACACGTCGCAGGCGCACATTCCGGCAAAAACGCCGTAAACTTGCCGTCCTTGCACTGTCGTCTGCTTAGTCATCGCACCCGATCCCTTAGCTGGCAATTACCGTAACTCAAGTTGCTATCTTACGCCACAAATGGGCTTGTAGTAACGGCTTCAGCCGTCTCCTAAGGCGCAGAACGCCTAAAGTCGTCACTACAAACCCCAGATTTTACTTTTATTGGATAGATGAGAGGAATGCGTTCATGTCTTCTTCGGGCCAGTTGCTCTTCTGCCCGGTGATCATCACCATAACCGATTTTCCGTTGACCTCGAAGAGGCCGGTGGTAATTTCTCGCACCTCAACCCCCTTGCTGTTGGTGCCCTCGTAGACCAAAAGCGGCGTTTCCTGGCCGGCGATGGTCATTGTCTTCTCTTCAACAAGCTCTAGATCCAGTTGCTCTCCACCGGATGTCGTCGTCATGTTTTGTTCCATCTGGCGCTGGAAGTCTTCTTGCGAGGTCGAACCGTCGGCGATGAGGCTTGACAGTTGCATAATCACGATGACCGGCGTTGTATAGTCGCTGTTGCTCAGGTCCGACTGAGAGATCATCAACATCTTGCCGACGATGATGTTCATCAGCGCCTGTTCACGATAGCCATCCGGCAGTTCGTAACTCAGTATCTTGGACGCCTCTTCGGCGAGCTTTTCTGGATCATCCGTATACAACGAACCATCCGCAACGCTTTTGCCGATCAAGCCCACGCCTATGACGCCGGCAATCGCGACAATACCGCAGATGACGACAATGCCCAGAACGATCCCCAATATGATTTTTGTGTTTTTACTCATGTTATAACCTCCCTGATCTGTGGTTTTTAGAAAGGCTGCATTCGGTATCATCTCAACAAAAAGGGAGAAGTGACCTGAAATGCGCCGCACAAAGTCATTGTACTCTGGAAAAGAAAGAGGAACAAGTTTTCAAGAGAAAAGAGGCTTTGACGTTTGATCAGGATGTAGTACTTTTAACCCGGAGGTGAAAACCATGAAGCTTTACCAAAGGATCATACTTTTCATCATAGTGGGATGGTTGACCGCTTGCACAAAACCTCCGGCGTCCCCGCAAGCGCAACCAGGTCTGCCGGCGCCTTCGCCGACTCCCCCCGGCCCGCCGGCTCCCGCAACGATGCCGGACGATACTATCCCCACTCCCTTGCCACGGCTTTCGGCGGAAGAAGCGGCGCGTTGGCAGCATTATCCGAGCTATAACGCGGTCCAGGGGTTGGCCTTTGCGCCGGACGGATCGCTGTGGGCGGCGACCATCGGCGGCGTGGTGCGCTGGGATGTGGATATGGACGTCCCCACACACTACGTCATCCCCGGCGGGCCGCTGAGCTACGTCACGCATCAGATCGCCGTCACCGCTGACGGCGTCGTGTGGGCGGCGACCTCAAGCGGCGTCGCGCGCTTTACCCCCGCGCAAAATGCGGAGGGCGCCTGGCGGATTTACACCACCGCCGATGGACTACCCTCTGACACGGTCTATTCCATCGCCATAACGCCAGATGCGGTGTGGGCGGGGACCGAAAAAGGATTGGCGCGGCTTGATGGAACGGGACAGGCAGAGAAGGCCCGGTGGACTGCCTACACAACAGAAAAAGGCGCTCCCCAGACGTCCGTCGCGTATGTAGCCGCGGGAGCTGGCGCGTTGTGGGCCAGCGTCCAGGGCAGTGGCATGATCCGGTACAACGCCCAGAACGATGCCTGGGAAGCCGTCGCCGGAAACTTTCCCTATCCCAACGTCGGCGTGACAAAGATTGCCCCCGACGGGGCGCCGTGGGTGCACATCGGCTACGACAATGTGTATCGTTTCGACGGGACGAGCTGGCAGCTGGCCTACGCGGCGACGGGCGGGCGTTGGGTGTGCGACATGGCCTTCGGAAAAGGCCCGACGCCCTACACGACGCCTTACATTGCCACCTGCAGCGGGTTTCACACTGCCGGGACGGGCCTGGCCTACTGGGACGGCGCGCAATGGGCATATTTCACGGTAGATGATGGGCTGTTATCCAACGACCTGTTGGCAGTGGCGCTCGCGCCGGACGGGGATTTGGCCGTTGGCACCGACCGGGGGATCAGCCTGCGGCAAAACGGCGTCTGGCGCTCGTTGCGCTACGGTCCCGCGTTGCGTGAAGTTACCACCGTCGCCGTCGCGCCGGACACCAGCGTGTGGCTTGGTTTCGGCGCTCAGACCTCGCGCCCGCCGGGCGGCGGGTTGACGCGCCTGGCTCAAGCAGGCGACTGGCAATACTTCGACCGTGCGGTGTTGGGGGAAGCGACCAATATTCAAACGTTGGCGTTCGACAAAGACGGCGAATTGTGGGCCGCGAGTGGGTGCGGCGCCAAACGCTCGGACGGGTGTTGTGGCGCGGATACCCGATGGCAAACCGGGATCGCCTGCGAAGATGGTGTGTTGGGCAACCTGCGCGACATCGTTTTTGCCCCCGACGGCGCGATCTGGATGATCACCGAGTTCGCCGTCTCCCGCCGTGACGGCGCCGGGCTCACCGCTTTTAGCAACAAGCTGCCCACCGCCCTGGCCATCGCGCCGGACGGCAAAATCTGGCTGGGCCATTCGACCCTGTCCGGCGGCGGGCTGAGCGTCTTCGACGGGACCGAGTGGATCACCCAGACGCACGTCCCCTTGGGCGAAATCCTCGCGCTGGCGGTTACGGCGGACGGCGTCCTCTGGGCTTCCGGCCACGAGGGCGTGATGCGCTTCGCCAACGGGCAGTGGACGGGCGATACGGAGCCGCTCGATGCCGCGAGCCCGGTCAGTTCCCTGCTGGTTGACCCCGGCGGGGATGTGTGGGGGCTTGCGGGTCACAGTCTGATGCACTGGAAAGGCAATCAATGGGAGACAATCGGCTTGCCCTTCGCTATAACCTTGTACGATGGCGCATTTGCGCCGGATGGAACCTTGTGGTTGGGAACGGATCAGGGGTTGCTGCGCTACCGGAGTCGTTGATGGACAACAAAACGATTATTAGAGTTTGGAACGTGAGGCGTGAAGCGTGAAACGTGAAACGTGAGGCGTGAAACGTGAAACGTGAGGCGTGAAACGTGAGGCGTGACTTGTCTACCAGACATCACGTTTCACGTTTCACGTTTCTCTATGACAAAGTACGTGAAGAGCGGAGAACGGCCTTAGCCGGCCGTATCTTCCAACAGCCGCTGGAAACGGCGACTTTCGCGGATGGCGTTGAAATCGGGGTCTTTGTGCGCCAGTGCGCGGTACTGTGCGTGCAACTGGATGGCTTTTTCCAGCCACTCACACGCGCCATTGAGATCGCCCATGAGGGCGGCGGCGCAGGCCGCGTTGTAATAGGCCGTCGCGAATTTGGGGTTAGTCGCCACGGCGCGTTGATAAGCGGCAATGGCCTCGGCGTAATTCCCCAGGCGCACCAGCGCCAGTCCACGGTTGTTGTGCGCTACGGTGTATTGCGGATTGAGCGTCAAAGCCTGCGCATAATCGGCCAGAGCGCTGGCATATTGTTCCAGGCGCGCATACGCTTGCCCCCGGTAATTGTAAGTCGCCGCCTGATTGGGGGACAGGAGAAGCGCCTGATTATAATCCGCGATGGCCTGCTGATATTCATCCAGGCTGGCGTAAGCCAACCCGCGATTGAGATAGGCCGGCGCGTACTGTGGATCGTGTTGGATCGCGCGATCGTAATCGCCGACCGCTTCCAGATAGGCCTTGAGGTGGTAATAAGCGTTGGCGCGATGGTTGTACACCGTCCCATCATCCGGGGCCAGCTCGATGGCCTTGTTGTAGTCCACCACCGCGCCGGCGAAGTCCTGCTTACGAGCGCGACAAAGTCCACGGTTCTTATAGGCCGGCGCATAAGCGGGGTTAAGCTCGATCGTTCGCGTGTAGTCATTCAGAGCCTGGTCAAAATTCCCCGCTTGCATATAGGCCACGCCACGGTTGTAATAGGCGAGCGTAAAATTTGAATCGAGCGCAATCGCCCTGTCGTAATCGTGGACAGCTCGCTCGTATTCGCCCATACCCAGGTAGACATTGGCGCGATTGCTGTAACCCAGCGCGTCAATCTCGCTTTCCGTGGCCTCATGAGTTTTCGGCGGCGCATACAACGGCGCTTTGGTCACAGACGGCACTTTCTTCTGAACTGGCAATGGTGCGGTGTCTTCCACGGACTTTGGGGAGGATTCGGCTGTCGCAGCGGCGGTTGCATCTTCTGCCAGAAGCGCCTGCGGCGTCTCGTCACGATTCTCAACGGGCTCGCTGCCGGCGGACGCCGCCGGCTCGACCAATTTCTCCGGCGGGGATGCTTCTTGTTCCGGCGCGGAGCCCTCTTCTGCATACTTGGCAATATGCGGCGTTTCAGCAGATTCGGCGGGGGCTTGCTCCTTCAAGGGCGGCTCTTTTTCCTGATCCTCATACGGTGCGGCGTCGGGGGCAGCGGACGGTTCGGGTGCAGCAACGGGAACGGCGGATAATCCGGCCTCAGGCGACGAAACCGGGGAGGGTTCAGCGACAACCGTCAGGATTTCGGGCAGATCGGGTGCGACCGTCGCAACGGGTGGGGGTTCTACAATGGGCGCCGCGACTACGACCGGCGCAGGGGGCGCTATGCGCGCTTGGGCCAGTTGGCGCACCGTATGCAGCTCCTGCAATGACTCCGGGCTGAGGCCCTTGCGTTGGGCGAACAGCGCGTAAACATCCAAAACCGCTTGCCAATCACCTTGCTGCAATGCGCGCCAGCCGACTTCCAAAGGTTGCGTCCAATCGCTGAGCGAATTAGGCGCGGGTTTCTCGGCGGCAGCCTGGGTCCAAATTTCCACGATCTCACCCGCCAACGGGTAATAGGTGCGCAACGCCAGAAGGAACGTTTCGAGCCCGGCGTCCTCGGCGTTGATGTCGCCACTCATTAACCCGTGATACAACGATTCCAGCCACGCTGCGCGCCAGTGCGGGTCGGAATACCGGCTGACATCTGCTGCATCGGCCAGATCGCGGCTATAAAAGCTCTTGAGATTGGCATGCGCGGTCTGCAAAACATTGGGGGCGTGCTGGCGCGCATACTCCTGAATCTCACCGCGCAAGGCTGGATGACAAACCCAGTCGCCGGAACGTTCGACGACCAGGGAGGAATGGATGAGCCAGTCAAACAAAGCCGGATCGCCATCTTCCATTAACGCCGCTACCACATACGCGTCCAACCTGCGCGCCGCCGCGCAACGCAGGGCCAGCTCGCGTTGCCAGGGCATTTCCAGGCCTTTGAGATAGCGATCCACAACGTTGACGGCAAATTCCTCAACGCGCACACCCTGTGTCGTAGATAACAAACGCATCCAGAGCGGCGATCCCTTGGCGTAGGTCCAAATCGCCGAAATACGTTCAGCATCGCTGATTCCCTGCGCGAGCAGATAGGATTGGCTCTCGTTGCCACTCAGCGGGGACAGATCGAGGGTAGCCGTCACCGGGCGGAAGGGCTCCCACGAGATATCCAGGCGCGATTCCCCGGCAAGGGCCAGCCAGACATTGGAGGTCAAGTGGCCGGAACGCAGTGCATCTTGCAGCCAGGTCCCGATGTGGGGTTTCAACACATCCCAATCGTCAAAGAAGAACACAATTGTGCGGATTGAGGCCCAGGCGCCCAGGTCTTGCAAGAAGGCATGGGTTAGTGTGGCAACCGGCTGTTTGACTAACATGATCTGATCCGGCGTCCACAGTTTTTCGGCCATATAGGCGTCCCAGGCGGGCGCGGCGTCAGCCTGCATCAGCCCGGTCGTAACGTCAAAGACGCCGGAAGGCGCTGTGGGGTCATTTACCATCGCCTGGATTAACTCATTGTAACGTTCGTAACGTTCGTCAAAAGTAGTCAGTGTCGTATTGCCGGCGGCCAGCTGCCTGGCCATGTGCGCCATCGTCGCCAACAAGGTTGCGTCGGGCGAGGCGGCCCGCTGTGCGGCATCAACGGATACCGGCGTTGCCCCATGCTCGGCGACAACGGTTGCGTAGTGATGTAACAATGCGCTTTTGCCGATTCCCACCGGGCCACACACCGCAAAAATGAGATATTCCGGCACATCATAAATGAAGTTTAGCCGGAAAATTTCACGTTCGCGCTGCCGTCCGGCCAACCAGCAACCCTGGCGTTGTTCCAGGAGTTTGTCCCAACTTTGTGCTCTGCCGTTTGCCATGGTTCCACATGCCCCCTTATGAACTTCCCCCATCTTATCCAAGATTGTGAAACAGACAAATGAAAATCGCGCTGCCCATGGGCTGACCGCGCCGCGGGTGCATTTCAAGATGGGGGCAAAACCTGTACTTTTGTAGAGACGCAAAATTTTACGTCTTCTTCTGCGCGGAGAAAGACGCAAAATTTTGCGTCTCTACGTTCTTCTTTGCCCCGAAATTAGAATGCACCCGCGCCGCCCTCACCTTCGACTTTTGCTATGAATATGGTAAAATATCCTCGTGAATGAAGAAAATCGCCAAGAGCAACAAGAACAGCATC
Organism: Anaerolineae bacterium; assembly: GCA_034429675.1. Taxonomy (GTDB): domain Bacteria; phylum Chloroflexota; class Anaerolineae; order B4-G1; family SLSP01; genus JAKQHY01. Next base: position 6,651 of record DAOUFX010000538.1, on the reverse strand, counting down.
AACCGATGAGTGTACTTTCTTGCCTGGCGATGGGATTTGAAACCGTAGCTCGCCATCCGGGACTTATCATAATCCCAACTTTGCTGGATTTGTTTCTCTGGCTGGGCCCCCGCCTTTCCTTCGCTCCTTTGTTTCAAACCATGGCACAAATGGCGCAAACGATGGGGCTCAATACAGGGGAGGAGATAGCGGCTCTACAACAACTTCTCGCCGATCTGGGGGAACGATTAAACGGGTTTATCCTGGCAGGGCCGGCGCCTTTGTTGAGCCTTCCGACGTTGCTGTTCGAAATAAGGACCAAACTCAACCTGGTGCGCGGTTGGGATCAGAATTCTTTAGGAGTACCCTCGCTGTTGGCCGAGATGGTTACAAGCGGACGTCCCCTCTTCTTACAATCCGACATTGCCGTTTCAACATCGCTGGCAGCCCTGGGATGGGGCATTGGGATCATTGTTGTGGGTATGTTGCTGAACGCCTATTATTTACGCAGCATCGGGCAGCGGGTCGTTGAGGAAAACGAGATAGAATTGCCGAGAGCGCAATCTCCGCTGAGATTGTGGGGGCAGTTGCTTCAACTGATGTTTGTGCTAACCCTTGTACTTTTTTCCGTTTCGGTGCTCATGGCGTTATTGGTAACAATCATGAAAATGATCCCGGGGTTCTTTTCAAAGTTCATATCGGCTTTCTTTTTGTCAACTATCTTTTTCGTGAGCCTCCACATGGTTTTTGTCGTCCCAGGCATTGTTCTGCTGCGTCGGGGATTGCTACAAGCCATCCACGAAAGCCTGATTCTGGTACGGAGCGACTTTTTGAGCGCCATACTCCTATTGTTGTTGCTCTTTGTCATCGCCCGTGGCTTCAATGTTGTGTGGACGATGTCTGCGCCGACATCGTGGACAATGCTCGTCAGCATTGTCGGTCACGCCTTTGTGAGCACCTCGCTCACGGCAGCGTTGTTTATCTTTTACCAGGATCGTCTGCACTTTTTAGAAATATTCATCCGCTCATTCGCGCACAAAGACGTGCCGGTTGCGGGGAAATAGAGAAATCATAATGATCAAAAAGGCTAAAAGCCTTCAGGGAAGTTTCAGGGGGAGAATATGGTTGCGAAGGTAAATGGTGAAGCAGCAAAATACGATGCGTCCGCCATCCAGGTTTTGGAAGGTCTGGAAGCAGTACGTCGCCGCCCTGGTATGTACGTGGGGGGCACCGACATTCGCGCACTCCACCACCTGGTCTATGAAGTGGTGGACAATTCCATTGACGAAGCGCTGGCCGGTATTTGCACGCACATCCGGGTGATCATCGAAGAGGACAGCACCGTCTCGATCAGCGATAACGGTCGCGGTATTCCGGTGGGCATCCACCCCGAAAAGGGGATTTCGGCCCTGCAGCTGGTGATGACTACGTTGCATGCCGGCGGCAAATTCGGCAATGGCGCCTACAAGGTTTCCGGCGGTCTGCATGGCGTGGGCGCCTCGGCCGTCAATGCACTTTCGGAATGGATGGAAGTCACGGTCAAAGCCGACGACGGACAGATCTATCGCCAGCGTTACGAGCGCGGCATCCCGGTCACCGGCGTGGATGTCATCGGAAAGAACCCCAACCAGGACACCGGAACGACGACGCGCTTCCGATTCGACACGACCATTTTCAAAGATGTAGAGTACAGCTTTGATACCTTAGCGCAGCGGTTCCGGGAAATGGCTTTTGTCACGCGCGGCGTGACGCTGGATTTGATTGATCGTCGCGGGGAACATTTGCGCCGGCTGACTTTTTACTTCGAGGGCGGCATCCTTTCCTTCGTAAAGTTTCTTGACCGCAATCGCAAACCGTTGCACGAGCCGATCTACGTCGAAAAGGAAACCGAAGGTGTGGTCGTTGAAGTCGCACTGCAATACTCCGACAACTTCACCGAGACCATGTTGACGTTCGCCAACACCATCAATACCATTGACGGTGGGACTCACCTGACGGGATTCCGCGCTGCGCTCACCCGCACCATCAACGACGTTGGACGCCGGCTTTCGGTGCTCAAAGAAAGCGATCCCAACCTGTCCGGCGACGACGTGCGCGAAGGGCTGACGGCCGTCATCAGCGTCAAAGTGCCGGACCCGCAATTCGAGAGCCAGACCAAGGTCAAGCTCATGAACCCTGAGGTCAAGGCTGCGGTCGAAACGGCCACGGCTGAAGCCGTCGCCACCTTCTTCGAGACCGATCCGAAGGCGGCGCGGCGTATCGTAGACAAAGGATTGACCGCTTCCAAGGCCCGGGACGCAGCACGTAAGGCGCGCGACCTGGTAATCCGCAAAAGCGTGCTGGAAAGCATGACGTTGCCCGGCAAGCTGGCCGACTGCTCCAGCCGCGACCCTTCCAACAGCGAACTGTTCATTGTCGAGGGGGACTCGGCAGGCGGCTCGGCCAAGCAAGGGCGCGACCGTCATTTCCAGGCCATTCTGCCCCTGCGCGGTAAAATTCTCAACACCGAGCGGGCCGGCTTAAACAAAATTCTGGGCAACAAAGAAGTCCAGGCGATCATCTCGGCGCTGGGATGCGGGATCGGCGATCAATTCGAGGTAGAAAACCTGCGTTACAACCGGGTTGTCATCATGACCGATGCCGATGTAGACGGAGCGCACATCACCACGTTGCTGCTGACCTTTTTCTTCCGTTACATGCAACCGTTGATTGACACCGGGCATCTCTACATCGCCCAGCCGCCGCTGTATCTGGTCAAGGCCGGAAAAGAAGCGCACTACGCCTACAACGACGCGGAATTGCAGGAACTGCTGAAAACCATGGACGGACGCAAGGCTGGTATCCAACGCTACAAGGGTCTGGGTGAAATGAACCCGCAACAACTGTGGGAAACGACGATGGATCCGCTACGCCGCACGCTGGTGCAAGTGACCATCGAAGACGCCGCCGATGCCGACCTGGTTTTTTCCATGCTGATGGGCGACGAAGTGCCGCCTCGAAGAAAGTTCATCCAGTCCCACGCGCGCGAAGTGCAGAACCTGGACGTGTAGGCCACCAAAAAATCTCTTGACGATCTGGCATAGTTGTGTATAATGCGGAGTGTTGATCCTCGGTAGCTCAATCGGCAGAGCGACCGGCTGTTAACCGGTTGGTTATTGGTTCAAGTCCAGTCCGAGGAGTAGAAAAGCTCATTAATAAGAGCAGATGTAGCGAATGACCAACAACTGAGCAGTTATTGGTTCACCGTTGCGGAAAAGCCAGGATTTTTCAAGGCTATGCGCTTGTTAAAGAGCAATTGAAGAAGGGACACGAACAGTTGACAGCTGGGGACGTGTCCCTTTTGCTTTGGATTACTCTTGATCTGCCTCCTGGGGCATCTTTTCGGCATTGCGCTCGGCGATGAACTTTTGCGCATCTTCGTCCAAGATGATCCAGTCGTGCCCCACCTTCTGCCCCTTGATGATACCCTTCTTCACCAATCGAGCAATGTGCCGCTGTGTGACTCCAATGGTCTCAGCCAGGGTAGCGCTTGTCCAAAGCATTGTTCCTCCTCATAAGGTCAAGGATTCCTGCTTATTGTAAGGTCGTTTAAGCGACTTGTCAAGACCGAATTGGCAGAATTTCCTAAATCCAATGATTGGTATAGGTTGTCCAGATTAGTCTTGAATGTGAGGTCACCTATTGATTGGAGGTTTGTGAGATTCATAACAACCAAGTATATAGAGAATTGTTTACTGTGCCAGCAATAAAAAAAGGCCCCTCGATATGAGGGGCCTCTTGTTTTGAGTACGCGCGTACTCAAGAGAGCAGGGAGAAGAAGTTCTGCTGTTCCTGGGGGACGGGTTTGGCGGCGCGGCGCTGTTTGCTTTTGATGACGGGTTGGAGCTGAAGAAGATCGGCGATGGTGAGTTGCACCGGGGCCGGGGCTGCTGCGGGCGCCGGCAGTTCGGGGAGCGGCGCAGCCTGGGCGACGAGAGCGGCCTGTACCAGGGTTTCGAGGGGGAGCGGCGCCGGCGTGGGTTCGGATTGCGGCTGTGGGCGAGGCGCATCTACGATGGCGCGCGCGATCTGCAATTGCACGTTGGCGCTGGCAGCCTCGGCCAGGACGTCTTCGGTGGTTTTGAACTGGGCGATTTTGTCGAAGACGGCGCGTTGGGCGGCGTGTTTGGCGTTGATCAGCTCCCACATGTGTTCGTCAATGGTGCCCTGGGCGAGGATGTAGTGGACGTGGCAGGCCCGGGTCTGGCCGGGACGGTGGATGCGATCCTCGGCCTGGAGGGTGGTTTCGGGGCTCCACTCGGTGTTGAGGATGATGACGTGGTTGGCGCCGGTGATGGTGACGCCCCGGTTGAGGGTGCCGGTGCCGGCCAGGAGGACGGTGTTGCCCCCAGCCTCGAATTTGCGGACGACATCGTTGCGCTTTTTGGTGGGGACGCCGTCAATTTCGGTGACGCCGATGCGGGCGGCGAGGAGCGTTTTGAGGAGGGACTGGTAGAGGCCCTTGAGGCTGGTGAAGACGATGACCTTCTCGCCGGCGGCGTGGATGGATTTGATCAGATCGAGAGCGCCGGCGACTTTGACGTTGTCCAGGTCGCGATTGAGGATGGCGTTGCGCAATTGGAGATCGTCCAGGGCGGCGCGGCGCTCGGCGGGGGTGACGGTCTCCGAGTTAAGGCGGATGCCGAACGCGCCGGCGTAGTGGAGCGCGCCTTCGACGGTGGGACAGGAGGCGGCGTAGCGCCCCCACCACAGAGCCATCGAGATGACGCCCATATCCGGGTTGTCGCGCTCCAGCTCGCGTTTGAGGGTGTCCTGCATGGATTCCTCGACGCGGGCGTAGATGCCGCTGTGGTGAGCGTCCAGGGCTACCCAATGTTCCTCAACGGTTTTGGAAGGCAGGTCGGTGAGGAAGTCCTCCTTGAGGCGGCGAATGGTGAAGGGTGAGAGGAGTCGCCACAGGCGGTTGAGGTTGGAGATGGAAGGGATGAGTTTGCGTTTTCCGGTTTGGAGGGTGTGCGCGAACTCCTTCGTCACGAATTCAAACGTGCCGAACTGCTGGAGGAAGTTGGGCGCGCCGCCGTTGTAGGCGAAGGGCCACAAGGCCGAGCCGAAGCCGGCGAGCCAACCTGCACTCCAATAGAGGTCAGTTACGTAGCCTTTCAACCAGGTGCCGGAGAGGACGGCTTTGCCCCGCGCTTTCAAGGCTCTGGTAGTCTCGCCTTTGAGTGAGCCTTTGGATTTGGTGTCCTGTACCTCGTCCAGGATGACACACGAGAAGAGACGTTTGATGCGCGCGCCCAGCGGGGCCATCCGGCGCCCCTTGACGGCGGGTTTTTCGCCGGTGGCTTCACTGAGAGTCCCGGCCGTCCAGGCGGCGTAGCCGCATTGGCGACAGTAGCGCGCGCCGCCGCCGTTGCTGCCGCGACTGCTGTGGAAGTCCGCGCCCGCTGCCCCGCATTGAGGGCAAGCGCCGATGACCTGGCTGCGGGAGACGTGGCAGCCGGGGAAAGAGCAGGTAGCGCCGTGGTTGTGGCTGTGCGTGCCGAGGAAGTTGCCGTCGCGGTCGTAGGCGTCGTGCTGCCAGGCGTCGTAACTGCCGTCCTGAAGCCCCAACGACTCGTAACTGGCAACCCAGAATTGCGTGCCGGGCTGTTTTTCGCCTTTGTGTTGGTGAAGCCGGGAGACTTCGTCGTGGTCGAGGGCGCGCGGGGGGACGTTGAAGCCCCATTTGGTGAGGTCTTCGATGATGCCGGGGACGACCGAGGACGGGGTGACGATGAGGACGCGGGCATACCGGCGCAACTCAGCCCAAAAGGCGATGGTGTTAGTTTTGCCCCCACCCTGCTCGTACAAGAGCGCGTTGTGGCGTTTGACGGCCATCGCCAGGATGTCGTTTTCCTGGGTAGGATTGGGGCGCAGGTTGCCATTGCGGGCGGCGTGGTCGGTGATGATCCGGCCGAGCTGCACCGCCCAGGAGCGGCGCTCACTCGCGGCGACGTCCGCGACGGTCCGGGTTTCCGGGAGCCCGAAGGCTTCCAACATCGCGCGGATACCCTCGGCGTCGTTTTCGCGGATGGTGGTCACTGTGCCGGTGGCGGGGTTGGTGAAACGGAAGATCAAATACCCGCGATCCACGTAGGTGCGCAAGGTGTAGGCGTCCTTGCCCTCGCCGAAGTCTTCTTCTTTGACCTGCGCGGCCTCGCGCTCCCAGCGCACCTGTAGGTCGTATTGGCGGCCGGCGACGAAAGGCGTGGGCAAGCCGGGCGCGTTCGCCTCCGCTTTGGCGACGATGGGGCCGTCGTTGTACCAGGCGAGGTATTCCATTGGGGACAACTCCTGAAGCGGAAGCCGCTCGCGCAGGTAGCGTTTGGCGGCCAGGGCGATGGATGCGCGGTCGTGGTCGGTGAGGGCGACGGTGAAGCCCAGCGTCTGGAGTTGTTGCGTTGTGCGATCAGAGCCGTTGATGAGGATGTTGGGGAGAGCGCCGTAGGCGGTGACCAGGTCGGTGTTGTTACCTTGGGAGACGTTGTAATCGTGGAGCGGGATGCCGCAGAAGAATTTGAGCCAAGCCCCGGCCCAGGTTGACTGCGGAGCGACGCCGCGAGTGCTGAGGGAACAGGGGAGCTGCGTGGTGTCCACCTCAGCGGTCATCGCCAGGTCGGGGACGGCCGG
>DAOUFX010000537.1:0-12902 GCA_034429675.1 Anaerolineae bacterium | reverse complement strand
GCCCCGTTGAGTGCATTTCAAGATGGGGGCAAAATTTATACTTTCGTAGAGACGCAAAATTTTGCGTCCTCTTCTGCGCGGAGCCCGTGCCCCGAAATTGGAATGCACCCGCCCCGTTTACACCTTTGACTTGCGTCTCCATTGCGGTAGAATAAAGACATTCGTAAGGTCGCAAAGTCTAACGGCAAAACATCCAGACCAGTGCACCAAGAATAAGGTAGAGAGCGGATGGAACCTACAATCTTAAACCAACGATATCGCCTCGTTGCCCTGGTGGGCGCAGGGGGCATGGCAACCGTCTATCGCGGACAGGATTTACTGTTAGAGCGTACTGTCGCGGTCAAATTTCTGCGGGAGCCGTACAACAGCGACACGGCCTTTCGCGAGCGATTTATGGCCGAGGCGCGCGCTTCGGCCCGGCTGGATCACCCCAACATTGTGCGCATCTACGACGTTGGTGAGGATGAAAAGCGCCAGCCTTTTATCGTGATGGAAATGGTCGAAGGAGAAGACCTCAAGTCGCTCATCCGCCGCAATGGTCCCATCCCGGTTCCTCACGCTCTCAATCTGACCCGCCAGATCTGTGCCGGCGTAGGGCACGCCCATCGCGCCGGAATCATCCACTGTGATCTGAAACCCCAGAACATTCTGGTGACCACTGCCGGGCAAATCAAAGTCGCCGACTTCGGAATCGCTCGCGCCATGCGTGGTGACGAAGTCTCAGAAGAACGGGAAGAAGTCGTATGGGGCAGCCCCCATTACATCTCACCGGAACAGGCGCTAGGACGACCGCCGGTCGCCGCATCGGACGTCTATAGCATTGGCATCATCTTCTATGAATTGCTGACGGGCGTTCCGCCGTTCCACGACGCGGACGCTTCCAAACTCGCGTTGAAACATGTGCAAGACGAACCCACCCCGGTGACCGCGCTCAACCCGCGAGTGCCGCCGGGTCTGGAGTGGCTGGTGCGAAAAGTCCTCGCCAAAGATCCCACCAATCGCTTCCGCAACGCGGATCAACTGGGGATGGCATTGGATGAATACATCCGCCAGGGCGACAATATGACGCTTCCCCAGATCCCGGTCGGGCAGAGCACAGCCCACCTTGGGGGACAGAATCCGGCGCAATCGGCAACGTATGCTGCGTCTCAGCAGAACACGGCGCATCCCGCAGCGCAGAACACGTCACATGCCCCGGCGCAAAGCGCGCGGCGGCCACACACTACCGCGCCCGTCCCGACCGCCGAGAAACCAACACAACCCAACCTCGAACCGCACACGCAGCCGATTCCCATCATCGGGAAAGCGGACGGATTGTTGTGGGGACTATTGATTGCGGCGACAGTTCTCGTCCTGGGACTTATTCCACTGTGGACCATCGTCTACAAAACCTACAGTCCGGCCCAACCGACACCACGCACCGTAGCCCCCACGCTCACCCCGACCCCTAACACCGAAGGGCAAATGGTCAGCGTTCCCAATATGTTAGGACTCAACGCGCCGGATGCCCAACGATTGGCCGAAGAAGCCGGATTGATCGTCACGATTTTGGGCGAAAAGGAAAGCACGGACGCGCGACCGGGCTCGGTTCTGGAACAGACGCCGGGCGCAGGCAATCGTGTGTCGCGCAACACCACCATCAGCGTCACCCTGGCCTCAGGCCGGATGTTTGTGATGCCGGAAGTCGTCGGCTATGACATCGAAGCCATACAATCGGGTCTGGAATCAGAAGGATTACTGGTCATCCGCGAAGAGGTCTGGAGCACCGAAACCGAGGGCACCATCCTGAAACAAATTCCGGATCCGGGCGCAGAAGTGCGCGCGGGGAATACCCTCACGCTGACGATCAGCGGCGGGGTCAACCTGCCGATTCCGTTGCAGGTCAATCTCAGCGATCTGATCACGCTGGAAGAGGCCCGCGTGTCGCAATTGAATTACCACCCCGGCGACAGCGTTGCCGTCACACTGCGCTGGCGGTCGGTGCAGGCCGTGAACAGCTCGTACAAAGTTTTCGTCCACCTGCTGACACAAGATATGCAGACGCTGATTGCGCAACAGGACATCGAGCCGGTCAACACCATGCGTCCCACCAACACCTGGATGCCGGGCGAAGTCATCAATGATCCGCATCAGGTTTACCTGCCCTCGAACACAGCGCCCGGCACCTATCAGATTCGGGTCGGACTTTACGATGGGAACGGAAGGCTGGCAGTGACCGACCCCGGCAAGACCAATGCCGTCGCCGACACCATTTTTATCACCAACATTGAAGTCAAGCCATAGTCAAAGCCAAACCATCACACAACCGGCGACAGGCGTCCAGAAGGCATCTGTCGCCGGTTGTTTGCAGGCAATCAAACACAGTTCTTACGAGATTCCTATACATTTTCTGGTATAATGAACCCCAGGAAATAAAAAGGGGAGAAGTAGGAGTTTTGGGGCGGGCCGTGCCCGCAAAACCCCCACCCCCAAATTTTGAAAAGATACAATGATGCGGAGATGGCAATTGCAAACGATCTTAAAGTTAGCGAGGAACAATACTGTGGGGATCTACAGAATGCGTATTAAGGAGGAACTATGAAATCCAAACAGGGCAGCAGTATTTTAGTCTACATCCTTATCATCATCGGTGTGGTGTTTTTGGTCTACAGCTACAGAGGTGTTACACCAGAAACAACCATACCTCTCAACCAAATTGCGGATGATATCATCGCTGGGAAAATCGCCAAGATCCAGGTGAGCGGAAACGAGCTACGCGTGACCTACAAAGAAAAGACTGAAAGCGGAGAGCAATTGGTTATCTCACGCAAAGGCAACGAATCCACTCTGGTAGAACAACTGGAAGCGCTGGGGATTGACGAGGCAACATTGCGTACCATTGACATCGAGTTTAACGACCCCACCGATTGGAACGTCATGCTCAACATTGGCGCTACGTTGCTGGGAATCATCCTCGTCATCGGGGTCTTCTATTTCCTCATTCGCCAATTCCAGAACACCAACAGCCAGGCGATTTCTTTTGGCAAAAGCCGCGCCCGCATGTTCTCCGGCGATCGTCCGACCATTACCTTTGACGACGTGGCCGGCATCGAGGAATCCAAAGAAGATCTGAAAGAAGTGGTGGAATTCCTCAAAGAGCCGCAAAAATTCATCAATTTAGGCGCGCGCATTCCCAAGGGCGTGCTTTTGGTAGGAGCGCCGGGAACCGGCAAAACGCTGCTGGCGAAAGCAGTCGCTGGCGAGGCGGGAGTTCCCTTCTTCAGCATCTCCGGTTCTGAATTTGTGGAAATGTTTGTCGGTGTGGGCGCCAGCCGCGTCCGCGACCTTTTCGATCAGGCCAAACGGCACAGTCCATGCATTGTCTTCGTGGATGAGATTGACGCGGTCGGGCGTTATCGCGGCGCCGGGCTGGGCGGATCTCACGATGAGCGCGAGCAGACCCTCAACCAGATTCTGGTCGAGATGGATGGGTTTGACACCGATAACAACGTCATCATTATGGCAGCCACCAACCGCCCAGACATTCTCGACCCGGCATTGCTGCGTCCGGGCCGCTTTGACCGGCGGGTCGTGTTGGATCAGCCGGACATTCGTGGGCGTGAGGCTATTTTCCGGGTTCATACGCGCGGGAAACCGGTTGCCGCCAACGTCAACATGGAAGAACTGGCGCAATCCACCCCCGGATTCGTCGGCGCCGACATCGAAAATGCCGTCAACGAGGCCGCCATTCTTGCGGCGCGCCGCAACAAGCGCCGCATTGACACGTCCGAATTTCAGGAAGCCATCGAACGGGTCATCGCCGGGCCGGAACGCCGCAGCCGCGTCATCTCGGACGACGAGCGCGAAGTCTTTGCCTATCACGAAGCCGGGCACGCCGTCGTGGCCTACCTGTTGCCGAAGTGCGATCCGGTTCGCAAGATTTCCATTGTAGCGCGCGGCATGGCCGGCGGATACACCCTCACATTGCCCGAAGAGGATCGCTACATCGTGCAACGCAGCAAACTGGAAGACGATATGGCCAAGATTCTGGGAGGACGCGCCGCCGAGGAAATCGTATTCGATGAGATCAGCACCGGAGCTTCGGACGACCTGGACAAGGTCTCCAAACTGGCGCGCGCCATGGTGATGCGCTACGGAATGAGCGATGAGCTCGGTCCGATGGTTTACGGGCGCAAAGAAGAGTTGGTCTTCTTGGGGAAAGAAATTGCCGAACAACGCGACTACAGCGAGGCAATGGCGCAATCCATAGATGCCGAAGTCAAGAACTTCGTCTCCAATGCCTACGAGCGCGCCAAGGATGCGCTGCGAGAGCATCGTGAGAAACTGGACCGGGTAGCCCGCTGCCTGCTGGAACGCGAAACCCTCAGCGCGGAAGAATTCCTGGCAAGCGTCGAGGGGCGCCCGCTGCCACAACACAACCGGGAAAGGACGCAAGGGTCATCGGTCGAACCGATCCTCAAACCCTCCGCCGCTGCTGCCTGATTCACCGATAAAATCGCGAAGGAATCCCCCAAAATGAGAGGCATTGGGGGATTCCTCATTCTTTAACGTTTGGACATTTTTGCGGAATCTGTGTATTCTTTGCAATGATGAATACGCAAGTGAGCTCCATTCCAAAACTTCAGAATTTTAGCGGCGGACTGCATAGTTACACAGCCGGGTGTTATGCTGTGCCGATCCGGCTTCTCTATGGGACGGCCGCCGAGAGCAATTTCTGGGACGTCGTCTTCTACCACGCCGGGAAAGAAGGGGGCGCCTTTGACACCTCCACCAACGAATTGAGCGAGGAGACCGGCCTCACTCGACAAACCATCGGGCAACTACGACGCCAGGCCGTCGCCGCCGGGGAAATTGAAGAGGACAGTTCACTCATCAGCGGGCGCCGATTTGTGATACAAATACCCAACTTTAGCGCCTTGACCCAGGGCATACTCTGGAAACCGCAAGGATATGTTAAAAATCGGTGGCACCATGCCATCGAAGCGGCCATTCCCAAACGAGTGCTCAATCTTTACCTGCAACAACCCCGCCAGAGCATCTACCGGCTGTCGCCCCAATACATTGCGGCCAAATGCAAACGCCGCTTTTGGGACGACAACAAGCAGCCCGAAACCCCGCTCAATCTCGCCGATGTCAGCAAAGCGTTACGCCTGCTGATGCAATTGGGACTTTTCCTTCCCCAAGATGAGGGATACCGCATCGCGTGGGAGCGCTTCAACCAATCGCCGCCGGAGCATTTGCCATCGTTCGAGGCGGCGGACCCGCGACAACACCCCGACTTCATCCGGGCAGCAGCGCTGAACGCCGCCCGCGCCGAAAAAGCGCTGGAACTGGTGGACGTTGGAAACTATGATTTTGACGCACATTTCCCAGAGATTTTCCGGGACCTGAGCTACCTGCGTCCTGAAGATCACGTTTTGCTCAAGGCCAAAGTCTACCGGCAACGCAATCGCCCCCCCGGCCTCAACCGCTGGCGCAACACCTGGCGAGCCTTCCAACACACGCTGCAACGCCAGGAGACGCGCGTTCAAGGGGAAAAATGTCGCCTGTCGCTGGACGAAATAGTTCGCGACACCGGAACGCTCTCTCTGGACCTGGGCGACTACTCCCAGGCCGTCGCAGTTTGGATCGTCAGCCGGGTTGAGTGGCCGTGGCATGTGATACCGACCGCACACGGACCCTGTGTCCAATGTACGATCAATGACCCTGAAAGCACACTCCACCAATGGAGCAACTTACCAGGCGACACCGAAAAGCGCATCCCAATCCCCTCCCACGTCTGGGATACCGACAAGAACAAAACGTTGCTCCTGGGTATGGAAGCGAGATGCGATCATTCTATGCCGGGCATTCATGTAGAAGCCTGGATAGAGGCGCGTTTGCGGAAGTGACCGTATGCCACTCAAAATCAATGATAGTGTAGGACGTTATGTCATTCATGCCGAGATCGGCGAAGGCAGCTTCGGGAAAGTTTACCGCGCCTGGGATCCAGAATTTGAGCGCTGGGTGGCAATCAAGGAGCTGATCAGCCGGCAGCCAGGCGTCAGCAAGGAAGACTACGACGAATACCTGAATCGCTTCAAACTGGAGCGCCGGATTCAGGGACGCTTTCAACACCCCCACATCATCAGCGTCTACGACCTGGTGCAACAAGACGAGAATGAATACCTGATTGAAGAATTTGTCGGCGGCGGGACGTTGCGCGATCTCATCCAGAAAGAGAAAACACTGAAAGCGGAGAAGGTAGTCCAGCTTGGCGTCGAGCTATGCCAGGCTATCGCCGCTGCCTGGGCGGAAGACATCGTCCACCGCGACATCAAACCCAGCAACATTCTGCTGACGGAAGAAGGCCACGCCAGACTCGGCGACTTCGGCGTCGCACAGATGGGCCAGATGAGCCAACGGACGCAATCCGACTCCAGCCACCCCGGCACCCCCGCCTACAAGTCACCGGAACAGGAAATGGCGCGCGGTTATCTCGACGAACGCTCGGACATCTACGCATTGGGGCTGGTTCTCTACGAAGCATTGAGTGGGGCTCTGTACAAACGTGAACGGGTGCCGTTGAGCCGATTGCGCCCTGATATTCCCAAATCACTGGAGCGCGTTGTGATGAAGTCGTTGGTGCAGAACCCCGCCGAACGCTACCAGCATGCCGCCGAATTTGAAGAGGCGTTGCGCGGCGCTTTAGCTAGACGAAATGGGCGCCTCATCATCGGGATAGGCGGCGTCCTGACCCTGATCGGACTGATTTTTATGGTGCAGGGATATTTCCGCACACCGCCGGTGGTGACGCCACCCAATGCGGACGTCGCCGCTACCCACACGCCATCGGCGACGCCGGCCCAGACTCGAACGGCGACGCCGACATCACCCCCCAGTCAAACACCTACACCCACGAAACTCAGCGCCGGTATGCGCGCCACCTCTACGCCGGCCATGCTGTCCCCAACGCCAACCCCTACGCCAACTGCGTCCAAGAGCCCCCAATCTTCAAGGCTCGCGGCGCCGCTCCTGGTCAATCCCATCGGAGGACAAGTGACCAACGACGCAGCTATAAATTTCCGGTGGCGCGGGGAGCTTCCTGATGACAACCATGGTTATGTTGTCATTTTGCAACACAATAATGTAACCTACAACAGCCCCATTCTTAGCGACAACAGCTGGCAAAAGATATTGCCTGGAGAAAACACCTGGGGCGAATGGCGTTGGTGGGTCGCCATCGTGCAACGCAACGCACAACAGGACACAGTCGCGCGCTCCGATGCCTGGACGTTTTACTACGATCCCTTCGGTTCGCCGCTCGCCACGCCGAAAAGCCCATGACCGTCGAATACTACATCCAATCCCCAACGCAATACAGCCACGAGCAAAGTGGCCTGGTAGCATTGGCGCAACAAGTGCAACGCGCGCTGGCGCCCATCGAATCCTGCTACATCCTGGCGGCCAACGTGCGATTTTGGCAATCTCAGGCCGATGCGCTGATTCTATCGCCCCATGCCATCATCCTGATCGAGCTAAAAGCGTGCGGAGCGCCGGTTTATGGCCGCGAGCAAGGGGCATGGCGCATCGGGGATAGCCACACCCAACTCCACGGGGGCAATGCCGTCAATCCTTACCAGCAAATCAACGCTACGCGACAAAGCCTGATTAAGTATCTGGACCGCAACCGGCGCCGGTTTTTACTGGAAGACCAAACCCAGATGGACAGAGGCCACTGGGGCCATGTGAGCGCAGCCCTCATCTTCACACCCTATCTGCACCCCAGTTCAGACATTGTCATCCCATCGCCGTCGCAAACCTGGTTAAGCCTCATCGGATTAAACGAAATTGCGGAATTCATCTTTACGCGCACTTCTCCGAAGATCAACCTGAGGCCTGCGGAACTACGCCGTTTGGCGGTCGAGGTACTGGGATGTCGCCCGTGGAGCGATCTGGATACGCTCCTGAGCTTTACTGCGCCGCATGGTTACCTGTGGTTGCTCGACGAGGCCGGGCGACGCACCTACGCTTTCCCGGTGCAGGACGGCATCACCATTGGCCGGTCGCGAGAAAACGTGCTGGTCATCCCACGCCGCTTTGGTCGCGTCTCGCGCTTGCACGCGCGCCTGCGCGTCGCCGGCGACACCGTGGAATTGTGCGATCATCACAGCACCCACGGCGCGTTTATCAATGGCGGCGCCATCCCCGCCGGACAAAGCCAAACGATTCATGACGGCGATACCATCACGCTCGGCTCGCCGGATTCGGCGGAAGCCTGCACCCTGCTCTACGAGTCAAAGGCCCGCGCCTTTGATGCCACCAGCGCCACACAACAGTAACCCCCCTAACGACCAGGTTAAGGAGGGGAATTGGGGGTTTGGGGAGGCCGCGCCCACCCCCACCCCCATCACCCCAGAAAGAAAGTTTCTCACCAATGCCAGGAATTGTTAAGGAAACTTTTTTGCGCTCATGGTGATTGGGATTCCAAAAATGCCACCAATTCTACCGGACGGGCACATTCTGTGATAATCTAACGGTGGGAATTTTCTGAAAAAGAGATGCAGCATATCAAACTTCATTCGCTTAAGGAGGAAAAAATGACTATCTGCAAAAAGATTCACCTGCTAAGGTGGTGCCTGGCCCTGACGATCATAGGAATGGGCAGCGGCGCAGTGATCACGCCGGTTGCCGCAATGCCGGCGCTCCCGGCGCACGCTGCGGCCACACTGGCCCAAACCGAAACGCCGCCCAACATCATCGTCATTCTGGTGGATACACTCCGCGCCGACCACACGACGCCTTATGGCTATGCGCGCCCGACAACGCCTAATCTGGATGCGTGGATCGCTTCGCAGGGCGTCCGCTTCGAAGATGCCGCGTCAACGATCGGCTGGACATATCCATCGAATGCAGCGATGGCAACCGGGCTCAGGCCTTCCACCCTGGGGATCTACTGGGAATCCACCGATGTCGTGGTGGTTCCAGAAGAGGCAAAAACGCTGGCAGAATATCTTAAAGAGGACGGATATTACACAGCCGGCTTCGTCGCGACGATCTTGAATGAAAATCGCGGATTCGCGCAAGGATATGACGTCTACGAATGCGGCTTCTCCGAGGGTCGTTGGGACAACACGCCAGCCGCAGCCGTCAATGAACGGGCATTTGAGTGGTTAGATTCCTGGCTGCCCGGCAATACCGAACAACAGCCGCTCTTCTTGTTTCTCTATTATTTTGACCCCCATACCTGGTACGAAGCGCCCGCTCCCTACGATACCATGTACGACTCCACGTACACGGGAACCTTAACGGCAGATGTCTTCCAACATGGAAAGGAGGTCATCGCCGGAGAAATCACGCCCAGCGAACGCGATGTGGAGCATCTTCAGGCGATGTACGATCAAGGGATCGCCTACTGGGACGCGAATCTCGGCGAAATGATGACCTACCTGCAAGAGAAACAAGTCCTGGATAACGCCCTGATCGTGTTCAGCTCGGACCATGCGGAAATGTTTGGCGAGCACGACAAATGGGTCCATCGCACTTCCCTGTACGAGGAAGTGCTACGTGTGCCGTTGTTGATGCGCTATACCGGCGTCATCAGTCCGGGGACCGTGATCACGAACCCCGTGCAAAACATGGATCTGATGCCCACGGTTCTGGATTGGGCAGGGATTACCGTGCCCGCAGGACTGGATGCAATCAGTCTGCGTGGAATGATTGAGGACGGCGTCGTCACCCCAGACCGGGAGTTATTCAGTGAGCAAAACGGCGTCAGCGCCGAACATACAGCAGCCTGGGTTGCGCCGCGCAGCGATATACGCGCAGTGCGTAAAGGCGACTGGAAACTGATTCATACGGGCAACGATTATGCTGCGGATGAATTGTATCAACTGCTGCCAACGTCACCCTACGAAACTGAGAATCTGATCGCGACCGAACCGGAGCGGGCATTGGAGCTACGGCAGAGTTTGGCCCAGACCTTTGGGGGCACCTTCACAGTCACCGGCCAAATAACCGATTGGTACGGCACAGCCTTTGCCGGCGTCCATCTCGAAAGCGACACACCCGTGAGCGCCACCACAGCCGCGGATGGCGCATACGCCCTGATCGGACTGTCCCCCGCAACACACATCGTGACGCCGACGCTGACGCGCTATGCCTTCGCGCCGGTTTCACGAACCGTCGCGGTGCCGCCTGATCTCGGCGGGCAGGATTTCCGCATCCTGGTCGCGCCAATCTCGACGACCATAGAACCCGACGGCGCCGCCACCTTCTTCTACACCGACACCCAGGGGCTGACCACCACCCTCGAATTTCCCGTCCAGTCCGTCTCAGCGCCGACCACGTTGACGCTGCGCCCACTGATCCCTGACAACGTCTCCTGGATGCCCTTTGCCGGTCGCGCCTTTGAGCTGACGGCGGCGCAAAACGGCCAGGGGGCGGCGCTGACCTTCAACGAGGGCGTAACGCTCACTTTCGAGCAAATCGGCGCCGGGTCCATCGCCATCTTCCAGCAAATAGGAGGAGATTGGCGCAACGTCAACCAGACATGCCTGACCCAAACCGTCGTCATCCAGCCAACGTCGCCGCAAAGCATACGCACCAAAATCTGCGAACCGGGGACTTACGCCCTTTTCTACGCGAGCAAACGACTTTATCTGCCCCTGGTTCTGAGATTTGATCATTCGAGAATGCGTGTCCAGTAAGAACCGCAACGGTGCGATAAAGGCTTACGGCCAACGGATATAAAGTAAAAGAGGGGTGTTTTCGTGAATGGTATCTTGCCCGCGAAAACACCCTTTTTCATCCACCGTCTATGCGGTCCATTCTCTTAAGGAGAACAACAAGATGAAACCCAAACATCTCATTCCCATCATCGTCATTATCGCGGGGTTGCTTGGCATTCTGACCACGCACGCCGCGACACAAAGCAACTTCGGCTGCGCCGCCGCCGGCCAGTCCGCTCTCTTCGGTCCCGCCGCCCTCACCAAGCGCGTCGAACCGGTCGCGCCTGTAGTCAACGGCAGCCTCCTGACCTACACCCTCGTCTTCTCCGATCCCACAGGCAGCGAAGTGCGCCTCTACGATCCGCTCAATCCCTATCTCGTCTGGCAAGGGTTCGTCGGCGTGCCGCCGGCGGGCGTCTCCTTCAGCGACGGGGCCATCTCCGGCACGCTCACCCTCTCGCCCACTCACCCGCTCACCCTCTCCTTCACCGTCCGCGCGCAAGTCCCAGGAACGGCTTTCGTGGGGCGTCAAACCCTCATCACCAACACCGCCTTCTTCTGCGTCGGCGGAACCGGCTGCGCGCTCGCTCCCGCCAACACCGTCTCCAGCACCATCGTTCCGCTCCACGCCGTCTTCCTTCCTCTCGTTCAAGTTCAGAAAAACGGCGACGAGACCGAATCCATCCAGGTCTGCGACGACACCGGTTGGTGCAAGTACTACGCCCGCACCGACCTGCAATCGGCGCTCGACTTCGCCAATCGCTACCCTTCTCGCCCGATGACGCTCACCCTCCAACCCGGCGTCTACACCAGCACGACGTTTGTGGATGGCGTCAAAGAAAAAGATTGGATGCTCGATTGTACCCTGCCCCCCTACGGCAGCACCTTCCTGCTCAAAGATCGGACCGCGCCCACCCTCATCCAGGGCGCGTCGGGCGACCCCGCCGACGTCGTCATTCTTGGCGGGCCCACGTCCTGGTATCCCGAACATCCCAACGCGCGCATCGCCCATGCCCTCACCCTTGAGAACGACTCCGCGCCCGTCACCCTGGCGCACATCACGATCCTTGGCAATGGCGGGCGCTCTGACCGCGGCATCGGCGGGGACAGCCTCAATGTGCTCAACTCTACCGGATTGCTCACGCACTCCATCGCCGCCGGCAACCGTACCGACGCCAATCCCCTCTACCTGGATTGGCGCGCCAACCCAACGATGCGCATCAACCTCGACCACGAGGGCGTTTTCCTCTACGGCGCCGCTACCGACTTCGACATCATCAACTCCCTCGTCGCCGGCAACTTTCACACCGGCATCATGGCCGCCGAAAACGCCCACGGGCGCATCATCGCCAGCGTCATCAGCGGCAACGGCTGGAACGATTGGGATCCCGCCGAGCACGGCGCCTTCAAGGGGCACGGCATCACCACCCTCGGCGGGCCGCAATTCGGCGGTTGCTACCAGGAGACCTACCCGTTGAAAATCTGGAACAACCTCATCCTCCACAACTCCGGCAACGGTATCTTCCTGCGCGGCAGCCTCGACGGCATCACCACCGGCGTCGTTCACAACACCCTGGCCCAAAACGCCAATCGCGGCATCTGGCTCGAAAATATCACCCTTGCCAATGCCGGCAGCCTCTTCATCGCCAACAACCTCGTCCTCACCAACACCGCCGCCGGCATCGTCATCGGTGATCTCGTGACCGGCCCGGTCGGCAGCATTCAACTCTACAACAATAACAGCAGCCTGAACCTTGGGCTCAACTTCTCCCCGATCGGACTCGACGGCATTGTCGGCATCAGCAACCGCCAGGACAACCTTGAGCTGAGCGATCCGCTCCTGGATGCCCGCTACCGCCCGCTCCCCGGATCGGGGCTGATCGGCGCGGGATGGGCGATGGATGGCCCCGGCGCCAACCCTGATCCCGACATCTCCAGCTACTCCTACACCCTTTATCCCCAATACGTCTTCCAACCGGCCACCCTCGACCTGCAATGCCAGCTCTACACCGCGCTCGGCAAAGTCGGCGCTCCCGCCTATCCCGACCCTTGCCCCTGAGCGGACACACGTCGCTTCAAAAAGTGGTGCGAGCGATGAAACGCTCGCACCCCCGCTCAATTTCAATACAATCCGCAACAGTTAAGAAAACATTCCCCCTGCTACCCCACCAAGCTGGGCCCGCCACCCAGCCA
>DAOUFX010000536.1:0-11916 GCA_034429675.1 Anaerolineae bacterium | reverse complement strand
CGCGCGATAGAGTCTTTCCTCCCCCCATTGGGGGAGAATGCACGCGATAGAGTCTTTCCTCCCCCCCATTGGGGGGGAATGCACGCGATAGAGTCTTTCCTCCCCCCATTGGGGGGGAATGCACGCGATAGAGTCTTTCCTCCCCCCCATTGGGGGGAATTAAAGGGGGGGAACTTGCTCAAGTACGCTGAGACAAACTATGGCGAATACTTTATGACAGTAACAAAGTTGAAAGTTAAGAGTTCAAGCTCCGACTAACCGCTAAAAACTAAAAGCTAATGGCCCTGTTTGTCAGCTTCCAGCAGCCGCTGCCGCTGTTGCTCCTGCGTCGCGAGCACCTCTTCGCGCAGGGAGGCGTCGCCCACGCCGAGAATCTTGGCGGCGAGCAACGCGGCATTGTCCGGCTCCAGCACCACGGCCGGCGCCACGCCCGACGGCGTCCGCAACGACGAGTAAAGATCCGCGCCGCCAAACCGGTCCGAGTACGGCGGACAGGCGATGACCGGGGCCGCGACGGCGGCGTCCACCATCCCGCTCAAGGCATTGCTGCGCCCGGCCACCGTGATGTAAACCTTCGGCTGCGGGTCCGCCTCGTACCCGGCCAGCAGGTCCAGCAGATAGCGCGGCGTCTTGTGCGCCGATGCAATGCGCGTGATGTGCGCAATGCCGTACCCATCCAACGCCGAGGTAATCTTCGCCGCGAACTCGCGGTCGGCGGGAGAACCGAGAATTAAGATCACTGACATTATCAGCTCCTTCAAAAATAGCATTTAGCCGTTAGCTTTTAGCCGTTAGCCGGATGTGGGATGTGTTTCTTCGAGCGAGTGTCTCGCTCGAAAAAACACGTTCTTTTATAATTCCTGCCGCTCAAAGGCAGCCATCGCGCCGATGACGCACAGAATGACAATCACGATGGTCGCAACCAACGCGCCGCCATTGGCCGTGATGGGGTCGGTCGAGGCGCCCAGCCCGACCTGGCTGGCCCAGGCCAGCAACGCGCCCGGCATCATCGTGCCAAGCGTGGGGATGCTGCCGGCCAACATCAACAACACCGAGCCGCCGAGCCCAACGCCGGCCGCCGCGCCGAGCGAATTCGTCAACGCGCTGCCCGTCAGGGTGACGGCCACAAACGCCATCAGCCAGACAAAAAGCAGCAGGTTGCAGAACGCAAACGCACCAAGACTCACCGGGCCGAAGAGAAACCACGTGTAGTAGAAGGTGCACGCCATAGCAACGAGAAACCCTAAAACGTAGACGAACGTCTGCGCCGCAAACTTGCTGCACACGAAAGCCCAGCGCGGCAACGGCTTGCACAAAATGAGCGCCGCCGTCCCCTTCTCCTTCTCTCCCGCAATGGCGCCCATCCCCAACAACACCGCAATCATAAAACCGAACTGTTGGAGGTTCTTGACGTACTGCGTCGTCACGTCGGCGACGCTCGGGTCGGGAATCAGCCCGGCGAACTGCTCGGCGCCGGGGATGGAACGAAAAATCTCCGGCATGAACTTGGCGAAAAGAGGCGAGGACATCCCGACGAAGGCAAAAACCGCCGCCACGACGATCACGCGCCTGGTGCGCCATTGCTGCAACAACTCCTTGCGGGTGGCGGCGACGAAACTGCGCCACTCGACGCGCAGCGGCGCCGTCGCAGGCCGCGATCCGGCTTCCTTGCGCCCCACACGCCAGGCCCAGATGACCCCCGGCGCCAAAATCAACAGGAGTAGCCCGTAAACTAGCGCCACCGATTCGGTCTGCTGCGCCACGTAGACGGCGACGGCGTCAAACAGAGCATGGTACAAAATCGCCAGGGGGACGTACCACCAGGACTTGCTCTTCGCGAACGCCCGCCAAACCAGCAACGACAAAACGACGTGAATGACCATGGCGATGCAACGTTCCACATAAGGAAGCAAGCCCAGCAACGGAGAGCCGTTGAGCGTGTCCAGTTGCTGGGTCAACACCGTTATCTGGTCGGCGGAAAGATTGAGCGTCGTCAAGTCGGCGCTTTGCAACGAAAGCAAAGTCGTGACCACCGCAGCGAGCTGCACCCCGCCAAAAACCATGGATTCGATGCCGCCGTGACCGACGCCGAGCATCACCCCGTCCTCAAAACGACGGCGACGGCGCAACAACGCATAACCGACGGCGCGCGACAGTTCTTCGCAGAGACCGGCCGTCATCCCACCGATCAGCGCCGTTCGCCACAGGGGAAGTTCGCCAAAGTCTCCCTTCGGCAGCAACCCCAAGTCGGCCAACCATTCGTTGAGGGGAATGTGGACAATCTGTGAACCGATGAACGTAGCTACACCCACCAGAAACAAAAACCAGGGCACGGTAAAACGCCGGCGCAACAGCACGGCTGCCGCCACCGGCGTCACCACCATCAAAAAAATCGCAATAGAGTAAACAAAAATGATCATGGCGCGCTCACCTTCAGGAAAATCTCCTCCAGCGTCGGGCGCACCCACTCGTAGCGGGTCAGGATGAGGTCCGGCTGTACGATCAGCGGCAGCAGCGCCTGTTTGCCGTGCGCCACGTCGTTGACCACAACCCGCAAAACAGCCTCGTCCTGCGTCACGCCGATAACCCAGGGTTGCGCCTGCAACGACGCCAGCAAAGTCTCCGGCCACGGCGAACTGGCCGCGTCGAGTTCCAACACCGCCGTGTTCAGCGCGTAGCGTTCCCACAGCTCATCGCGCCCGGCGACCAGCAGCAGTTGGCCCTTGTGAATGATGGCGATGGTGTCGCAGATGCGCTCGACGTCGGCGAGAATGTGGGTGGAAAAGAAGACGGTGACGGAGCCGCGCAGCCGATCCAACAAATCGAGCACCTCGTAGCGGCCCGCCGGATCGAGCGCGCTGGTTGGCTCGTCGAGCAGCAGCACGGGCGGGCGATGCAAAAGGGCCTGAGCGATGCCCAGACGTTGGTGCATCCCGCCGGAGAACCCGCCGATCTTGCGGCGGGCGGCCTCTTTCAAGCCCACCATGTCCAGAATCTCCGCGATGCGCTGTTTACGGTCGGCGTCGGGCATCCCGAACAAGCGCCCGGCGTAGTCCAAATACTCACGCGGCGTCATCCACGAATAGAAAGCCGGGTCCTGCGGCAGATAACCGAACTTCTCGCGAGCGCGGCTGTCCGAGTTCGTGGTCTCCACTCCAGCGATCCAGGCGCGCCCGGCGGTCGGATGTCCCAGACCCACCAGCATGCGCATAGTCGTCGTTTTGCCGGCACCGTTGCGCCCCAAGAACCCAAAGATCGAGCCGAAAGGCACGGAGAGATTCAGGTCTTGCAGCGCGATCACATCGCCGTAGTGGCGGGTCAAGCCCTCGCAACGGATGGCGGCGTCGTTCATGCTTCCTCGCGGGCCACCACAAAATAGGCGATCGGGCCGATCAAGTTAATGAGAGAAATCAAAACCCACATCCACTTCGGGCCGCGCAGCTTTGGCTGCTTGAAAATATCTATCCACACTGCGATTTTCAAGCCCAGATCCAGCAAAAACAATGGAATAATCAAGGGCAAATAGGGCATCAAATCGTTGAAAGTCATGTCGCCTCCTTCAGAACACGAATAATCCCCAGACGCCGCTCGAAGGCATCGAGAATCCGGCGCTCGGTAAAAGGGCTCATCGGTTGCGGCAACGCATCGTGGGCAAAAAACCCCACTTCGGCGATTTCCGCATTGGGTTTCCAGGGCCTATGGTCACAAATCTCTGCCTCAATAGACAGAACCAGGTCATCCTTGAAGGGCGTCGCATAGACGCCCAACACCCGCCCCGGTCCGACAACGTAACCGGTCTCCTCCTCCACCTCGCGCTCCAGCGCCTCAATGGGCGACTCGCCCTTTTCCATCCGGCCGCCGGGCGTGGTCCAGTTCTGCGGGCCATAAGTGCGCCTGACGCACAGGATACGACCCTCAGCATCGAAAATGACGGCAAAGACGCCTACAGTGGTCATGGTCGAACCGGTTGGGCGGGCAAAAACGCCTCAAGTGCACGCCACGCTTTTAGTTTTTCGGCTCGCGCCATGCGATTGGCAGGGCTGGTGGAGGGTAAGCGCGCCAACGTGATCCCGGAGAGCAGGGACGGCGCAAGATTCGGCTTCACCAACTTCAAAAACGAACTTTCAGCCTCCTGCCCGTTGAAAAAGATCGCCCGGATGAGCGGGCATGCCGGCAAGAAAGCAGCAAAATCATTCGGCGCCTTTGTCGCCCGCACGATGGCGCTGTCCAGACTTCCCTCGCGTTCGCAATGCTGCAAAACATCCCACAGCGCAATCTTTGCCGCCGTCAGCTTTGCCAGCCGTTCGGCATAGGGCAACTCCGGTCTGGCTCCACAAATTTCGCCCAGCACGCGCCAGAAATCATTTTGAGGATGGCCGTAATACTGATGGAGCTCCAACGAGCGCTCACCCGGCATGGAACCGAGAATCAGCACCCGGGCATCAGGAAGGGCGACAGGAGGAAAGCTCGTCAGCATCATAGAAAACGCTTGAGAGTATCCAGAATGCGGCCCTCTGCCGGATACGCCCCCGGTTCAAACGGCTGCCCGGTGAGTTTTTTGTAGCAGGCAATGTAACGCGCGCTAACTTGCGCGATCAGTTCGTCGGTGGGCGCCGGGGGCTCGCCGTCGCCGCGATAGCCGCGCTCGGCGTACCACAAGCGCAGAAACTCCTTGTCGAAATTGTCGGGCTCGTCGCCGGCGGCGCGACGCATCGCGTAGGTGTCGGCCACCCAGAAGCGGCTGCTGTCGGGAGTATGAACCTCGTCAATGAGCATCACCCGGCCGTCGGGCGCGCGCCCGAATTCGTACTTGGTGTCCACCAGGATCAGCCCACCCTGCTGCGCGA
The DNA here is from genome assembly GCA_034429675.1 of Anaerolineae bacterium. Classification (GTDB taxonomy): domain Bacteria; phylum Chloroflexota; class Anaerolineae; order B4-G1; family SLSP01; genus JAKQHY01. The sequence goes on along the minus strand of DAOUFX010000536.1, from coordinate 7,069 downwards.
TCTCCTGCCCACGCTTGAAAATCGCCAACGCCGCCTCCTGGACTTGCGCCCAGGTATCCGCGTCGAGCAACCCGCGCTCGACCACTTCCGCACAGGTGATGCGCTCGTCGTGCTCGCCCTTCGTCGTCGGCGTGATGATCGGATCGGGCAGCGCGTCGTTCTTCTGCAAGCCGTCGGGGAAATCGTAGCCGTAGATGTTGCGCTCGCCGAGGGAATACCGATACCACAGCGCCGTCTTGGTCACGCCGCTGATGTAACCACGCACGATAACCTCTACGGGAAACGGCTCGCACTCCACGGCCAGCAACACGTTGGGATCGGGCACGTCCAAAACGTGATTGGCGACGATGTCCCGCGTTTGCTCAAACCAGAACGCGCTCAACTGGTTGAGCACCTGCCCCTTGAACGGTACCGCCGTAAGAATCCGGTCGAAAGCCGAGAGGCGATCGGTCGTCACCAACAGCCGGCGTTGATCCGGCAAAGCGAACATCTCGCGCACCTTGCCGCCGATATGAACGTAGGGCCAATCCATGGTCAAAGATTTAAGCGCTAACGGAATATAAGAGCCTAGCTGCATTTTTCCCTCCCCAACACAATCAAAGGTTACAATAGGACACGGATTGAACGGATCAAACAGATTAAAACGGATTTTGCTTTTTTTGGATATCAACCAATGTGCAATTATTTGAGCTCATTATCAAAGATTTGACGTTTGAAAACCGGCTTGTAGCCAAAGTTGAGCAATAACCCCACTTCGATAGGAGTTGCTTTGAGATAATTCAGCAACTGCACTTGATGTTCTTCAATAACCTGCTTTGCAGCTTTGATTTCGACAATCACAGCGTTCTCAACCAACATATCCGCAAAGTATTTTCCTACAGTCTGGCCCTGATAGCACACCACAATTTGCTTCTGTTGTTCAATACTCAATCCCATCCCACGCAGCTCAAAGGCCAGAGAGTTTTCATAAACCTTCTCCTGAAACCCATATCCCAAAGTATTGTAAACCTTGTAAAATGCCTTAATAATCTGATCTGTCAACGGCGCCAATTTCCCCTCAAACACTCCACCCTCCTCAAAAACAAAAAGAATCCGTAAAATCCGTCCTATCCGTTAAATCCGCGTACTATCCCCCTTCACATATGCAATTCCACGCTCGAATAACGCCAGGCCCAAATTTCCGCGGTCGCCGCGCGCATAGCGTGGATGCTGCTCCGGGTGGATGTGATCTTCGGGGTGTGGCATCAAGCCGAAGACGGTGCCCTGCGGATTGCAGATGCCGGCGATGTCGGCGGTGGAGCCGTTGGGATTGGCGGGATAGCTCACGTCTCCGCCAGCGGCGGCGGTGTAGGTGACGGCGACCTGCTCATGGGTGTGCAAATCGGCCAGCGCAGCGTCGTCGCGGGGGATAAAACGGCCCTCACCGTGCGCCACCGGGCAATAGATCCGCTCTGTCAGCCCTCGGATGAACACGCACGGACTGTTCGGGTTCGGCTCCAGCCACACCCAGCGACACTCGAAGCGGTTGGAGGCATTGCGGGTGAGCGTCGCCTTCCCGCCCCCCTCGCCCTCCGGCGCAGGCGACGGGCCGGGCAACCAGCCGCTTTTGACCAACGCCTGGAACCCGTTGCAGATGCCGATCACCGGCTTGCCGGCTTCGACAAAACGCGCCATCTCGTCCTGGAACAGCCAGCGCATATCCGCCGCCAGCAGTCGCCCCGCGCCGAGCGCATCGCCGTAGGAGAACCCGCCCGGCAGCACCAGCATCTGGAACTCGTGCAGGCGCGCCGGCGCGGCGTGCAGCGCGTTGATGTGCAAAATCACCGGCGCGCCGCCCGCCAGCTCGATGGCCGCCGCCACATCGCCGTCACGGTTGGTACCGGTGGCCTGAATAATCAAAACTTGAGGTTTCGTTGTCATTTCACGCTCCTGTAATTGCGTGAAACGTGAAGCGTGAAACGTGATGGGCAGAAACCGTCCACGTTTCACGTTTCACGTTTCATTCCTTTTTGCCCACCCGCTTCGCCATCATAATATCCGGCTTGCCCCAGCCGTTCGCATCGGGGACGATGCCGACGATGGTGAACCCCATCTTCTGATAGAACTCGTAGGGATGGCCGCGCAGATTGCGGATATTGGCGATGTGTTCCCAGAGATTCTCGTACAAATCCACCTGGCTCAGGGACGTCATCGCATCCTCATCGTCGGTGCCGAGGTAGAGCGTCAGGCCGCCCTGCGCCCGCACTTGCTCTTCCAGGTCGGCGACGAGCGCCCGCCCAACGCCACGGCCCTGATGCGCGGGGTGCACCACCAGCGGATGCAATTCCCAGCCGGTCGGGCCGTAATTGGGAATCGCCCCCACCCAACCGAGCACCGTCGCACCGTCGCCATCCAAGGCAATCCGGTTGATCCTGCCGGGCTCAAGCGCCGCGCGGACCTCTTCCAGCGCCGCGTCCACGTCCGGCCAGGCGTTGGGCCAGTGCTCTTTAAAGCCTTCCACCAACAAGGCAGCGAGCTGCTGCAACACGCCGTCATCATCTGATGGCAACGTCACAATATGCATCGTAGACAAGTTTTTAGCCTCGTAGTCACAATCGCCAACCAACACAACCGATCACTTCTTATCCGCTGTTGAACGCTGAAGCAAATTGACAACGCGGAGCAGGCGGATTTTACTTTCGATGCCCTCCCGAATCACGAGAAAACATATCGCAAACGCGAGAAACCACCGGGTTATGTCGGGCGCCACGAAAATGGACAAAGGAACAAGCAACAAGCATATCATCATAACACCGCCCAACCATCGGCTGACCCGATACAGAGTCTCTAAATAGGTACTTCGTAGATCACGATCAAGAATACTGGAATAAAATATATTTTCCTCATTCCGACCCAGCAATATATCTTTAAGCATCACCGCACCTCCATCGAATTTGACATACAATCGGCTATCTTCCCACCGATGCAAGTTTTGCATTCCCCTGCGCCAATCCCGCTACCCAATCCAAGCCAGGCAATTGCACTACAACATCCAAATACCACCACCAATGCGTAACCGGGAAGTTTTCATTCCGCCGCCAACTGGCCAAATCCGCGACACCTTGAATCGCAGCATAAACTTCCTTGACCTGTCGCAACAAAAGAGTATCTGCAGCCGATAACCGCTGCCGCTCTTCTTCAGATAAATGCGCCTCGTTACGCGCAATTTCACTGCGCGTCATCAACATATCCAACAACTCCATCCCACTGACATCAGGGAATTGAACATCAACCTCATAGGCTTCGATCAAATGCTTGTAATTCATGTCATCACCTCATCCATCGTCCCAACATACTCAAATCCCGGCTGTTTAAGGTAATTTTCTGGGCGTTCAACAACAAAAGCACTCTCTAAAACACCGTCCAATGTGGACAGCACCAACCACGATTGATTTTCAATAACCGCGTTCACAGCCACATAAGCAATTTGATTGTACCAATACAGATATACCTTCGCGTTTCCGTCCTGTAGCACGGCGCATATAACACTTTCATAGTCAGTCAGGGTCGCCGCTGATGGCAAATGCCCACGCGCACGGCGTTTATACAGATGGCGCACAGCGCTCTGCGGCTTCCAGCGTATCTCTGTACGCAACATGGTGATGGTTGATATTACTTGCGCGTACCTTGTCATATAGTTTTTACATTACCTCAGCCCACTGCCAGGCCCAAACCAACACTTCGACCTCGCTCTCGATCCACGCTTCACCCTGCGCTTCGGAGATACGCAGCGTCGCGTCTTCCGTCACCGCGCCGATGTCTGCGCACGGGCGCCCGGCGAGCGCCTGCTCGAAGGCGGCGACGTGTTCCGGCGCGACCTCCACCAGGAAGCGCGCGTTGCTCTCGGCGAACAATGCCGTCGCCGGCTCGCCCGGCAACGTCAAATCCAGCCCCAACCGCCCGCCGATGCACATCTCGGCGGCGGCGACGGCCAGCCCGCCCTCGGAGCAGTCGTGCGCCGCCGCGACCAGCCCGCCAGCGATGGCGCGATGCAGCGCGCGGAACGTCTCGATAGCGTCGGGCACGGGCGCAGGGAGCGCGCCGCCGGCGGCGCCGGTCAGCCGCTCGTAGAGCGAGCCGCCCAGCTCGTCGCGCGTCTCACCGACGAGGTAGAGCCGGTCGCCGGGACGCTTGAGGTCGCTCGTGACAATCCGGCGCGCGTCCGGCGCGATGCCCAGCGACGAAATCAGCAGCGTCGGCGGGATCGCGCGCTTCTCGCCGCGCGCGTCCACAAATTCGTTGTAGAGGCTGTCCTTGCCCGAAATAAACGGCGTCCCGTAGGCCAGCGCCGCATCGTGACAGCCCTGCGCGGCGCGCACCAGGCCGCCCAGGCGCTCCGGCAACTGGGGACTGCCCCAGCAGAAATTGTCGAGAATCGCAATCCGGTCGGGGTCCGCTCCCACGGCGACGGCGTTGCGCACGGCCTCGTCCACCACCGCCCACGCCATCGCGTAGGGGTCAATCAGGCCAAAGTACGGGTTGACGCCCGCGCCCAACACAATGCCGCGAAAACCCTTTGCCATCAACGGCTTGAGCACCGCCGCATCCGCCGGGCCGTCGTTCAGCGCGCCAACCAACGGTTTGCCGACCGTCGCCCCCTGCACCTCGTGGTCGTAGCGGCGGATGACCGCCTCTTTGGAAGCGACGTCGGGGTGAGAAAGCATCTGCAAAAGCAGCGACGTGAAGGGAGAGAGATGAAACACAGGATGCGTTGCCGGTTCTGTAGCTTCCGGCTCCGCATCGGCGACCTTGAACCCACGGGTTCTGACCATTTCAATCAGCCGGGAAACAAAGCGCGGGACGCGAAAGACGCGGTGGGTTTCGGGCTCGACGATCTGCAACTCGCCGTCCACCATCTGCAACTCTGGCCGCGTCACCTCCCGGTTCGGCGCAAACAACGCCCGCCATTCGTGAAGCCACCGCTCCACCGACCCGCTGACCCGCTGACCTGCCGCTTCCTGGTTCTTCCCCCACTCCGCCTTCAACGTCAATCGCGGCCAGCCTTCGTGGATAAACGCCATCGGCAGATCGGCGGCGAGGATGTCGCCGTAGCGCACGCGCAGCCGCCCGTCGCCGGTGAAACGCCCGATGACGGTCATCTCGACGTTGTAGATCGCGCAAATATCGCGCAGTCGCGCCAGATTCGCTTCCGGCGCCGCGATGACCATCCGTTCCTGGGCCTCGCTGAGCCAGATTTCCCAGGGACGCAGGCCGGGGTACTTGAGCGGCGCGTCGCGCAAGTCCACATCCACGCCCACGTCCTTGCCCATCTCGCCCACGGCGGATGAAAAACCGCCCGCACCGCAGTCGGTAATCGCCGTGTAGAGCCCTTCATCGCGCGCCACCAGCAGCGCGTCAAGCACCGCCTTCTCGGTGATGGGATCGCCGATCTGCACGACGCTGCCGACCGTCTGGCCGGTGTCGTGGGTCAGTTCGGCGGAGGAGAACGTCGCGCCGTGGAGGCCGTCGCGGCCGGTACGCCCGCCGAGCGCCACACAGAGGTCGCCGGGGCGCGCGTCCGTGCGATGCACGCCCTTCGGCGCGATGCCCACGCAACCGCAATAGACCAACGGGTTGGCGACGTAATCTTCGTGGTAGAGAATCGCGCCGTTGACGGTGGGGATGCCCATCTTGTTGCCATAATCTTCGATGCCGGCCACCACCCCGCGCGCGATGCGCCGTGGGTGGAGCGTCCCGCCGGGAACGTCGGCGTCGGCCATATCCAGCGGGCCGAAACAGAGCACATCCGTGTTGGCGATCGGCTGCGCCGAGACGCCCATCACGTCGCGGATGACCCCGCCAACGCCCGTGTTCGCCCCACCGAACGGCTCCAGCGCCGAGGGATGGTTGTGCGTCTCGACCTTGAACGACACCTCAAACTCGTCGTCAAAGTCCACGATGCCCGCGTTATCCACGAACGCCGATAACACCCACGGCTTGTTCAAACGCTCCGTCGCCGCGCGCAAATAAGTTTTGATGAGACTGGGAATCATTTCCTGCTTTTGAGGGCGCCCCTCGCCGGCTTCCGTTGATTCCCCCGCCCATAGCGCATCCGGCATCACCCGTGGCATCCCGCCGTAACAGGTGTAATCAATCTCGGCTTTGAAGGTTTTGTGCAGGCAGTGCTCAGACCAGGTCTGGGCCAGAATTTCGAGCTCGACGTCGCTCGGATCGCGGTCCAGCGTGCGGAATTCGGCCTGAATCGTCTGCATTTCGGCCAGGGAGAGGAACAGCACGCGCTCAACGCTCAGGCGTTGCAGCGCGGCGTCGTCCAGGTCGCGAATGGGAATGGTATCCACCGCAGCACTCGGCGCCGCGTCAGGCACAAACTCCGGCTGCGACGGGCCGAGCGTATACGACTGAATCACGGCGTTACAAAGCAATTCCCCCGCGATACGCTGCAAATCGGCGGGGGAACAGGGGCCATCGAACCAATAACACGTCCCGGTCGTGACGGCGTCGAGGGCGGTGACGCCCAGTTGCCGCGCGCGATGGAGCAAATGCCGGGCCACCGGATCGGTCACGCCGGGATGGAGGGTCACTTCGATGCGGCTCGTCTCATCGCCGGAGGGAAGTGGAAGCAGAAACCACTGGTAGTCTTCGACCACCGGATCGGCCAGAAATTCCCCGGCGATACGTTCAACATCGCCCTCGCGGAGCTCGCCACGGAGAAAATAGAGATTGCGGATCTGAACCCCGGCAACGGTTTTGATTCCCAACTGGGCGATCTGCCCAAGCAATTCTTCGGCGCGTCCGTCTGCGCCGCCGCGCCAGGAAACCTCGATGCGATAAGTTTGCGTCACGGAATACCCCCTCATCCTTGAGTTGAGTTTTGTGGGTTACACGGGCATGATACTATGGGGCTAAGGCATGTCAAACATCGTTTGGGGATTGAGGGATTGAGGGATTGAGGGATTGAGGGATTAGGGATTGAGGGATTAGGGATTGAGGGATTAGGGATTGAGGGAATAAGGGATTGGGAAAAATTCCCGATCAGTAATCCCCTAATCCCTAATCCCCAGTCCCCCAG
>DAOUFX010000535.1:0-4629 GCA_034429675.1 Anaerolineae bacterium | reverse complement strand
GCAGAAGAAACGATCGGCGGCGTTACCCGCGTGATTACTTACACTTACGATCCGCTTTCGCGGCTGACCGGAGCGGAGTATTCTACAGGTGAAATTTACGCCTACCAATATGACGCCGTCGGCAACCGCACCGCGATGACGACGACAACCGGCGTAACAACTTATACTTATGACGCCGCCAACCGCCTGACCGCCATCCACCATCCAAACTCCACCATCCAATCCCACACCTGGGACGACCGCGGCAATCTGATCTCCAACGGCGAAAACACCTACATCTATGATTCTGCCGGGCGGATGAGACGCGCGGCAACAGCGGGCGGAACGCTGGAATACGTGTACAATGCCGATGGTCTGCGTGTGAGGCAAGGCGCAGATGCTTTCACATGGGGCTGGGCTACCGGTGTGCCGGAGTTGTTGCGCGACGGAGATTCGCTGTACCTCGTCGGCCACGACACACTGGGTTGGCAAACCGGCGCGGATTGGGCTTATGCGCTCCCCGATGCGTTGGGGTCTGTGCGACAGGAGACGGATGCATCAGGAAATGCGGTCGCCATCCGCGAGTGATCGCCTTACGGCGAAGAGCTCGGTGAGGCGCAAAATGGCTTGGGATACACGGGGGAATGGTTCGACGCGGGCGTGGGGCTGACGTATCTGCGCGCTCGGTGGTACGATGGCGCGACGGGGAGGTTTACGCAAGAAGACATGCGAATTGGGACTCCTCAACGACCACAAACATTAGTCCAATACTATGCCTACACCCGAAATAATCCGATTATGTGGGTTGATCCTACGGGAATGGTGGAGCAATGGTGGGAAGATATGTTAAGAAGTCCCCACTGGAGACAGGTATTTCTGGATTCAGCTACGCGCCACAATTTTCAAAATATTACTAATCTTGATGATAATGGATTTGCCGCCGTCTTAGCCTCCATTACTTTGATAGAGGGCGGCAACATAGGCGGCGCATCGGGTGGTGTAAAAGGCACGGTTGGAAGACTTGTCGGTCCTCTTCCCGAAGATTTGAGAATACAAATCGTAAGTTGCGTTAAGTTTGGCGAGATACTCTACAATGAATGGCTCGATTTGCAGAGGTACAGCACGGTTTCTTCCCTTGAGCTCTATCATCAAACTTTGGTCGAAATGGGATATGAAACTGGCAATATTGAAGAAAAATTGGAATATCAAACTGAAGGAATAGTCAACATTGACCACAACGTAAAAACACAAATCAAACAATATGGCATAGATACTTACGACTACCCTTTCTTTTACTATGATGGAATCCCAGGACAGATAGGAGGTGTTCCGTCTGATCGTGCCGCCGTTTGGCGGGGACATGAACAGTGGATAGAATATCTGGCTGCAAGTTTCGAGATTGTTCAGAAACAGGCGCAGGAACTTAATATCGACTTAACTTTTTACGGAGACGACGAATATCCCGAAAGTATCAGAGCGTTTGCGCAATGGCACAAATCAGGCATCGTGGAGGTTTTCTCCTTCGATCAGTATGGTGATCAAATACTTGGTGCATGGTATGGGAAAGAGTCATTGCAAAAGGCCGACCAAGATTGGGCGGAACAACATCGAAAAGCCCAACTAGAAACGGATCTATATTATGATAAGGTCAAAGAATATTTCTGGCCCGCACTTACTGGTTTAACAGACGTACCATAAGGAGTAAATATGTTAGGTGAAGAAAAATCCAATGATAGGAATGCGGAGAAAAAACCATTCCTCGTACTAATTATAGTTACAGCGATGATTTGTCTCCTTGTAGGTTGTGTCCCTGACACACCAATCCCAAGTCCAGTATCCGAGGTTCTCTCCCATCTATCTGGTTTTTTTGTCATAGAATCTCTTGATTCAAAGATGGAGATTTGCAGGTTAGATATTGCGAAAAACAGTCAGATATCACCAATAGTCGCCAACTGCAAAGACAAGTGTTTTGAATCCTCGCTTTCTAGCGATGGGACAAAACTTCTATACCTTGACGCGTTGTCTGGCGCTGACAGTATCTGGCAAGTAACTCTGGAAGATTCTAAGTTCCAGTTATTGTTGCGGGATGAACGAGAAAAACTATTTCCCATGTGGTCTCCTGATGGAAGTAAGCTCGCTTATCTAATTCTGCGGGATCCTTATACCCCAACCGGCAGCACAATATCAGTCTACCCTCATACCACACTACATATTCTCGACTCGACGACAAATGATGAAATCCGGTTGACTCCTCTTGATAGGAAGGTATTAACCTTCGCCTGGGAGCCAAATGGTGAGCACATTGTCATCAGTGCGCGTTTGGAAGATGCGAATGGCGATGGTGAAGTCGGCTTTGATGATCCTGCGCAACTTTACATGGTTACACTTTCTGATCACACAATAACACCGGTGAAATCATCACTAGGCCAAATTCCCATGCTGAACCCCTCCTGGTCAGCGGATGGACGTTACATCGCCTATGATAGTAATGGAAGCTCCCTGATTATTGTGGAAGCCTCTACAGGTGTGGAAGTGACCCGAATCGAAAAATTCGCCTCTGCCTGTGCCTACAGTTGGGCACCGCAAGAAGCACAAATAGCTTATATTGGATATTCAAGCCACCCTGATAAGGTGGATCTCTATGATGACTTATTTGTCTTCAATCTTGCAACGGGAAAGCAGTCACGGCTCACAGATACCAGCGTCTATACAGTGGGCTCTTATGATTATCAGGAAATTCGACTGGATCACCCGGTTTGGTCTCCAGATGGGGAATATATAGCCTTTGTATGGCGAGTACAAAATGATGATCATTTGGTCGTTGCCAGTGAGGACGGAACCCAAATCACTTGGATTGCCCAAATTGACCAATACTATCGCCTGGTGGGATGGGGGCCATAAAGCAATAATGACAAAACGGGTGTAAAAACGACATCTTGGGCCAGCGCGTAGCCCTCATCTACCCCGGCGGCGAAGTCGTCACCTACACCCACGACGCGGCAGGCCGCCTGATCCGCGTCACCGACTGGGAGGGTCGCAACGTGGACTACGCCTACACCCCCGCCGGGCGGCTGAAGAAGATTGAACGCCCCAACGATGTCACGAACGTGTATGCGTACGACCAGGCCGGGCGCCTGCGCAGCCTCACCCACACCGGCGTCGCCGGCGCGCTGGCGAGTTACATCTGCACGTTGGACGCGCTTGGGAACCGTGTGCGCGCAGAAGAAACGATCGGCGGCGTTACCCGCGTGATTACCTACACTTACGATACACCCTCGCGCTTGATCGGAACAGGATCCAGAGGGAAAATGACCAATAACAAACATAGAAACTCGCGAAAAATAGGACTGGTCTTGGTTCTGTGCTTCCTCATAGCAATAATAATGGGCAGTTGTCAGAACTCTGAACCTCAAAACAGCAGGCTTCCCACGCCGACCCTTGATGATCCACATCACCATGGCGTGGACATTAGTCACATTGGCATACCTGTTGAGATTAAGGTTGTCGAAGTTACCATGGATCCTAACATAGTACGAGAAAATGTTACCGCAAATCAAAGTAGAACTTTCAAAGCATTTACCACTTATGAGGAAAGCTTCAATATTTTCGTAGAAGATACTGTGGAGGGTGTAACGATGGAGATTCAAGGGTTTCCCTCTCCATGGCGGCCGTTCTCCGATTTAGTTTGGATAACCGACGATATTCTCGTCTTCGACCGATGGGCGAATCCTCACTATGGAGTTCACTATACCATCAATATCCGTAGAAAACATTGCTTTCGGCGGCGCCTTTCCCAGATCAAATACCGGTTCAAGAAGAACCCAATGAGAATTCCCTCAACACAACACTTTTACCATCAACTCCAACAAAAACACCAACAACGGCGTCAATCTCCCACCCGAACTTAGAACTGATAAGTTCCATCGGCGGCGCAGCCACAGCCATGCAAATCCACGGGAACTACGCCTATGTCGGCATTGGCGCTGAATTGGTCATCCTCGAAATCAACACGGAATCCAACTTAACGCTGATTGGCCGCCTGAAACTGCCTGCAACGGCGCTGGACATCGCCGTATCCAATGGCTACGCCTATGTCGCGATGGCTGAACGTGGCGTGTGGGTCGTGGATGTTGAAGATGTAACGGCGCCGCAAGTCGTGAGCGAGTACACGCTGCCGGCGAGCGCCGAATCGCTTGCGGCCAACCGGGAACGTCTCTATGTGGGAACCGCACGCGCAGGGGTGTGGAGCTTGAACATCACCAATCCCGTTTCGCTATCCGTAGCGGCAGTTTTTGAGATGGGCGAGGCAACCGTTAGCGATCTGGCGCTGACTGAAAACACCCTGTATGCATCTACACAACAGTCGTGGTCAGGTGAGGAATTTGTGGGCAGTAGTGGTGTATATGGGTTGGATATCTCACAGCCCGATACGATCCAGGAGACCGGTTTCTATGACACAGACGACGTTCCCGTTCTCAATATTGTCGTCGAAGGCGACACGCTTTATGCAAATGTCGGTTGGAGCGTCATGCCCGGCTCGGCCAATGCGATCAAGGTGGTGGATGTTCACGACCCGGAGCATTTGGTGGAGATTGGCAACATCAACGTGGGCAATTGGCCCATTTCAACCATCGCTTTGAAAGGCCAACA